>JANNQL010000206.1:0-13015 GCA_031400755.1 Pseudomonadota bacterium | reverse complement strand
CGCCATCAATCATGTCGATGGCCTGATCAGCTCGATTGCGAATGCGATTGGCCAGCAGAATACCGCCACCCGCGAAATTTCTGAGAATATCAACCAGACCGCCCAGGGCTTGAGTGAGATCAACACCAATGTCACCCAGACCAGCCAGGCGGCAGGCCAGGTGGCCAAAGAGATCAGCGATGTCAATGAGTCGGCGGGCGAGATCAGCAACTCCAGTTCCCAGGTCCAGCAAAGCGCCAATGAGTTGAGCAAACTCTCCGAGCAGCTGCAGGGGATGGTCAATCAATTTAAGGTGTGATGCTAAAACTATCCCGCAGCACCACATCTGCTTCGTCATAGGCCTGCTCGCATAGCGCTGCTATAGCTCGCAGGCCTATTTATTGGCCGACGAAGCGGGCCAATATAAATCTCGCATCTGCGGCGCTGCTGAATAGTTAGTCGTAAAAAAGGTTTTTTTTACTATTTGACATCGATATCTTATTTTTGATAGCCTGAAAGAAAGCCAATCGATGGCTGTTTTTATTTTCTTCTACGCAAGAAGCCATCTCCACTTCACTCAACCATCCAAAAAGGAGCTTACCATGAAACATGTTTCAGCCATGATCGCCGCCGTTGTTTTGTCATCATTTTTAATTTTCTCTCCCTGCTTCGGCGCAGGACTTACCCCTGAGCAACAAACCAAGGTGGACGCCAAGGTCAAGGCGTTTCAAGAATGGAGCGCCGACGCAAAAATAGTTGCTGCCGTGAAAGACTATAACGCCAACCCTTCTGCCGACGCCAAGGGCATGACCAACGACAAATGGAAGACGTTGACCATCATCGACCCGTTTGTACAGTCGCTCGCCAAAAATGAACTTGCCGTGTACCTCAAGGCCAAAAAGGATGACGCGGTTACCGAAATTTTTGTCTCCGGCGCGGACGGCGGCAAGGTCGCGTTTCTTTCTAAAACCACCAGTTGGACCCACAAGGGCAAGGAAAAACATGACCAGCCCATGGCCGGAAAAACCTGGCAGGGAGCAGTGGAAGTGGATGAGTCAACAGGCAAGCAGCAGGTTCAGGTCTCGGTGCCGGTGCTGGATGGGGCCACACCCATCGGCGCCATCGTGATCGGCTTTGGGGTAATGAAGATTTAGTCTTTGGCTGGAGAAACAGCAGGGGAAGCCGCCGTGTCCAGCTCGGCGGCTTCCATAAATCAAAGTCGGTGATTGTTATGGGCGTGTCACGCAAGTTGTTTTTTCTGATCTTGATTTCCGTTGTCATCACCTCGTTCGCCGGTGTGTCAGCTGGCTGGTTTATATCCCAGCTCACCTCGGAAAATCAGAGATTGATGGCGAAACAGACCAAGTTGACCGAAGAGGTATTTAAGGTGATTCATGCCGCCTCCGGGGTGCAAAGTATTGTGCAGCAGCTTTTACGGGAGACGGATATCGACGCCTTGCAAAAGTTGCTCGACCAAGGTGAAGCTGCTGGCAAGGAAGTGCAACAGCGCATTGGAAACTTAACGGGCGCTGGTGACGTGGGTGCGGCCTTTCAGTCCCTGACGGAAAAAAATAACAAGGTCAAGGATACACTCTTGCGGGGTGAGCAGGCCCTTGCCCTTCAGAGTTTTATTGAGGAATCAAATCCGGCATTTGAAAAAATTCTACAGGCCATTGAGAAATATCAAACCTCAGTGAAACAGGATGCCGACCGGCAGTTGGGAGAAAGCACGACGAGGATGAAACGGCTGGGCGTCATTGTCCTTCTTGCCTGCGGCGTTGGCTTTTCTTTTTTTCTGGTGTTTGCCTGGCAGATCAGAAGGAATATCAGCACGGGGCTTGAAAAGGTCTCCACGACCCTTTCTGAGGCTTTTCATTCCCTCAGTACCGCTGTCGGAGAGATCGCCGCTTCAAGCCTGTCCCTTTCCGAAGCGAGCAGCGAGGAGGCGGCCTCCATCGAGGAGACGTCCGCTTCCATGGCAGAAATGGGAAGCATGGCAAAGAGTACGCAGGAAAATGCGGAGGCCGCGCGGCAATGGGGCACCGATGCCCGCGTCGCAGCCGAGGCCGGTAGTGAGCAGATCCACCGGATGTCCGTGGCCATGGACGACATTAAAAAATCGAGCGACGAGGTAGAAAAAATCATCAAGACCATCGATGAAATCGCCTTTCAGACGAATCTTCTCGCCTTAAATGCCGCTGTTGAGGCGGCCCGTGCCGGCGAAGCCGGAAGAGGATTCGCGGTGGTGGCTGAAGAGGTTCGTAGTCTTGCCCAGCGTAGCGCCTCGGCCGCCCGCGAGACCGCCGAGAAGATCGGCGATTCCATTACCAAGGCAACGGCAGGAGTTGTCATCAGCCGCGAAGTTACGGCGACCTTTGATGAGATCAAGGGAAAGGTCGGGAAGATCGAAACCTTGATAGCCGAAATCGCTATCGCCTCAAAGGAACAGACCCAAGGCATCGGCCAGATTGATACTGCCCTGACCGAGATCGACAAGGTTACCCAAACCACCGCCGCTTCGGCAGAGGAAAGCGCTGCTGTTTCGCAAATCCTTCGGGAACAGACTGACAAGATTGAAGTCACGATGCAGGATCTCCATTTGTTGCTGCATGGGTGAAAAAATGTGGGTGGAACAATTTGCTTCCACTTGCCCTCGCGTCGGCGCAAGGTTAATGGTGTTGCAAAAAAAGTCTGATTTGCTGCGTCTCCTTATATCATGTGGGATTTTTGTTCGTTTGATATACCTATGCAGTGCCTATTTGACAATCGTTGTAGAAAAGACCCGCTCACTTGTCATTTCTCGGCCAATCTGCTATGTTCGCCTCTCTTGAAGGGTCTCCCCCCCCGCCAAGCCTGCCCCTGTGATCAATGCTAGCCAACGGCCCAGGGAGACTGCTGACCCTTGGCTGATGCCCAATCTTCATTTGAAAAAATGTAACTACCTTTAGGTTGATTAGGCTATAGGCGGAAGGCTGTTAGGCAAAGAAACGGGTCACATGATGGGCGGCCCGCCACGGCCCGTATCACGTGTTTTCTGTGGATAACAGTCTAATCCCTATAGCCTATAGACCTGAGTACTTACGCTGATCCCCAAGCCTTCATTTTAGAAAAAATCAACTCTGTGCAAAAAATCAGTCAACTCATCCCGCTCTTGACTCAAGGCGGCCAGCCGTTATCGATCTCCGGACTCAAACCAAGCGCTGCCGCCCTGCTTGCCGCCCAGGCCAGCGCCAGGATCGCCAGGCCCCTGCTTCTGGTGACGGCGACTGAATCCCAGGCCGGGCAACTGGCCCAGGACCTCGCCCTCTTCACCACCGCCCCGGTCCATTACTATCCGGGCTACGAGATCCCGCCCTACACCCCGCTCTCCCCGGACCCGCAGACCACGGCCCAACGCCTCTCGGCCCTCTACAAGATCAAGACCGGCGGGGCACCTTACCTGATGGTGGCGTCGTGTGAGGCCCTGCTGCGCAAGGTCTTGCCGGACGCCAAGCTCACTGGCCTGGCCGAACTCATCATCAGCGGCGAGGAGATCGACCAGGAAGAGCTTGCCCGCCGTCTGATCGAGGCCGGCTACGAGTCGATGAGTCTGGTGCAGAACGCCGGCGAGTTCAGCCGACGCGGCGGCATCATGGATATCTTCCCCCCTGGCTTTGACTATCCGATCAGGCTTGATTTCTTTGGCGATCTGGTTGAGACCATGCGGCTCTTCGACCCAATCAGCCAGCGCTCCATCCAGGAGATCACTGAGGCCGAGATCATCCCGGTCAGCGATGTCCTTTTTCCGCCCGATGATGAGGGCAGGGCCCTGTTGCTTGACCGGGTAGAGAGGATCGCACTCGAGCTGTCCTGGAGCCGGGATGAAAAAGAGGTGGTCATGGACAAGATCAGCCGCGGCCTTAAATTTCCCGGCATCGAGTTCTTTCTGCCCCTGTTCCACGCCGAGTTGAGCGATCCGATGGCCTGCCTGGCGCCAGGCAGCCTGGTCTTCCTGCTCGACCCGCCCCAGATTTACCGCACCATCCAGCTCGTCTGGGAACGGATCGAGGCCAATTACCAGGAGGCCCGCGCCGTGCAATCGGCCATCGTGCCGCCGCACAACATCTTTTTGACTAAAGAGGCCTTTCAAAAGCGTCTGGATGGGTCCAGGACTGTTAAGCTCTTTGATTTTGAAGAGGTTGAGACAGGGGAGCTGGACCCTTCGACTCCTCCCTTCGACTCCGCTCAGGGAACCAGGGACCGCCCTTCGACTCCTCCCTTTGACGGAGTTTATCCCCGTCCGACACCAGCGGGGACTGAACTGAGTCCCCCCTTGCGGGGGGCTCGGGGAACGATTGAATCGGGGATCGGATCGGTTGGTGAGCGGAGTCGAACCACCGCCGAAACACCAATTGTCATCCACTGCGGCAATCATACCCTGATCAAGCAGCACCTGGAACTGCAACGCCAGAAGTTCGGCCTGCTGGCGCCGCTGACTGTTTATCTGCGGGACTGGTTGAAGGATGGCGACCAGGTCCATATCGCCTGCCGTTCGGAACGGCACGCCACCCAGCTCGGCCAGATGCTTGGCGGCCACGACCTGCCCATCAACCTAGTAGACGGCCCGGCCCTGAAGCTTGTCCCCAGCCAGGCCATCAATCTCTATCCCTTGCCGCTGTCGGCGGGCTTTGACCTCATAGACGAAAAGGTCCATTTCCTGTCCGAGGTCGAACTGTTCGGGGAGAAGCGGCTGGGCCAGACCAGGAAGAAAAAGGCCAAGACCACGAACGAGCCTGCCGTCAATTTCGAGGAGCTGTAGATCGGCGACATCGTCGTCCACCGCGACCACGGCCTGGCCATCTATGATGGCATCAGCAATATCAGGCTGGGCGAGCTGGTCAGCGATTTCCTGCTCCTGACCTACAAGGATGAAGACAAGCTCTACGTGCCGGTGGATCGCATCAACACCATCAGCAAGTACAACGGCTTGACCGACAAGGCGCCGGTCCTCTCCCGCTTAGGCAGCAAGGCCTGGAGCATCACCAAGCAAAAGGTCCAGGAGGCGGTCTGGAAGGTGGCCCAACACCTGCTCACCCTCTATGCCCGCCGCAAAGTCATTACCGGCACCGCCTTCTCGCGGCCTGATGCCCTGTTTCAGGAGCTGGAGGAGTCCTTTGCCTACGACGAGACCCCAGGCCAGATCAAGGCCATCACCGAGGTCATGCACGACCTGACTACTGAGCAGTGCATGGACCGCTTGGTCTGCGGCGATGTCGGCTTCGGCAAGACCGAGGTGGCGATCCGGGCCGCCTTCAAGGTGGCGGCGGACGGTTATCAGGTGGCGATCCTGGTGCCGACCACGGTGCTGGCCGAGCAGCACGTCGCTACTTTCAAGGAACGGCTGCAGGGCTTCCCGGTGACCATCGACTGCCTGAACCGCTTCCGCTCCAGCGCCGAGCAGCGCCAGATATTAAAAGACCTGGCAGCGGGCAAGATCGACATCATTATCGGCACTCACCGCCTGCTCTCCAAGGACGTGGTCTTCAAGCGCCTGGGGCTACTGATCATCGACGAGGAACATCGCTTTGGCGTTACCCACAAGGAACGGTTGAAGATGCTGCGCACCGGGATCGATGTCTTGACCCTGACCGCCACCCCTATCCCTCGCACCCTGCAGATGTCGCTTTTGGGGGTGCGTGACCTGTCGGTGATCAACACCCCGCCGGTCAACCGGCAGTCGGTCAAGACCTTTATCGCCAAGTATTCGGAGCTGGTGATCAAGGAGGCGATTGTCCGTGAACTCCAGCGCGGCGGTCAGGTCTTTCTGGTCCACAACCGGGTGCACTCCATCCACGACCTGGCCTTCAAGGTCCAGAAGCTGGTGCCGGAGGCCAAGATCGCCGTGGCCCACGGTCAGATGCCGGGCAAGAACCTGGAAGAAATCATGGTCAGCTTTGTTCGCAAAGAGGTCAATGTCCTGATCTGCACCACCATTATCGAGTCGGGCTTGGACATCCCCAACGCCAACACCATCATCATTAACCGCGCCGACCGTATGGGCCTGGCCGAGATCTACCAGCTGCGTGGCCGGGTGGGACGCAGTAAAGAACAGGCCTATGCCTACCTGCTGGTGCCCTCCCTCGAACTCTTGTCCAAGGATGCCAAGCAACGGTTGCGGGCGTTGATGGATTACAACGAACTGGGCGGCGGCTTTAAGCTCGCGCTTTCCGACCTGCAGATCCGCGGCGGCGGCAATATACTCGGCGAATCGCAGAGCGGCACCATCGCCGCAGTGGGCTATGACCTCTACCTCGACCTGTTGCAGAGGACGGTGGAAGATTTGAAGCGCCATGGCGAATTCGGCGAGGGAGGAGGGGGGCCGGCCGAGAGTGCTGAAATCGACCCGGAGATCAACCTCAAGGTCTCGGCCTTTATCCCGGAGGAGTACATCCCCGACCTCGACCAGCGCTATATAGCCTACCGTAGGATCGCAAGCGTTGCCTCAGAGTTAGAGGCGGTTGATCTACAGGAGGAATTCGTCGACCGCTACGGACATCTGCCGCCGGCCACCATGAACCTCTTTAACGTCGTCACCTTGAAACTTGAGTTGAAAAAACTTAAAATATCCAAACTGGAGGAGGCCCCCAGCGCCCTGGTCATCTCCTTTGCCAACAACACCCCGGCCTCGCCGGAGCGCATCCTCCTCTATGTCGAGCATCACAAGAAGACAGCGCGTCTGACCCCGGACAGCCGTCTGGTGGTCAAGGTCCCCACCGCCTCCACTGAATCCATTTTTGATACCGTCAGAAAAATATTGCGCTCACTTGGGTAGCGGGGTAAGTAAAAAAGTGATCCGGTTAATTAACCGGCCCCCTTTTAACCCTTGCCTTTATTGAGCACCCCCTATGCGTAGATTCTCCATCTCATGCCTTGTGTTGTTTTCTTCCATCATGCTCTCTCCCCTGGTCAAGGCCGAGGTGGCTGACCGAATTGTCGCCGTGGTCAACGATGATGTCATTACCCTCTCTGAACTTAACGAAGAGGGCAGTCGCTATTTCCAGGAACTCATCAAACGGGCGCCGACCGATCAGTTGCAGGCAGAGATGGAGAAACTTAAGCAGGAGGTTCTGTCGCATCTGATCGACCAGCGTCTGCTCGATCAGCAGGCCGCCAAACTGGAGATCAAAATAAGCGACGAAGAGATTGGCCAGACTATTGACACTATTTTGGCCGAGAACAACGTCACTCGGGAAGATATGAAAAAAGACCTGGCCAGCAAGGGCATTTCGGAAGAACAGTACAAGAAGCAGCTCAAGGGCCAGATGCTGCAATCGCGGTTGATCAGTCGTGAAATCCGCTCGAAAGTCGTGGTCACTGACGACAGGATCAATCAGTATTACCAGGAGAATTACGCAGCTCAACAAGCAGGCGCTTCTGGCTATCATCTCCTGCAGATGGGTTTTCTCTGGGGGGATGAACACAAAAAGAAGACTGCGGCTGAGGCCAGGCAGGCAGCGGAATCCGCCAAAGGTCAGCTATTGGCTGGTCAGAATTTTGCTGAGGTGGCTGGAGCGCTTTCAGATCTGCCCTCAAAAGAAGACGGTGGAGATATCGGTGTGTTTCAAAAAAAAGAACTGGCCCCTTATATGAAGGATGTCGTACTCGGCATGAAACCGGGTGAGACCAGCGGCCTCATTGAAACCCCGAATGGTTACCAGATCATCAAACTGATTTCTGTCCAAGATGGCGATAAAGTCAGCGCCCCCCCCTTGGCCGAACTCAAAAAAGACATCGAGACCCAACTCTACAAGCAGGAAAGTGAACAGCTCTATAAAAAATGGATCACCGAAATCCGCACCAAGGCCTTCATCAAACAAAACATGTGACCGGCTATGCGCATCGAGACAACCGAACCACCTGCAGGGGCAGAGGACCAAGTCACCGGGAAGGAAGTGACGTTAGGGGCTTTATTGAAAGCAGCCCGGTTGAGCCAGGGCCTGGATCTGGTCGCTGTTGCCAATGCAACCCGGATCAATTTCAAGAACCTGATCGCCCTTGAAGACGATAACCGGGCCAGACTGCCGGCTGATGTCTTCAGTAGGGGCTTTGTCAGACTCTATGCCGCCCATCTCAAACTCGACCCCGAGGAGGCCATCCGTTTATACGAGAAGCAATGGGGCGTAAACGGGAGTTTCGTCGGTTCTCCACTGGTCCCGAAGAAGATCCACCCTCTCCCGGCCCGGTCGGGCATCTTCATGAGCCTGTTGATTATTGCCCTTTTCTTTGGGGTCAGGGTCTATTATCCAGGGGGCCATGTCCCTGCCAGCGGCAACAGTCACGCCACCATAGAGAGCCCGGCCAAGGGCGGTTCTGAGGTCGTTTCCGTCCCCTCTACGCCTGGTGCTGGCCAAAATCTGACAGCCACCCCACCCGCTGACGCAACGAGTGGAGGCAAGACAGCAGCCGAAAAAATCCGGGAGGCAATGGACCACGCAGAGACGACAACAACAACGACTACGACGACTCCAGCCACCGGACAGGCTGAGCCAAGCCCGGCCGCACCAGTACCACCATCCCCTGCTTACGAGATCAGCCTGCGCGCCGCAAACCAGATAACGGTAAAACTCAGCCTTGACGGCCAGGAGGCGGTCGAAAAAATGCTTACCCCTGGCAACAGCCAAACCTGGCAGGCGGCCAAGGGCTTTGCCCTGACCCTTGACCGCACCGACGGAGTGGAGCTTACCGTCAACGGCGCGGTTGTGCCAACCAAAACAGAGGCCGGACAGACCGTCACCATCCAACGGCCCTGATCAGAAATGGCCCTGCAGCAGACCCCCGGTCTGGTCATCCAGCTCACTGATTACGGGGAAGCGGACAAGATCGTCACCATCTACAGCCCAACCCTCGGCCAATGGACTGGCATCGCCAAGGGCGCCAAACGCAGCATCAAACGCTTCGTCAACAAGCTCGAAATATTCTCGCTCTTGGATATCGACTACAGCGATCATTACCGCCTGCCGATCATCAACCAGGCCGAGCTGATCAACAGCCACCTGCCTCTACGCCAAAACTACCAGGCCTACACTGCCGCCAATCTGGTCTGCGAACTCTACCGCAGCTGGACCCACGCCAACGATCATGACCCTGAACTTTTTTCCTGCCTGGTCTGGATCATGGGCATTCTCAGCACTGCGCATGAACCTCTGGAGGCCCTGGTCCTGTTTCTGGTCAAATTTTATAGCCGCCTGGGCTATCAGCCAAACCTCTCCGCTTGCGCCTCCTGCCAGCGGCTTGAGGGCCACGGCAGCCCGTTTCGATTTTACGCTAGCCAAGGGGCGATCATCTGCCGCCACTGCCAACCGACCCAGTCTGCCATCTCCCTGTCAATCAACACCGTCAAACTGTTGGGCCGCGCCCAGGCCCTGCCGCTGGACAAACTCAATCGGCTGCGTTTTACCACGGCCTCGACCAGCGAGGCGCTTGGCCTCTTCAAGGCATACGACCGCTACCTGCTTGACCGGGAAGGGCCCTCTTGGAATTTTGTCTGTCCGTAAGTTGAGGGCATAGGACTTCCAAACAACTTCATTCAAGTAGGAGCGGGCCATGCCCGCGATAATCGTGTTTCGCCATGGCGACGGGGGCGCGGGCATGGCCCGCTCCTATACCTCCTTGTGGCATCTTCAGTCTCCAAGCCGCGAGGGGTAGGGTGGATAAGCGTAGCGTTCAATTCAATCCCCCCTTGAGGGTGACATCCATCAATTTCCTGAGTCAAAACGATTGGCTAAAGGTGCAGCGGCGGCACAGGGGTTCTACCAGCCTGCGTCTGGTAAAACCTTCGTACATCCGGGTGGCCCGGGGGCTTGCCAGGATTTCGCTTAGGGGCTGGGTGTGGATGTTGCCGAGGTTGATGTCTGCCTCGGCATCGAGACAACAGGGAACCACGGTGCCGTCCACCAGGATGGCCACATGGTCGCGCAGTCCTCGGCAGAACCCTTTGTCGCCCAGTTCTGGAGCCGGATTATGGGGCCAGGTGAAGCGTGGATTCTGACTCAAAAAGACCCGTGGCGCTAGGGTGATGCCCTGGCCCGGCGTCAGTTGGTCGGCAAGTCGTGAGGGCAGGGAGAAAAAGGCTTCAAGATGTTTCAGGATGAGGACGTTTTGACAAAAGGTTGGGGCGGATCCGGTCCTTGACATGTTCCAGAGCCGCAGGCAGATAAAGATCTGGGTCTTCGAGGTTGCTTCCTGGATAAAGGCAAAGATATCGGCCAGATATGCTGTGAGAGCTGAGTCGGTTGTTTCTTCGACTGCGCTGTGCAGAGATATGTTAATCTGGCGCAGGGCCGGGCTCGTCAGCAGGAGGGCCTGTTGTTTGGCCAACATGGTGCCATTGGTGGTCAGATTGACCGCCAAATCTTGATTTTGGCACGTAGCGAGCAGCTTGGCAAGGTCGGGGTGCAGCAGAGGTTCGCCCAGCACATGCAGGGCAAGATGCTTGGTGTGAGGCTTGACCTGCCGCACGATCTCGGTAAATTCCTCCGGTTGCATCCAGGCCTTGGGGCGTTTGCCCTGCTGGCAGAAGCTGCAGGAGAGGTTGCAGCGATTGGTGATCTCAATATAAATTTTTTTAAATTTTTTCAAGCACAGAGGGACGAATTGGTGTTTGTCTCAGGGGGAGCTAAGCGGGGCGGCATTTTCGCTGTAGTGAGATTGATCTCCCTCTGATACACAAAAAAAAATTACTCGGGCCGCATTTTCTCCAGCAGCCAGGCCATGTTTCTCCCCAGGTCCTGCATGGTCTGGATACCTTCCTTGTCCTCCTGGACCTGCCCCGATTCCCGGCCCTGGCCGATATTCCAATAGGATGAGCCCACCACGATCATCTCGCCGATCAGGAAAAAATTGTTAAGGGAGGCAAAGACATGGGAGGCCCCGGCCCGTCGCACCGCCACCACCCCGGCCCCGAGCTTGCGTTTGAACATATTGCCGTTGGCCCTGGCCACCATGCCGGCCCGTTCGATCAAGGCCTTCATGCCGGCCGAGACATCGGCAAAGTAGGTCGGTGAGCCCAGCAGGATGGCATCGGCGGCCAGCATCTTTTCGATGCATTCGTTGGCCATGTCGGTCTTGACGCCGCAGTGCTTGTCCTTTTTTTCAAAACATTTGTAGCAGGCTATGCAGCCCGGAAAGGCCTGCCCCGAAAGTTCCACCAGTTCGGTGTCATGACCGGCCTTGGCCAACTCATCGAGCGCCATGGTCAAGAGCTGCGCGGTATTACCACCTTTTCTGGCACTGCCGTTAAACGCGACGATTTTCATGGGTCCCTCCTTCTAAAATTAAGTTGTTGTATACTGCACTCAGTCCTGGATCCTAGGCATATCAAGGATCCGTTGCCGCTGTTCGCTCAGGTCCCGAAGCTCTTGTTGCCAGTACTCGTGTGAACCAAAATTCGGGGCGAGACGGCTCAAGCCGTCTTCCGCCACTTGATGGGCGCACCAGGTGATGAAGTGGACATAACGCATGGCCCGTAGCGGTTCAATTAAGCGCAGCGTCCGGCGATCAAAAGCCCTGAAGGTTTCGTATCCTTCCAGGAAAAGTTCAATTTCAGGCAGCGATTCTTCCCGGTATCCAGGCAGCAGCATCCACAAATCCTGCACCGGCGGGCCCACCGCCATATCATCAAAATCGATCAGGAAAAACGATTCGTCCAGCCGGTTGAGGAGATTGGCAAAATGACAGTCGCCATGGATGCGGACCATCTCCACGCCACGAAACAACGGGGTGATTTCATTGATGATGGCGTCCGTTAAGGTCCGCAGTGGTTCACGAAGGTCAATCGGTACGAAATCGCCTTGGAGTATATAATCAATCTGCTGCCGGGTTGATTTGTCCGGCGCCATGATGATTCGGTCTTTGGGGGAACGGGTAGAACCGATGGCATGGGTGCGCCCGAGCAGACGGCCAAGTTGCAGCCATTGATCATCGCTGAACTCATCGAAACTGCGACCGCCTTTTTTTGGAAAGACTGCAAAATGGATGGCGCCGGAGGTGGCCAAGGTGGTGCCGTCAATGAGCGTACACGGCCCAATCACCGGAATTTCCGCCGCCAGCAAGTCGGCCAGGAAATCGTGTTCATCCTGCAAGGCAGCAGCCGACCAGCGCCCTGGGCGGTAGAATTTGGCCACCAGACCGGCGCCATCTTGACCGGCCAATTCAAACACCCGGTTGATATAGCTGTTTAAGGGCCGGCAGAGATTAGTGCATTTGATGCCTAAGGCCTTTTCTACCAGGGAGAGGACCGTCTCCGGGGTGAGGCTGTGAAAAACAGTCTGCGGTGTTGGCTCGGCACGATTCATCAGGCGGTGTTAGCGGCCCCGGCGGCTGTTGGTGTTGGCGCGTCTGAGTTGCTGGTTGGCCCCTCCCGCTGGGGTATGGCTCGATTGTGGGCGTTGGCCTCTGGCCGGTGGTCCTTCTGAACTCTTGGCCGGGGCCGATGTCTTTCTCGGAGCGGCCGGCTTGCGTCTGGGTCTCGGTTGTTGCGGGGGCCGGGCAAACTCTTGATTGTTGCGGGGCGCAGGCTGGTCATAGTCAAAATTCTCAACTGCGGAACTCTTGAGCCGGGTACCTAAAACACGCTCAATGGCGTGCACCATGTCGGTATCGTCATCGCTCACCAGGGTAAAGGCGTCACCGCTGCGGGCGGCGCGACCGGTGCGGCCGATGCGATGGATGTAGGCATCCGGG
Organism: Pseudomonadota bacterium; assembly: GCA_031400755.1. Taxonomy (GTDB): domain Bacteria; phylum Desulfobacterota; class Desulfobulbia; order Desulfobulbales; family VMSU01; genus VMSU01. The sequence goes on along the minus strand of JANNQL010000206.1, from coordinate 316 downwards.
GTATCTGGCATATCATAATTGATAACGTGGGAGATTTGATTGACATCGATGCCGCGGGCGGCAATATCGGTGGCGACAAGGATCTGGAAAGTGCCGTCCCGGAAGCCGTCCAAAGCCGCTTGGCGGCGGTTCTGCGACAGATTGCCCTGGATGGAGGCGGCCTTGAATCCCTTCTTCTCCAACTGTTCGCCAACGCGTTTGGCGCGGTGCTTGGTGCGGGTGAAGATCAGGACCGACTCGGTGTCGGTATGTTTCAACAACTCCATGAGCAAGGCGGTCTTCAGGTGCGATTTGACCGGATAGAGGGCATGGGTGA
>JANNQL010000205.1:0-16785 GCA_031400755.1 Pseudomonadota bacterium | reverse complement strand
GATCTGATGCTCGGTGGCTAGGGCCAGATCTAGCTCGTGGCCTACCGCATTGCGATAAAGAATGCGACCGGTGCTCGGCAGATAGGTGCGGTAGATGCCTTTCAGTACGGTAGACTTGCCGGCACCGGTGGGTCCGATCAGGGCGGTAAGTTCACCGCCGCGCACGCTGAAAGTGACGTTGTGCGAGGACGGGATCAGCTTGTTCTGCTCGTGGAGCTGGAAATGCTTGCCGTAACCCTCGACTTGGAGAATGGGTGGAATCACTCTATGTACCTCACAGGGCGGATGCCACCAGCCGCTGGGTATAGGCGTGCTGAGGGTCTTCCAGGATTTGATCGGTAAGCCCCGTCTCAATGACGCGACCGTATTTCATGACAATGGCTCGTCCTGTCAGCAGCCGGATCACTCCCAGGTCGTGGGTGACGACGATCATGGCGGTCTTCAGCTCCTGCTGGATTTCCAGGATCAGGTCGAGGATGCGGGCCTGAACTGAGAGGTCGAGTCCAGTGGTCACTTCGTCCAGGAACAGCAGGGGAGGTTGAGTAGCAAGTGCCTTAGCAATCTGCACACGTTGCTGCATACCGCCTGAGAAGTTCTTCGGCAGATCATCGACACGTGAGAGAAGTACTTCTGTACGTTGCAGCAGGGCACGGGCTCGTTCGCGGATAGCACCGTAGTCCATCAGGTCGCTCATCAGCAGACGCTCGGCGATGTTGCCGCCGGCACTGATGTTGAAATTCAAGCCCAGATTCGGGTTTTGATAGACCATTCCGAAGCGATGGTTACGTAGCCAGCGCTGCTGGGCGGCGTTAAGGGCAAACAAATCATATTGCTTTTCGCTGTCGTAGAAAATTGCCTCACCTCCCGATGGCTCCTGATCGAAGTAGAGGGCTTTCACCACCGTCGATTTGCCGCTGCCAGATTCACCCATGACGCCCAGAATCTCCCCCTCGAACAGGTCAAAGGAAACATCATGGATGGCGACCACGCTGCCACAATGCGGACAAAGGTTGGTGTCGGCCTCCGGGCCGGTGCTATCAATGCACTGCGGGCAGCCCGGGCCGTAGATCTTACTAAGGTTGTGAACCTCGAAAATCTTGTTCATGCCTGTTCTCCCTGAGGTTGCTCAGCGTGTAGCGATTGCTCGTCGCACCAGTCGCTGTCCGAGCACTGATAGGTCTTGTCACCCGAATCGCTAATGAACTCATCGAGGAACGAATCCACGCAGCCGCAACGGTTGCAGGCACGGCGCTGCCCCGTAGCGTCGCGGAAGTCCTCGACTCGGAACGGCACGTCAGAAAAGGCCAAAGGTTCCGCTTTCGTGTGCGGCGGCACAGCGTAAATCTTCTTCTCGCGTCCAGCGCCAAATAGGGTGAGTGCCGCCGCATCGTTAATTTTCGGCACATCCCAGCGCGGAATCGGCGAAGGATCGATGACGTAGTGGCCATTGATTCGTGTCGGATAACGATGCGAGATGGTGATCTCATCGAACTTGACAATATCCTCGTAAAGCTTCACCAGCAGGCGTGAATAGTCAGCCTCGCCGTGCATGGTTTTGCGCTTGTCCTCGGAAGGCTCGACCACTACCAGAGGATCAGGATATGGCACTTGTAGGACGATAATCTGCATCGCAGTGAGCGGTCGTTCAGGGATGCGGTGGCGCGATTGGATGAGGGTGCATTTCGCAGTTTTGGTGGTCGAGGAAACACCGGGACAGGTCATCTCAATAAATTGGCGCAGATTGACGGCATTAACCGAGTCGTCCGAGCCTTGGTCTATGACTTTGACGACTTCATCAGGGCCTATCAGCGACAGGGTCAGTTGCAGGCCCCCGGTACCAAAACCGCGTCCCATCGGCATTTCGCGCGAGGCGTAGGGCACTTGGTAACCAGGGATGGCGATGGCCTTGAGGATTGCTCGACGTACTTCTTTCTTAGCGTATTCGTCAAGAAAACCGAAGTTGTATGCGTTGCCGGTTGTCATTTGAGGAGTGGCGTTCATGCTCGTTCTCCTATTTTTTGCTGCGTTGTGCGCAGACGGTCCAGGTCGGATTGGAAGGTGACATAATGTGGCATTTTGTAGTGCGAGGCAAAACCCATGGAATCAACCCCATCGACATGGAGGAGAACAAATTCCGGGTCTTCGGAAGGGTTCGCCGCACCGTCTTTCATACCTTTTTGCAGCGCACGATCGAGAATTGCCATGGAGATGGCCTTGACCTCGTTGTGACCAAAACAGGCCCCATAACCAATAGTGAAAACTGGTTTGCCGCCAACACCGTCGGGCTCAAACATCGCCACCACTTCACACTCGGTGATCAGCACCTCCCCGACCTCTGCGAGTTCGCCGGTGACAGGATGCGGCAGCAGCACCGGCAGGTAGCCGACGCGCAGTTCCGCCACCGTCGGGTGAACATCGCCGTAACCGCGCATGTTGGAGTAAGCGATAGCGAGGAGTGAGCCAGTTTCTGCCCGCGCCATGGTGGATAGGGCGGCCGAGCGTGGTACCGGAAACACCAGTGGGTCACGGGTGATATCGAAAGCGGCCTGCTGGCGAGTGGCACTGATCGGTGGAAGCAGGCCTTCGGCACGCAAGCTGTCGAGCACCTTGGGAAAGCTGTCCGGTAGTTGGGATTCAGGGCAATTTTCTAGCCAGGCACGAGCTATGGCCCGGAACGCCTCCGGGGATTCTTGCATGAGTTCAAGGCGGAGCAGGCGAAGAGCATAATCGGGGGTTGGGCCTAGCATCTGGCCACCGGGAATTTCCTTGAAGGCAGAAGAAATACGGCGAATAAGGCGCATTCGTGAGGTGTCAAGTGCTGGGGTCGCAGAAAGGCGCGGACGCGTAGAGCGCCAGGCACGTAGGGCGAAAGCTGCTTCCAGCGTATCCCCAAGGCTTTGTTTGATAGCAAGGGCCGCGAATTTAGGGTGATACACCCCGCCCTCAGAAATGACACGATCGACCAGATGGCGCAGTTGATGAAGAATGGTATCGATTTCGAGCGGTTCGGCACTGGCATTGCTCAACCCTTCCTCAGCGCGTAAATACTCGGTGACGGCTGCCGCACCGGCAATGGCGCGTCCGCCACCCTTAATAGCAACGTAACTCATATCTGAGTGTCTCCAATAATGCGGATGTTTGTAGTGCGCGGCAGGGCGACGATATGTGTCGCGTCAGATAACAACAGGTCAACCCCCAGGGGAAAGCCCACTGTCCAATCGGCACGGCGCGTTAACCAGTCGGGGTGTAGACCTGCCAGACGCAGCGTTCGCCGACCGTCGATGCCTGGCCCGGCAAGCTCCAGGGACAAGGCGCCCTGGCCTACGCTATCGACCTCGATGAGGAGTGTTGCCCCGAACTCTGGAGATTCCAGCGAGCCCAGCGCAGGCTGAAAATCTGGGGAACGGTGCCCTTTGGCCACGACATAACGGGCTATCTCGGTTGTTCCATGTTTAACCTGAAGCAAGGGCCAATCCGCTTCGGCGATTTGTCCGTGGGGGTCGGCTAAAGTTATTTCTCCGTCCATCATGGTGGCTAGCACGGTGCGTTGCGCGGAAGATCCATCAACGCAGTTACTCAAATCACGAATATCACCAGGGCGAGAGAATGCCTCGACCAATTCACGAAATATGCATTGCTGGACGCCTGCTTGCCAGATGCTATCAGTTTTCATCGCTATCCTCCTCAGCCACGGCGTCATTGAGCATCGCGAAATCCACGCGCGTTGCGGCGAGAATGGCGTGACGGCGGCGATCTTCGTCAGCGCGCCTGATCGATCCGGACTCAATGTGTGCTGACACAAGTTCCCAGCCGGGAAACCTGGCAGCGAAAATGGCGTCGAGTATCGCAAGCGTTCGGGCAAGTTCGGCATCGTCAGCCATTACCTGGGCGCCGCCTACGGCCCGTCTGCCATCAGACAAGGATAGCTCGATGCTACACGATGACAGCGGAAACTCACCCAGATAATAGGACTCATGAAAGGCCCCATCGGTCATTGTTAGAAGCCCTAATCCAGCCTGAGGCAGGGAGGTGAGTGTAATTTCACAGCCGATTGCCAGTTGGTCGGCCAGCGAGTTCAATGTAAGTGCCGGATGGGCGGTGAGCGCCCGTACCCAGTCTTTTCTTTCCAGATTCATCACCCCAATCTCCTTCGTAACCACGCCGAGGCGTAGTCGATGATCAAAATAGTGGCCAAAATGACCAGAATCAGCGTAGCGGATTGTCCGTAGTCGAACAGGCGCAACGTATCATGGAGCGCCAGCCCGATGCCGCCAGCTCCAACGAGTCCGAGCACCGAGGCCATGCGGACATTGCGGTCTAAAATGTAGAGGGTATTTCCAAGCGCCTCACGTAGGATGGACGGCCAGCCTGCATACATAACCATTTGCGGGAAGTTGGCACCGGTGGACATGACCCCTTCGCAGACATCCTTATCTACCCGCTCCAGGCTTTCGGCAAAGAACTTTCCGAGAAATCCGGCCGTATGCACACCGAGCGCCAAAGCACCGGGCATCGGCCCCAGACCCAGGGCGTTGACAAAGATTAGGGCCAGCAGCAGGTCAGGCATGGCACGCATGAAATTGAGAGATTCCCGAGCGATGCGGAAGGCCAGCGGATTGGGCGCGAAGTTACGTGCCGCGAACGGCGCCAGAAGAAATGCAACGAGCAGGGCAATAAATGTTCCCCAAAATGCGGTGGCCAAGGTAATGCCCATCAGCCTAAGATATTTAGGCAAGTTGGTGAAATCTGGTTGCCCGTAACGGCCAAAATACTCGGTCATGTCACCAACGCCGTAGACGAGGGTCTTGAACGAAAGATCCAAGTCCCAGACGATCAGCCAAAGGACGGCAAGTGTTGCCGCCATCCACAGCGGAATCGGGTTGTGCGGTTTCGGCGGCAACGACTCTGCTTGCGGTTGGGCTAATTTCAAGCCGTTGGAGTTCATTGCCTTCTCCCATGGATGATTCGACTGCGAAAATGGTCGGAAGCGCGATCCAGGGCAGTGACCACCAGATAGATGGAGAGTGCGATCAAGAGCAACCGCTCGTATTGGAAAAGGCGCATGGACATTACCAGGTCATAACCTATACCACCGGCCCCTACCAGACCGAGAATGGCGGCCGCACGCAGGTTGTGGTCCAAGATGTACATCACTGTCCCGACAAAATCAGGTAAAGCCTGAGGCAGCATCGCAAACAAACGCACTTGTAGCCACCCCGCACCGTGAGCCCGTACCCCTTCCACGGCCTTTTGGTCTACAACCTCAATAGCCTCAGCAAAGAATTTCCCCATGAACCCCACCGTCACAAAGGCCAGGGCCATAATGCCAGGCAAAGGTCCTAAGCCGACTGCTGAGACGAATACCAACGCCCAAACCAACTCCGGCAGGGCTCGCATCAGACTCAACAGGTTGCGGCTGAGGTGATACACGATGGGATGAGGCGTGGCATTGCTGGCGGCCAGGATACCGAAGGGTAGGCTGACGCCAATAGCGATGGCCGTGCCTAATACCGTCATTTCGATGGTTTCGAGCATTTTCGTCAGCAACTGTGGGACATAGCCCCAGTCGGGCGAAACAAACATCTGACCGGCAAAGGCCAACATCTTACCTCCGGAACCGATCAGGCGGACGAAATCCATTTCCACGGTCGGCGCCGTCAGCCAGAGGCCACCCACCAGGGCTAATACGCCGCCAACAATCGGCAGCGGCGGAAAGCCGCTAGGCGTAGGCCAGCGCCATGTTGAGACTATTGGCGGAACTATTGTTGTCATCTTCAATGCCTTCCCGTTGATAGATTGTGCGCAGCACAGCCTGCGTCATATGTTCGGGGCTGCCGTCGAAAACGATCTTCCCGCTGTTCATTCCGATAATGCGATCAGCAAAACGTCGTGCCAGGTCCACCTGATGCAGATTGACCACCACTGTAATAGCGTCCCGGTCACAGATCTCCCGCAACAGGGTCATAATCTCCTCACTCGATACCGGATCGAGACTGGCTACCGGCTCGTCGGCCAAGATGACCTTGGGCTGTTGGGCCAAAGCGCGGGCAATGCCGACACGCTGCTGTTGTCCCCCAGACAGTTTGTCGGCCCTGCTCCAAGCCTTGTCGGTCAGCGCCACCCTGGACAGTGCTTTCTGGGCGATACTCATATCTTCCTTACGGAAAAGATAGAAGACACTGCCCACCCAGGACCGTTGAGCCAGGCGACCGGTCAAGACATTAGTCACGACGGAAAGACGTTCCACCAAATTGAACTGTTGGAACACCATGGCCACCTTAGACCGTATGTGGCGTAGCTTGTCCCCATCGACTCTTTCTCCATCAATGCACACTACTCCGGTAGTGGGAGTTTCAAGACCATTCAACAGGCGCAGCAAAGTGGATTTACCGGCGCCGCTCGGTCCAAGCACCACGGTGAAACTGCCTGATTGAATCTCCACCTCGATATCCTGCAAGGCCTGGAAGCCATTCGGGAAGCGCTTAGATACTGAGTGAATTTTGATAGCGGACATAAAGCTTTTCCTCCTTTGCCAGAAAAGGCGGACCCAGGTGGTCCGCCCTATTCCGAGGCGATTATTTGAGCATCTGCTCTTTCTTCAGACCTAGGTCTTTCACCATGTCGCGAATCATCTGGTAGTCCTTAGGACCGACAGCCTCGTAGCGACTCAGATTGCCGTAGCCAGAAACCTTGATCTCTTTGTGAGCATTGAGGATAGCGTCCTGGATCTTCTTCTTCATCTCCGCAGGCAGGTCGCCACGATAGACCAGGGGCGAGCCTGGCAACGGATCTGATTCCTGGACGATACAGTTGCTCTCCTTGGTGATAAGACCCTTGCTCAGCATCTTTTCATAGGTAATGTCATTGTCGGCGGCAGCATCGACAGTCTTGTTCTTGACCGCCAATTCAGCGGCATCGTGGGAACCGGCGTAGGTGAATTTGCCGAAAAATTCCTGCGGCATCATCCCGGTCTCTTTCTTGACCATGAAGGTTGGCATCAGGCCACCTGAGGTCGAAGCCGGATCAACAAAGGCCACGCTCTTACCCTTCAAGTCCTTGATCGACTTAATCCCTGAATCGCATGGCGCGACGATGATACTTTTATAGGTAGGCGAGTTGCTGCCTTCGCGAATGCCGACGGCAAAGGCTTCCGCCCCTGCTTCTTGCTCGGCCAGGTAATAAGAGAGCGGGCCGAACCAAGCAATATCAACACGCTTCTTCTTCATCGCCTCAATAACCCCGGTATAGTCGGTGGCGGTGAACACCTTCACATTCTCGCCCAGTTTCTTTTCCAAATAGGCACGCATCGGCTCGAACTTCTGAATCATCTCCTCGTTATTCTCTGCCGGAATGAGTCCCATGATGATATCGCCTGCATGGGCGTACGCGGTGGTCATAGAAAGAGCAAGGGCGATCGCTCCTGCCGAAAGGGTGTGTTTTGCAAACATTGTGATTTCTCCTATTAAATTGAAGTTTGATCGAAAGATTGGCTTAAGATTGATGATAAATTGGGGTACGTCGTCGTGAAACCTTGGTCAGTGAACTTTTACATGCATCGCGATTTCTCCTTTTGGGTTGAAGGTTGATCGAATGGTTAAGGATTGATGCGCAGTTGGATTCGGTCTGCGCGAAAGCGGGTCAGAGCGTATTCGAGTGGAGCGCCATTCTTTTTGTCTACATTGACGCTTTTGACTCGTAGCACGGGTTGATTCTGGGGCATACCCAGCAGAGAGGCGTCGTCACCTTGTGGGAGCGTCGCACTGATGAGGCTTTCGATTCGTCGCAGTTTATATCCGTAGCGAACACCGATGTGTTCGTGTAATGATCCTTCGTGGTATTCTTCCAGCAATTCAGGGAAAAGCTGCTGCGGCAGGAAATGTGAGATAACGCATATGGGGCGATTATCCGCCAGACGCAGAGATTCGATCCAGATGACCAAGTCATTTTCGGTCAAATGCAGTCGTGTGGCAACGCCACCGCGTGCAGGGATGACAAGTTTGCGCAAAGTTCGACTGCTGGTGGTTTTGCCGAGTGATTCAAAAGTTTCGGTGAAGCGCGTACCACTGCCCAAGGGGTAATCAGCTGGAGCCTCAAGCACGAAAGTGCCTTTGCCGTGGCGACGTTCCAGTAAGCCGGCGGCGATCAACTCCTCTGCGGCGCGCCGAATCGTGTGTCGATTGGCACCAAAGCGTTTCGCCAATTCAGTTTCCGAGGGGAGACATCCTCCTGGCGCAATGAATGAAGCTATTTCTTCTTTGAGCATTTTTGCAATCTGGCTATAGATTGCTTCACCGCCATTTCGTTGTAGAGCGAGTTGACTCATCTAGACATCTCCATGTTTAATTGTATGAAGTCTAAATAACCCACCCATGTTAAGGCTTTGTGAGCTAATTGTTAAAATTTGATTAATTGGATTATTTTTTCTGCCCCGACAACAAACCTGCAGTGACAGTTCTGTCAGTAAAGACAATTGATTTCCTTACAGCGATTATGGGAGATCTCTTGCAATCAGAGGGCACAGGAAGGAGTTATAGCGGAGGGATAGAAGGGAAGGGTGAATCAGGGTATTGTTCTTAGCTGCATTCTCATCGTTGACTCTTTTCAGCCAGTGCGAACGTTACAGTCATTATGATAACTACTATGCCATTACATAAACCATCGTCTAATTTCTTTTTGAAGCGCAAATCAAATCTTCAACCCCACCAAAAAATAAAGGCCGAATGGGAATCATAAGCCCTCGGCCCAAGCCCCAGATTTAAGACTACGTATATGAGGCCTATATATTTGGTTTCGACATCATTCCCTTCCGCACAGTCTCGAAATCAGAGATTGCTATCTGAAATCATTCCTTTCAGTCCACCCGCAAAATTCAATATGTCTACTGTCAACATGAAACGCCGAAGGGCCAAAATAAAAAATATTCCAGTTTGGCGGGGCCCGGTGGGTGCGGAAGACCACCAGGGCTTTATTTGGGGGGCGATGTTAACCAGCAGAAAAGACTACGGAACTGCTGAATGCTTGTAGATTGACCAGGACTAGCCGCGATGCTTCATGATCATGGCGCCGGCCATGGTGCAGAGGATATGGATTGACCAGGAGGCGACAAGCGTTGACAGGGTTGCCGCTTGGGCCATGGCCTGCAGCCCGCTCCAGAGACCCCAGACCAGAAAGGCTAGGCCCGCGCTGACCGGAACCGCAAAGGCCAGGTTGATGCTGGTCCGGCCAAGCTCGAAGCAGAGGATGATGGGCAGGGCCAGGCAAAGCAGGGGCAGGCCCAAGAGTAGGAAGGACAGGCGGCGGTTCAAGTCAAGGACAGCCTGGCGGTGGCCCGGCTGCTGTTGGTCCAAGGCCCGGCGGGCAAGACTGACAATGGTTTGCTCAAAGTCAAGGGCGACGGGTGTGAAAAAGGCTGTCGCCTTGTCTGGCAAGGGGATGTTTTTTTGAGAAAATGGTTCCACCGAGCCAAGCTTCCCGCCTGTCCTGATTTGGCCGTTTTGTAGGCGCCAAAGGCCGGCGCTGTAGCTTGCGGTTTTGGCGTACAGGGTCATGCCGGTTGTATCAAAGCCGTTTAATTCCTGATAGCGGAAGTTGCTAAGAATTTCATGCTTCTGGTCGCTGTCCCTAAAGGTGTAAATTCCCTTTTTGCCGCGAAAGAAGGTCACCCCCTCCCGCACTGTCCCCGCGGCCCGTTCACCTATGACCTCCTGTCGCCAGATGCGGTCCACTTCCAGGCCGGCGGCAGGCAGTAGCCATTGGGCGGCGGCAAGGCCGAAGACGGTGCAGATCAGGGCCCCAATCCCGAAGGGCAGCATGACCCGGATTTTGGCGATGCCGCCGGCGTTTAGGGATTGTAACTCCTGGCGGTTCATCATGAGGCCTAAGGTGATGATGCCGGAGAGGAGCAGGCTCACCGGGCCAATCTGGTCAAGAATCACCGCCAGCTTCAAGGCAAAGTAACGGGCGGCCAGGGCGCTGGGGAGCTGTCGTTCCTGAAAATTGTCAAGACGTTCAAAGATGTCCACCAGCAGGTACAGGGCGATAAGGGCGGCGGTGATCAACAGAAAATTAAAGGCCATCTGCCGGATGATGTAGCGGTCCAGTAGTTTCATTTCCCCCCCGTCTGCCTTGTCCAGAGAAAGGTCAGCCAGCCCATGGCAGCCGTCACCGGCCGGGGCAGCGTGATGAGCGATTCCTGATCCATCCTTAGGACAAGGATTATCGTCAAGGACATGAACAACAGGTTTGGGGCCCAAAGGACCAGGGTGGTCGGCAGCGCGCTTTGCTTGGCCAGGGTTTCGGCGAAACTGAAGAGGACATAGTAGAGCAGGAAAAAAAACAGACCGAGGGGGACCGCTATGGAACGGACTCCGGGGCGGGGGCGAGCGGCAAGGGGCAAGCCCAGGACAGTCAGGACAAAGCAGCCTACAGCCAGGGTCAGCCGTTGGTGGTATTCAACCAGCAGGGTACGGGCCTGGGGTGAATCGCCATAGTCTTTGGCTGCGGCCAGGAGTTGGCCCTGTGACATCTCGGTAGGTTTGGTCTTTTTGGTAAACGCCTCAGGGATGATAACCGGCAGGTTGATTGAATATGTTTTGAAATCAACGTGTTGGGATAATTCGTGGTCAAGAAAATCCATGGAGCCGTCCGTCAAGTGCAGGCCGAGCAGCAGAGAATCATAATCGGCGGTCAGGTTGGCGGCCTTGGCGGTGATGGTCAAGGGGCGCTCAGGGTTGCGGCCATCGTAGAGATAGACTTCTTGCCATTGCCTTGAAGCGGGGTCGATCCGGTCAACGTAGGCCACGATGCCGGCCATACTGCTACTGAATGACTGTTCCTGGAGGCCTCGGTCGATTTTTTCACGAGCCAGCTTCAGCATCAGGACTTCCATGTTGACTAGGCCCTTCGGCATCAGGACGATGGATGAGTAACCGGCCATGAGCATCACCGCCAAGGCGAAGACAACCACCGGCGTAATGATCTGGCGCAGTCTGACCCCTGCTGCCCTGAGGGCCAGAAATTCGTGGTCTGCCCCCAATCGGTTGAAGCCGAGGATGACCCCCAGCATGCTGGCCAGGGGCATGGAAAACATCATCAGCTTGGGGATGAGATAAAGGGCAAGGCGCAGGAAGTCAGCCCAGCCGATCCCGAGTGCAAAGATGAGCCTGAAGGTCTGCAGGAGTTGCCCTAGGAACAGTACCCCGGTCAGGATGCCGAGGCTGGCCAAAAAAGGGGCCGCAATCTCACTGAGGAGATAGGAGTACAGAAGTAGAGGCATGGGGGGTGAAAATAAAGAGGTGGTCCGAGTGAATTTCAAGTGGGGCTATAGTTTTTGGATATTAATTGAACGTAAATCAATATAGTTTGATAATTTGTCGAGGTCTTTTTCAGAAAGCATAAACTTAATCCCAAGAGTGGTTGTTCGTTCTTTGTCGAACTTTGACCAAGCTATTTCGGCTTCTGGAATATTGATAACCGTCTCATCCCTTGATGCTTTAAGGTAAAATATCGTTAATGTTATATGGCAAATGATAGATCCTTTTTTAACTAGTGCTGGTATCTCTACAGAGATTTTTGCTCCTTCTAAAGAAATATCATTGACTGTCCCATTGTAAATCCTCTGCTTATTTTGAATTGAAAAGGTTGCAATAGAATTATTAGGTGTTGGTACTCTCTGTGATTTTCTTTTAATAATATTAAAAATTTTAGCAGGAAGCTCAAAGGCAACAAATTTATCTACTTTTTTTATCCTTGTACACTCAAAAACTCGTAAAGGATTTCCTTTGATATGGTAGTAAAAAGTACATTTTTTTATAGAACAGCTTGGTTCTTGCGGATGAAATAATATTAGCAGTGGCACATTGTTTGATATTGTTATCCCTGAAATGGGCAACTTTGTCATTTTTTCAAGACCTGTTCGGCCACAAATCAATGCAATTTTATTCTCGATGAGAAAATCAATTTCTTGACGAATAGTTTCAGCATCTTCAGTCCAAAGGTTTTTCATCGCAAGAACTCCAGCTTTTGCCGATAATTATCCAACTGTATCCAGAACGCAGAATGATTGGCAAATCGAAACGCCCTTTCAGTAATGCCCATCCGTCCTCAAAAATACTTTGTCCATTTTGGCCGGCAATGGCAAGGGAAAGTATTTAGCAAGGTCAATTTAGTATAGCTCAATCAACCGCAAGGTGCCAGTGCCGCTGTCCATTTTTACGGGGCGGCCAACCGGCAGAATGAGATTGCGGCCACCATGACCTACCGGAAAATTGGCCCAGACCGGGACATTCCCTTGAGTCAGTTCCACGGTGCGTTGCCAGACCAGGTCAAGATCATTGATGCTGTGCGAGTCGCTGTTTAAGAAATCACCGAGGATGACGCCGGCCACTAAATCAAGGCGACCGCTTAGGCTTAGTTGGGTCAGGAGCCGATCGACGCGATAGGCCGGTTCGTTGATGTCTTCCAGGAGGAGGATAGAGCCTTCCCAGACAGGTTCGTAAGGGGTGGCCAGCAGCTGGGCCAGACAGGTCAGGTTACCGCCAATCAGCGGACCCTGGGCCTGCCCCGGCCGGAGGACCTCCAGGCCCTTGATCTTCAAGTTTTGCTGGGCGTGGACGGAGAGCTCGTTCAGCATGGATTCCAAGGCCGGGCGGCCGTCTCTGGCCAAGGTCAATAACATCGGGCCGTGGAAGGTGACGAGGCCGGTTTGACGGTGGATGACATTGACCAGAATGGTCAGGTCGGAAAAGCCGATGATGATTTTGGGCTTGCGGCGGATGAGGTCGAAATCGAGCTGAGTCAAGAGTCTGGCGCAGCCATAGCCGCCGCGCACGGCCAAAATGGCCTTGACCTCATCGTCGTCCCAGAGTTGGTGCAACTCCTCCAGGCGGCGTTGGTCTGAACCGGCGAGATAGTCCACCTGCCGACAGATGTCCGGTGCGTGTTTGACCTTCTTCACCCCGCAATCCCTTAAGAGCTGGAGGCCTTGCCGCAGGACGTCTTCCCTGATCGGACCGGCAGGAGCGGCTAGGCCGATGGTATCTCCCTTCTTAAGACGGGGCGGGAGAAGGCATTTTTCAGGCGTGGCAGCGGTCATAGATCAGACGGAGTCCTTCCAGGGTGAGGTGCGGTTCGATTTTTTCAAGCGATGGGGCGTAGGGCGCGATCAGTTGGGCCATGCCGCCGGTGGCAAGGACCAGGGGCCTCTGCGGCGCAAATTGGTCTTTGAGCCTTTTTAGTAACCCTTCCACCAGGCCGCCATATCCGTAGAGGATGCCGGACTGGATGGCGGCCACGGTGTTGGTGCCTATGGCAGACAAAGGCGGGACGCTGATGTCGACTCGGGGCAACTTGGCGGTCTTGGTCCCTAAGGCCTCAATGGCGATACTCATGCCAGGGGCGATGGCGCCGCCCAGGTACTCGCCCTGGCTTGATACGCAGTCGAAGGTGATGGCGGTGCCGAAATCGACAATGATCAGGGCCTGCTGGTATCGGTGAAAGCCGGCCACGGCATTGACGATGCGGTCGGCCCCGACCTCGGCCGGGTTGTCGATCAGAATCCGGATGCCGGTCGGTGTTTGATGGTCAACCAGGACCGGTTTCGCGACCAGGGTACGGCAAAAGGTCAGCCAACTGCCGTCTAGCTGTGGCACAACGCTGGCGATGATGACGCCACTAATTGCCTCATGTGGGCATTTGCCCATGGCGAACAGGCTGTGCAAGGTGGCGGCGATCTCATCTGCGGTATGCTGGCGATTGGTCTGAATCCGCCAGTGATGCCGGATTTTTTCGTCTTCCAAAATGCCGATGACGGTGTGGCTGTTGCCGATATCAATGGCGAGAAGCATATGGGCTCGAGTGAAAGGGGGTGTGGTGTGCGCTTTGCTAAAAGGAATGGACCAGAACATGGCGCGGCCAATCGATGCTACGACCGCCATAGGCAGGAGTGGTCATCCGATACCTTAATGACTAAAGTGGGCACCTTAGTCAAGACAATTTTTGTTTATGTTGCACGGACTGCGCTCATTGCAACCTTCGGGAGCTACCCTAGTTTTTCTTGGCCCAATTGTTTATCATTCAGATCAGCCCAATAAGCCTGCCCTTTCTTTCTGAGCTGTTCGCCTCTTGTACCCTGTCGTGGGTGCTCTCGGCAGACCCATCCTTGAGTTTGAAGCGTGCCAGTGAATTGTGCAGGAGCTGGGCCTGGCCGGCCAGTTCCTCGGCTGACGCCGCAATCTCTTCAGCGTTGGCCGTATTCTGTTGCGTTACCTGGTCGATCTGACCGAGGCCTTTACTGATCAGCGAGATGGCCTGGGCCTGTTCGTTTGAGGCGGTGGCAATCTCCGCCATCAAGGTTGTGGTCTTGGTGATGCTTGTCGTGATCTCACCCAAGGCCTCGGCCGTCTGGTTCGCGATTCCCGTGCCTTGCTGGACCTTTTGCACGGAGTCTTCGATTAACTCGGCGGTTTCGTGGGCGGCCTTGGCGCTGCGGCCAGCCAGGTTGCGTACCTCCTCGGCCACTACTGCGAATCCTTTGCCGTGCCGCCCGGCCCGTGCCGCCTCTACCGCCGCGTTCAGGGCCAGCAAATTGGTCTGGAAGGCTATATCGTCAATGACCTTGATGATTTTGGCGATCTGCTGACTTGAGACGTTGATCTTCTGCATGGACACGACCATGGTCTGCATCTGTGTGTTGCCTTGGTCTGCCTGCTGGCAAGCCATCGCCGAGAGCTGACTTGCCTGGGCGGCGTTTCCGGCGTTGGTCCTGGTCTGAGACTCGATTTCGTGCATAGAGCTGGAAATTTCCTCCAGGGAGGCGGCCTGTTCTGTGGCGCCCCGAGACAGTGATTGGCTGGAACTGGAGACTTCGTGGGACCCATCCGCCACTTGCGCCGCCGCCGCATTGACCTGGCAAAGGACTTCGTTGAGTGATGAAGTCATGGTCGTTAATGCCTGGCCAAGCATATCATGGTCAGAAGCCAGCGTCACGCCAACGGTCAGGTCGCCGCCGGCAATCCGGTTGGCCACGTCCGCTTTGGTGGATAAGTCGTCAGCCATGGCATCAAGGCCTTTGGCCATGGCGCCGAGCTCGTCATGCCGTTCTAGGCGCAAGCGGTGGGAGAAATCACCTTCACGGATGGCCTGGGCCAGTTTTAGCGCCTGGTTGATGGGGGAGGTGATATTCCGGACGCTCGCCGTCGCCAGCACAATGGCCAGGAACGCTCCTAAACAAAGACCAACAAGAATGACCTTGGATGACATGGTCAGCGCCTCGGAGGCGCGCCTCGATTCACGGGTCATGTCCTCCATGCCGAGAACGGCGATGCCCTTGGCCTGGGCAATTATGTCGTCAGCTAACATCTGGCGTTTCTGGACATTTTCGGCGCGCACCGTCCACTTCTCAACGAAGCGAAGCATGGCCGACTTGTAGGCGGTGGCGGCAGCGCGGCATTCTTCGATCCTTTTGAAATCACCTTCAAAGTCGCTGATTTTTTTCAGTGCACCCAGTTTTTCATGGACCTGGTCAAAGGCGGCGATGGTCGTGTTAATTTGCTCTGGACTGCGTTTGGCTTGCGCCTCCCAGGTGCCGGCGATGATTTTGTTGCCGTAATTGATCACATCGTTGACTAAGCTGATCCGGCGGAGACGCTGTTCCAGTTGCTCCCCCTCCAGCCCTGCCCGTATCTCCCCGATGAGGGCCTCGTTCTGGCTGTTCAGAAAGGCAGCGCAGCTGGTCATGTATTGGACACTGGCCTCCTCCGCGGTTTTACGTTCCTGTTCAAGGCCGTTGGTCAGGGTGTTTGCGATGTCTGCCAGCTTGCTGTATTCAAGCATCGTCCGTTCCGCCTTTGCCACATCGTCCTTCAGACTGGTCAGACGCGGGGATTTCTGTCCATGGGCAGCAGCATTTTTGAGGTATTTGTTGACCTCCTTGAGGCCCTCCTGCGCCTTATCGAGAAATGCCGAGGTATCTGTGTAGTCATAGTCGCGCATCTGCAAAAGCATGAGAAATGTGCTTCGTTCAACGTTATTGGCCAGTGTCACCTCAGGGATGCTTTCAGCTGAAAGGACCGTGGCAATCGTCCGGGTCCGGTTCATATTTATGAGCGCGACCATGCCTACGGCGATCAAGGTGAGAACTACCAGCCCAAAGCTGGCGCCGAGTTTCATGCCAAGGGTCATTCGTTCAATCATTTGCTACCTCTCATGAGAAATCAGAGAAACGAACCAGGTTGACAGGTAAAAGAAATTGCAGTTTCACCAAGGCGCAAGCGCAGATAACACTGCACCTCTGGGGCAATCAAAAAAACGCCCAGGTCTCTTGACAGGGTGCTTATACGAGCGGTTTCTTTTCCCTAAAGGATAGCACAAACTAGGGATTGACATCTAATTTTTTTATTGGATTGCCACTAAGTGGTATGCGGACTATTGCAGGCTGCGGCCCTTCGGTAGTGGCAGTTTTGTTGGTTGGCAGGAGGTCTGTCTAATTCCATTTTTAAATCAAAATGGAAACGCGAAGACCCTCACAGGTAAACGAAGATTCCGAGGGGGGCAAGGGGCGAGCGAGCAGCGGCAATGGGTACGGGGGGGGCAGTTCAGTCCCTGCTTGACAGGGGGTCAGTTCAACCCCCGTATTATGGGGACAAGGTTAACGAAACGCAATAAGTCGCCCGCCTATAGCGGGGACGTGCAAGGTCTAGCAGCAGGAGACCCTGTCATAATAGGCTTCTTGGCCGTACTGACTGATAATCGTCGCCAGCATATCTTTTTGCAGGATGGAAAGGGTGG
>JANNQL010000204.1:0-17513 GCA_031400755.1 Pseudomonadota bacterium | reverse complement strand
ACCAACGCCGAAAACGCCAACCAGGCCAACCAGCTCTCCAAGCAGGCCCGGGAGGACGCCGAGAAGGGCAATCGGCACATGGAAGAACTGGTCTCCGCTATGAACGACATCAACGCCTCTGGCCAGAATATCTCGAAGATCATCAAAACCATCGACGAGATCGCCTTCCAGACCAACCTCTTGGCATTGAACGCCGCAGTTGAAGCGGCCCGGGCCGGACGGCACGGCAAGGGCTTTGCGGTGGTGGCGGAAGAGGTAAGGAACCTTGCCGCCCGCAGCGCCAAGGCGGCTCGTGAGACGGCGGAGTTGATCGAGGGTTCGGTGGCCAAGGCCCAGAATGGCTCAGCGATTGCCGATCGCACCGCCAAGGCCTTGCGCGAGATTGTAGTCGGCTCGACCAAGGTCACCGACCTGGTGGCCGAGATCGCCGCCGCCTCCAACGAGCAGGCCAACGGCATCGCCCAGATCAACCAGGGCCTGGGCCAGATCGACCAGGTCACCCAGCAAAATACCGCCTCGGCTGAAGAGGGGGCTGCTGCTTCGGAAGAGCTGTCGAGCCAGGCCGTGCAGCTCAAGGCCATGTTGGGCCGTTTCAAGGTGCGTCAAGCCAGTTCCGGCAGTGATTGGGCAGGGAAGGCATCACGGCAGCAAGTAGCGCTTTCCCACCATGGGAGCAAGGAATCAGTCAGTCAATCGAATCGGGGCAGCAGCAAACGCGGTCTTAGACCCAGTGACGTCATCGCACTTGACGATATCGAGTTTGGAAAATTTTGAATAACTACTGTAACTACTTAGTTCTATAGGCTGTAGATATTTAGACTGTCAGCAACATAAAAACACGAGATAAGGGCCGTGTCGGGCCATAATACTGGTCAGTTTTTACCTGACGGTCTTCAGTCTATAGCCTGACCAACCTGAGTATTTACAATTGGGAGCACCTTGGCTAACAACGTCATCCGGAGCAACAACCCTCTGTCGGCCAGCGGGCAACCAGTACGAGGCAATGCGACAGGACCAGTTGTCCCCCTGAAACCGATCACCACCAGCGAATTTTGGGCACTGCGCGACTTGGTGTATCAGCGTTTCGGCATCAACCTCACCGAACAGAAGCAGAGTCTGGTCACTAGCCGCCTGCAGGCGTTGCTCTCGACCCAGGGATTCTCTTCCTTTGCCGACTATTACCGCTTCCTGCTTGAAGACCGCACCAATCAGGGGCTTGACGAGCTAATCAACCGCATTTCGACCAATTTTTCTTATTTTTACCGGGAAAGCACTCATTTTGATTTTTTCGTCAAGATCGCCCTGCCGCAATTGTTGAAAGACCAGAGAAGCAAGGGGGGTAACGACATCCGCATCTGGACCGCCGGTTGCTCCACCGGCGAGGAACCGTATATGCTGATCATGTTGATGATGGAGGCCCTGGGTCTTGAATACACACAATGGAGCGCCGGCTTACTGGCCACCGACATCTCCGAACGGGTGCTGACCATCGCCAGCCAAGGGGTGTATCCCGAGGACCGGGTGAGCAGGGTGCCGGCCAATCTGCGCCAGAAATATTTCAGGCCGGCCGGGGCTGGCCTGGTAGCGGTCCATGAACGGGTCAAGAGTGAAATTACCCTGCGCCGCTTCAATCTGATGAACACTGAATTCCCATTCAAGAAACCGTTTCACATGATCTTCTGCCGTAATGTCATGATCTATTTTGATAAACCGACCCGCGACGCCTTGATCCGTCGTTTTCACCAAATCACCGAACCTGGGGGGTATTTGTTTATCGGCCATTCAGAGACCATCAGCCGCGACCAGAATATGTACAAGTACGTCATGCCGGCCTGTTATCAGCGGATGCAACTATCCAGCAGCACCACATCTGCTTTGTCATAGGCCAGCTCGCATAGCGCTGCTATAGCTCGCAGGCCTATTTCGCGCATCTGAGGCACTGCTGAATAGTTGCAATTACGGGTAGCTGCTCGTTTTGTGGCTTTGAGCTGGATAGTTATCAGCGGATTTGAGTATACTTGAACAACATCAAGATTTTGAAAGGGATGCTGCCTATGTCGCCAAAAATTATCCGCGTCCTGATTGTTGACGATTCATCCCTGGTCCGCACCATCCTGAGCGATGGCCTGAGCCGTGATCCAGCCATTGAGGTGGTGGGCGCCGCCCCTGACCCCTATGCCGCCCGAGACCTCCTGGTGCAGTTGCAGCCCGATGTCATGACCTTGGATGTCGAGATGCCGCGTATGGACGGCGTTGAGTTTTTGCGCCGGCTCATGCCCCAGTATCCTATTCCGGTGGTCATGGTCAGTTCGCTGACCCAACGTGGCAAGGAGATCACCCTCCAGGCACTCGAAGCCGGAGCGGTGGATTTTGTCTCCAAACCCACCAGCGACTTGGCCCGTGGCTTGGAGGGGATGATGGCCGAGCTCTGCACCAAGGTCAAGATCGCCTCCACCGCCAATGTCGCCCACTGGAAGTCCAGGCGGCAACTTCTGCCCAGTCAGCAGGTACTGGCAGGCTCTAAGGCCTTGGCTGAATCCACCGACAAGGTCATTGCCATCGGCGCCTCCACCGGCGGCACCGAGGCGATCAATCGCGTCATCAGCCGTTTCCCAGCCACTACGCCGGGCGTGATTATTGTTCAGCATATGCCGTCTGGTTTCACCAAGCTCTTTGCTGAACGGATGAACAAGCTCTGCGCCATGGAGGTGAAGGAGGCCGAAACCGATGATCGGGTTATGAATGGCCGTATCCTGATCGCCCCTGGCGAAAAGCAGATGACGATCCACCGTTCCGGCGGTATTTACAAGGTCAAGTGTCTGGCCGGTGAGAAGGTCAGTGGCCATTGTCCCTCGGTTGACGTCATGATGCAGTCGGTTGCCGAGCAGGTTGGGGCCAATGCCATCGGCATCATGCTGACCGGCATGGGGGCCGACGGCGCTAACGCCATGCTGGCCATGCGTCAGGCCGGGGCCCGAACCATGGCCCAGGACGCCGAATCCTGCATCGTCTTCGGTATGCCGAATGAGGCCTTCAAGCGTGGCGGGGCCGAACGTCTAGTTCCCCTTGACAATATTGCCGCCGAGACTTTAAAGTTATTGTGCTGATCGGCAGATGAACACGGTGACAACGGTACAGGGTTGCAACAAAATGCAGTAAAATTAAAGGACAGGATAGAGCCCATGAAAATACTCATTGTTGAAGATGATTTTGTCAGTCGGTTATTATTGCAGGAATTATTGAAACCATACGGCGCCTGCCATCTGGCAGCCAATGGCGAAGAGGCGTTAGCAGCGTTTAGCAGGTTGCTGGACCAGAAAACACCCTATGACCTGATCTGTCTCGATATCATGATGCCGGGGATGGACGGTCAGGAGGTCCTGAAGCAGATCAGGGAGATGGAACGGCAACGTGGCATCGGTTGTACAGATTCGGTAAAAATTATTATGACGAGCGCACTTGCTGACGCCAAGAACATTATGCATGCCTTGGTACGAGGCCCAAGCGATGGTTATCTGACCAAGCCGCTTGACCCGAGCAAGATGGTAAAATTATTGGCTGATCTGGGGATTCAACCCCTTGGCCCGGACAACACCTCCAACGCTGTGCAATAGGCCTTTCTTCTGTTCAAATCACCTCCTGTTAGTTTGATCGATTATTGGCCGCCATACTGCCCTGGGCTTTGAGCTTTTCGGTGTCGAACAGCCCGGCGCGCACCTTAAGCGATGCCCTTTTTTCTTGGCCAAGGCTAACCAGTTTTTAATCTCTTTGGCCAGAGTCTCTTCGCCCACCCGTCGTGAAATTTTGTCGCCATCCACCTGATTGTCAATCATGCCGGAATTGACGCAGGTTCATTGCCCGTTTTTTTGAGCAATCACCCCGGTATGCCCTTGAGTGGGGGTAGAAAAAAAACAGCATGCCCTCCTGCAAGAGTGGCTGGAGTTGCCACATGAGTCTGGCTGACTGCTGTTCGGCAGCGTTGATGCGGACAAAGGATTCAACCGGGAATCTTGTTGCAATTTGTAGGGCTACTCATTATCTTACCCGCTTATAAAATTTGTCTTGTTGGCCGAGCCTTTTCGGGGATGGTCGAGGAGAAAACTATAGTGTAAGGACGTGTGCTTATGTGGGATTATACAGACAAGGTTAAAGAGCATTTTTTGAACCCCAGGAATGTCGGACAAATCGACGATGCCAATGCGGTGGGCGAGGTCGGTTCCCTGGCCTGTGGCGATGCCTTGAAGCTGATGCTCAAGGTCGACGACAAGGAGATCATTGTTGACGCCAAGTTTCAGACCTTTGGCTGCGCCAGCGCCATTGCCTCCTCGTCGGCGCTCACCGAGATGGTCAAAGGCATTAGCCTGGCCGAGGCGGCCAAGGTCACCAATGAGGACATTGCCAATTTCTTGGGCGGGCTGCCCAAGGAGAAGATGCACTGTTCGGTCATGGGCCGCGAGGCCTTGGAGGCGGCTATTGCCAATTATCGTGGCATCCTGTTGCCCAAGGCCGAGGGCGAGGTAGTCTGCGAGTGCTTTGGGGTCACCGACCTTGAAGTGCGGCGGGCCATTACAGAAAGTCATCTGCGGACGATTGAGGAGATCACCAACTTCACCAAGGCCGGCGGTGGTTGCGGCAAGTGTCATGACCGCCTGCAAGAGCTTCTGGACGAAAGCGTCAAGCAGGTCAAGGCCAAGATCATTCCGCTTAGGGCGCCGCGTCGCTTGACCAATATTCAGAAAATCAAACTCATTGAAGACGTCTTTGAGCGTGAGGTGCGGCCGACGCTCCGCAAGGACGGCGGCGATATTGAATTGATTGACGTCGATGGCGATACGGTCATAGTCTCCCTGCGCGGGGCTTGCGGCAGTTGCGCCAAATCGAGGACCACCCTGAAGGAGTATGTGGAAAAGCGATTGCGGGAGCAGGTTCTTGATACCCTGACAGTGGAGGACGACAAGGCATGAATACGATAATCTATATGGACAATAACGCCACCACCCGGGTCGCGCCTGAGGTGGTGGAGGTCATGCAGCCTTATTTCTCAGAGCTTTACGGCAACCCGTCCAGCATGCATACCTTTGGCGGCCAGGTTGGCGGCGCGATTGTCCAGGCCCGTGCCAAGATCGCCCAACTGCTGGGCGCCGACCCGGAGGAGATTGTCTTCACCAGTTGCGGTACCGAGAGTGATTCAACGGCCATCCTCTCCGCCGTCCGGGCCAACCCGGCCAAACGGCATATCATCACCACCCGGGTCGAGCACCCGGCCGTCAAAAATTTGGCGGAGAACCTACAGGCCTTCACCGGCCACAAGTACCGGGTGACGCAACTGGCGGTGGACAGTCAGGGCATGCTTGATCTTGCTGAGTATGAAAAGGCCTTTGCCGAGGACACCGCGGTGGTCAGCGCCATGTGGGCCAACAATGAGACCGGGGTCATCTTCCCGGTCGAGGAGATGGCGGCAATCGCCAAGGGCCGTGGCGTACTGTTTCATACGGACGCGGTGCAGGCGGTGGGCAAGGTGCCGATCGATCTGAAAGGCTCAAGCATCGACTTCTTGTCCCTCTCCGGCCACAAGCTGCACGCCCCGAAAGGCATCGGTGCCCTCTATGTCCGCAAGGGCACGCCGTTTACGCCATTTTTGATTGGCGGCCATCAGGAAAAGGGCAGAAGGGGAGGGACGGAGAATACCGCTTCGATCATCGCCCTCGGCAAGGCCTGCGAATTGGCCGCGGCCCGCATGACCGTGGAAAACACCCGGGTCAAGCACCTGCGCGATAAATTGGAAAAAGGCCTGCTCGCCACCATCCCCAATGCCATCAGGAATGGCCATGAGACTAAACGTCTGCCCAACACCAGCAATATCAGCTTTGAGTATGTTGAAGGCG
Source organism: Pseudomonadota bacterium (assembly GCA_031400755.1). Taxonomy (GTDB): domain Bacteria; phylum Desulfobacterota; class Desulfobulbia; order Desulfobulbales; family VMSU01; genus VMSU01. The sequence goes on along the minus strand of JANNQL010000204.1, from coordinate 11,628 downwards.
AGGCGATTTTGCTGCATCTGAATACGGTGGGCATCTGCGCCTCGTCAGGATCGGCCTGCACCTCCGGTTCGCTTGAGCCATCGCACGTCATGCGGGCCATGGGGGTGCCGTTTACCGCGGCCCACGGTTCAATCCGCTTCAGCCTCAGCATTTACAACACCGAGGAAGAAGTCGATTTAGTCCTCAAGCATCTGCCGCCGATTATTGAAAAGTTACGGAACATGTCGCCGTTCTGGCACAATCGAAATAAAGGGCTGTAAGGAGAGGAAGTATTATGTATCCCTTCGCCCTCCGGGACTCAGTTCAGTCCCCGCTTGACGGGGGGAGGGTGGCCGAAGGCCGGGTGAGGGAGCCAGGGCAGGCACCTTGCATTTCGATCGCGCCGCGCAACAGTCTAACTGGACAACACTGACCAACCTCAGCAAAAAAAAGGTGCGCCATGAAGATAATCCCCCAATCATTTGAAATCCTCACCGATCTAGATCAAGGCTCAATGGCGTCTCGTCTGGAGATATGCGGCCGGGTCTGCTACAAGAGCGAGGCCAAAATCACCCCGGAATCAGCCGGGCCGTTTATCAGGAACATCCTGAAAAGTGGCCACAATTCGGTTGCCGAAATGGCTGTTTGTACGATCAAAGTGACCCTTGAAAACCGCTCGGTGGCGGAGCGTTTTTTCGAGTGCCTGCCCAAATTTTTGTCCATCAGCATCCTTGAAAAAAACGTCCTGCTGATCACCGGCAGCGTGCGGGCCTTTCGCGAGCTCTACATGTCCCATGGCACCGTCAAGATGGTGAAGGGCATTACCAAATACCTGGCCGAACGCTCGCCTATCTTCTTTTTTGACTTGCTGCCGAAGAACGGCTGGTCCCAGCAGGATGGGGTGCTGGTCGAAAAAATCCCCCTGGCCGAGGTCGATCAGTTGCCTCCTGACCTGCTCTGTAAACACCGCTATCTGGCGGTAAAACTGATCAGCAACCGGGCGGTCACCCACGAGATCGTCCGCCATCGGCCATGTTCCTTCCTGCAGGAGAGTCAACGCTATTGCCGCTACGACAAAGAACAGTTCGGCAGCGAAGTGACCTTCATCAAGCCCATGTTTTTCGAGGAGGGCAGCCCCGAATACGCCCTCTGGCAGCAGGCCATGCAACAGACCGAGGCCCTCTACCTGAAATTGCTCGAAACCTCCTCCCCCCAGGCCGCCCGCACAGTGCTGCCCAACTCCTGCAAGACCGAGATCATCGTCTACGCCAATCTCATGGAGTGGGCCCATATCTTCAAACTGCGCACCTCGACCGCGGCCGAGCCCTCCATGCGCGAGATCATGATCCCCTTGCTCGCCGAATTCAAGAAGATGTATCCTGCCGTGTTCGCCGGCTTGGGGGAGTAGGACGGCTGGTATCGTTACCAGAAGTATATGAGGTTATGTTGGTAGACAATTTGTATTGCCTGGGGTAATAACAAATTGTCATGAATCTTACCGACTACCATGCCAAATACTTTGCCTACGAACTCACCAAACGCTGTCCGGCCGATAGTGTCGAGAAGCTGGCTGCCGCGCTCGTTGATGCCCAGGTCGACCTGAACCCCCATCAGGTCGATGCAGCCCTGTTCGCCTTCAAGTCGCCACTCTCCAAGGGGGCGCTGCTTGCTGATGAAGTCGGGCTTGGCAAAACCATCGAGGCCGGGCTTGTCCTCTCCCAAAAATGGGCGGAGCGTAAACGTCGTATTCTGATCATCACCCCATCCAACCTGCGCAAACAGTGGTATCAAGAGCTGACCGAGAAGTTCTTCCTGCCCTGTCGCCTTCTGGAATCCAAGTCCTATAACGCCGCCATCAAGCAGGGCATTTTTCGTCCCTTCGAAGGGGAGGACATTGTCATCTGTTCGTATCAGTTCGCCCGCAATAAGGCAGGGGATGTCCATGCCATCCCCTGGGACTTGGTGGTGATCGATGAGGCGCACCGTCTGCGTAATGTTTACAAGCCGTCCAATGTTATCGCCAATACCCTGAAATTAGCGCTTGCAGGCTTTGACAAGCTTCTGCTCACCGCCACCCCTCTGCAAAATTCCCTGTTGGAGTTGTTCGGTCTGGTCAGTTTCATAGATGAGCACACCTTCGGCGACTTGAAAAGTTTCCGCGAGCAATTTGCCAATTTGAGTCAAGAACAGGTCTTTAATACCCTGAAGGCCCGTTTGCGTCCTGTCTGTCACCGAACGCTCCGCCGTCAAGTTCTACCTTACATCAAATACACCCAGCGTCTGCCGCTGGTGCAGGAGTTCACCCCGGAAGAGAGCGAGGACCGGCTCTATCACCTGGTTTCCGACTATCTGCAACGCGACAACCTGCAGGCCCTGCCGCCCAGCCAACGAACCCTGATGACCTTGGTGCTCAGGAAGCTCTTGGCCTCTTCAACCTTCGCCATTGCCGGGGCCTTGACCTCTATTGCCAATCGTTTGCGTGGCAAACTGCGGAGACAGGAACCTGTCATTTCCTTGGAAGATGAACTTGATCAGGATTACGAAGCCCTTGATGAGACTGCCGAGGAGTGGGACAATGGCGAGGCTGAACCGCCGCTTTCACAACAAGACTGTGCGGCCATTGCCCAAGAAATAGAAGACTTGGAAGCCTTCACTGAACTTGCCCTTTCCATCGATCACAACGCCAAGGGGCGAGCCATGCTCAAGGCACTGGAGATCGGCTTTGCCAAGGCGGCCCAGGCCGGGGCGGCCCAGAAGGCAATTATCTTTACCGAATCGCGCAAAACCCAGAGCTATCTCCTGCGTTTGCTTGCAGACAGTAATTTCGCAGAGGGTATAGTCCTTTTTAATGGCACCAACACCGATGAAAGCTCCAAGCAGATTTATACCGCCTGGCTAGAACGGCATCAGGGGTCTGACCGTGTCTCCGGCTCCCGGACTGCCGATATGCGGTCGGCCCTGGTCGACTACTTTCGGGAACAGGGGAGGATCATGATCGCCACTGAGGCCGGAGCCGAGGGCATCAACCTTCAGTTCTGTTCCCTGGTGGTCAATTACGACCTGCCCTGGAATCCGCAACGGATTGAGCAGCGCATTGGCCGCTGCCACCGCTATGGCCAGCAGCATGACGTGGTGGTGGTCAACTTCTTAAATTGCAAGAATGCCGCTGAACAACGTGTCTTTCAGCTCCTTTCCGAGAAGTTCAAGCTTTTCGAGGGGGTGTTCGGGGCCAGTGATGAGGTGCTCGGGGCTATTGAGTCGGGTGTGGATTTCGAAAAACGGATCGCCACTATCTATCAGCAGTGTCGCCGTCCCGATGAGATCCAACAGGCCTTTGACCAACTCCAGCTTGAGTTGAGCATGGAGATCAACGAGGCCATGACCCGTACCCGTCAGCAGCTCATGGAGCACTTCGATGATGAGGTTCGGGAGAAGCTCAAAATCCGTGACGAATCCTCCCGGGCTTATCTCAACCGCTATGAGCGTCTGCTGATGCAGCTGACTCACTACGAACTAGCCGGCTACGCCGAGTCTTTTGATGATTCGTCCTTCCATCTGACCGCCAATCCGTTTCCGGAACAGGCAAACCAGATACCGCTTGGGCTTTACGAACTCCCTCGGCGATCCGGGGAGGCGCACCTCTACCGGATGAATCACCCTCTCGCTATTGCCTTGCTGGCACGGGCCAAAAACCGTCACTTGCCGCCTGCCGAGATTCATTTTGACTATGGCCAGCATGACGGCAAGATATCCATTCTTGAACCGTATCTCGGCCAATCCGGCTGGCTAGTCGCCTCAGTCTTTTCCGTTGAGGCGTTGGATCAGGCCGAAGACCATCTCATTCTGGCCGCCACCGATGACCATGGCCAGATACTTGATGAGCAGACTGCCGCCCGTCTGTTGAGCTTGCCTGCGTCTGCTTCCCCTCTTCCGGAAAGTGTACGATTAAAGGTTGGAGCAGATACACTCGAAGCCTTTACCTTTCAGCGCCAAGCCGCCATCCAACAGAACATCTCGGAACGTAACGCCCGTTTTTTTGAGGCCGAGGCCGATAAACTTGACGGCTGGGCCGATGACCTCAAAGTAGGTCTGGAGCGAGAACTTAAAGAATTAGACCGCCAGATCAAAGAAGTTCGGCGCATGGCCACTTCGGCGTTGACCCTGGAAGAGAAGCTTGCAGGACAAAAGCAAATCAAGGCGCTCGAAGCACAGCGCAATCAAAAACGCCGATCGCTGTTCGACGCTCAGGATCAGGTGGACAAGCAGCGCGAAGAATTGATTGCGGTAATTGAAGGCAAACTGAACCAGACTACCACGAAACAATCGTTATTCGTACTTCGCTGGAAGTTGAGCTGACACCATGCCGACTCGTGACGAAAAAATTACCCAGATCGAAACCGCGCTACGGCGTCGGTTCTTCCATAATGTCCCCAAGATCATAAAGCCAGGTCGCGAAGGTTGGACGGAAGATCAACATGACCTTGATCGTCTTTCGCGCTCCTTGGCCGCTTACGCTTTGGTTGGCCAGTGCGATCTGGACGACACAACGGCAAGCGGGGCCATTACGGATGGCAGTAATGATGGCGGTATCGATGCCCTGTACTTTGATCGTGCCGGAAATCGTCTGGTCTTTGTGCAATCGAAATTCAAGCGAACCGGGACCGCTCCGGCGCAGGAAGAAGTCATCAAAACGATCAACGGCATCAAGGCGGTCCAGGCGCGACAATTTGACCAGTTTAATGAGGCCATTCGCAACCGGCTTGATGAGATCGAGGAGGCACTCGACACGGCTGGCGTCCAGCTCGAACTGATGCTGGTCTTTCTTGGGGATACGGTAGGCCCGCATGCCACCAGCGACTTGAACACCTTTCGGGATGAGTTAAACCGATTTGCCCCGCTGTTGGACTGGCGTGTTGATGGGCTTGAGTCGATCTATGGTTGGCTGGTTGCAGAACAGGCTCCCGCAACGGTCGATGACCAGATCACACTGGAGAACTGGGCCGGGATCACAGCCCCACGCAAAGCCTTTTACGGACAAATTCGTGCGTCGGCTCTCGCCAAACTTGTGGAAGACCATGGCAAGGCCCTGTTCGAGCGGAATATCCGGCACTACCTGGGCTCGGTTGGAGTCAACACAGCGATTGAACGGACGGTGCGCAGTCGCCCCGGCGACTTCTTCTATCTCAACAACGGCATTACAGCGGTGGCAGAGACAATCACTCCAGCGCCAGGAAACAGTTTGAAGTGTGCCTTCGGATTAAAAAATCTTTCAATTGTCAACGGTGCGCAAACGGCAGGTGCAATCGCCACGGCTACCTTAGCTGGCGAAATTTCACTGGATGCCAAGTTGCTTGTGACCATCATTGAAATCGGGAACAGTATTGATGATGACATTGGTCTCAAAATCACCCGTGCGCGCAACCACCAGAACGTCGTGCGCGGCGTCGATTTTGCTGCGCTTGACCCAAACCAGGAACGGCTTCGGCAGGAACTTGCGGCGGCGGGGATTACATATTTTTATCGACCATCGGCGGAGGCACGCGCTCGAAGAGACGACGCTTTTACCTTGGAAGAGGCCGCCGTTGCCATGGCGTGCCTGACGTTCAGGGTTCGGAGCGCCGTTGAACTCCAGCAACACCCAAAGCCGACCAACGCCATTGATTTTGTGGTGGCCGCAAAAAAGGAGATTGGCCGCTTGTGGGAGCAGGAGGGGGCGCTCTACGGCCAGCTGTTTCCCGCGCACCTGTCCGGCGTCCGCGTATGCCGGCTTGTGCGCATGTACCGCTTTATTGACCGCATTCTGGCGGACACCGAGAGGTCGGAAAATGGTTACCACCGGCGTATGTTCTTCCGGCATGGTCGCTACTTCATCATGGCATTCATCGCTCTACGTTCGGCAGATGTCATTGGTAGACCGCAGCTTGAACTTTCCGTCACAGATCAAACCTTGCTCTCGCAACGCACGAATGAACTTTCCGAACTGATCTATGCGGCGTCCATGCCAGCGCAGGCGTTTAAGGGATACCTGGCCATCTTCCGTAACCTTACAGATTCGCAGCCGTTGGCAAATGACGTTTTACAGCGGCTGGCGGCGCAGGACGCACATCGGCCAGCCATGCGATAAGTACAATGGCGCTATAAACTTCACCCAGTATCTGGACTTCCAGCTATAACAAACAGGGGATAGTTAAAAATGTCATCATCCGGTGCAAAAGCAGCCCTTGAGGGCTACCGCAAACAAGCACTCTATACGCTTGCCTGCATTTTGCAACCGGAGGGGCATGATCTCGTCTTCCATCCCGAAGGCACGGAGGATTTAGCGGTATACCACGGAAAACGCCGTCTTCGTGTGGTCCAAGTCAAAGCCTATACCGACAATTTGACCGTCTCCAGCTTTTCGCCTGAGAAGCCACAATCGTTTTTCCATAGAACAGCCAAACTTGCCTTGGAAGATGGCCTACACATAGAAGTGGTCAGCTTCGGACCGATTGGGATAGAGATACAAGAAGCATGGGCTGGTAACGAGAAGCATCGTGCATCAGTCAGGGAAAAACTTCGTGGCCATCAATTCAGTGACACTCAGATTGATCGGCTTTTTCATCGCCTACGATGGCAAAAGGTGGACGAAGAAGCTCTGCACGCGAAGGTCTTTGATTTCCTCCGCGCTTCGGCTGTAGGGGGTGACCCGGCATGTTCCTTTGACCTGCTTGTCCAATGGATTCTTTCCGCCGCCGAACGAAAAGATACAATCACCATTGTTGACCTTATAACCAAGATCAACGCCATCGGTCGATATATTGCCCAACGCTCATCCCACCACCAAGAGTGGTACCAATCAATTGCCCCGATCGAAGATCTTCCCCCACAAGCAAACTCTTTCGATCAACTTGCGGACGAGTTCTACAAAGGCATCTCAACCCGGTATGCCCACATCCTTGCCGGACTTGATGTCCCGCGCCAGGAAAAACTGTTTGCCATTGATGATGCCTTCGCAAAGGGCACCCGGACAGTTTTGATTCATGGCGCGTCGGGTCAGGGGAAAACAACTCTGGCTCTTCGCTACCTTCACGACTATATCCCGGCAAACTGGCGTTTTTCGATACGGAGCGTGGAGGACAAACAGCAAGCCACTCGTATAGCAAATGCGCTGGCAGGGCATTTGCGTGTCGTCGCTGCCCCGATGTTCATTCACATCGATGTATCGCCCCGAGACCGTGAATGGACGGAGCTCGTTAAATCGCTTCTCGACGAGCCCAACATCCGTATCCTTATCACTATTCGAGAGGAAGACCTTGCTCGCAATACTACCCCCGATGCCGAACTCGGTTTTCCCAAAGCCATCGCTCTCGACTTCGATGCCAATGAAGCTCGCTCCATTCACGAACGTCTAGTTTCGCAAGGCAGCGTTAACGCCTACCTGTCTTTCGATGATGCCTGGAGTCGTTTCGGTGGCGATGGGCCGCTGTTGGAATTTGTCTACTTCTTAACCCAAGCTGAAACCTTGAAAGAGCGCCTTCGGAATCAGGTGCTTCACCTCAGGGAAGAGGTACGCGCCGGTTTGGTATCACCGCAGGAACTCGATTTCCTAAGGATATGCTGCATTGCCACGGCATTTGAAGCCCGAATCGATGTCGCCTCTCTTGCCGCCGCATTACAACTGCGAGACCCTATTCGCACCCTCCAACTGCTGGAACGGGAGTACCTCCTTCGCCCCTCCGACGACAGGCGCTATATTGAAGCTCTGCATCCTATCCGTTCCGATATTCTGGCCCATGAGCTGACCGACCCGGCATTGGCCCCCTGGCCGGAATCCGCCCGACTGGCGATCAACCACATGCCGGAAAGCGATCTCGAAGCGTTTCTCCTCTATGCCTTTGCCCGCAGAAGAAGCGATATTGCGTCCCTTGTGGCAATCGTCGAGCAACATCGCCCCCAGACGTGGAACGGAGTCGCTGCCATCGTGCGCTCGGTGTTGTGGCTTGGCGTGCTTGAGTATGTCGATGCCAATATGGCGTTGATCACAGAGGCACAAACCAGATTTAAGCATGCCTGGTATCTTGCCTTGAGTTACGACATAGGCGGAATTGCCCCAGGAGGAGATGAGCAGTTCATTGAATCACTGGAGATTCTTAACAACTCAGCTGCGATTGAGGCAATTCGTGCGTTACGTTCAAAACAAACCGATAAAAGGGTGGTGTACGACAGGCTCAACAAATGGGCCGCCACCACTGACTTTGAACCACGTTCTCCGGAAAATTCGGCTGATTGGGGCGGATTCGCGGAGGTCCACTTCTGGCTCTCATACTTGCACATTGAGACTTCCCTCCTCAAATCCATCTCGGCCTTCAATCTCAGTTGGCCCCTTGAGCATCTCACGCTTAGGGCGCTAGGCGAAATAATTCTCAGTTTGTCATATGCCCCTGGCAGCATATACAAAGGGGTAGTCGAACCGTTTCAAAGCCAAATCAGAGAGCACTTTTGCCGGGAGACCAAAACCGTGGCGGTTGAAGAAACGGACGAAATGATCCGTGCCCATTATCTGGTCCCCATGGAGTTCAATCAAGGCGGCGATAAGCAGGAAAAAGGTAAGGAATCGGAAAACAAACTGGAATCGAAGACCATACAAATTTTACAGCTTCTCCGGATGCTTATTCCCGGCAGAAAAGCCTATGGCGTGCAGGGCTATGGCCACAATTTACGCATTGCCCCCTTGCCCTATGACCCCACAGCAAAAGGACCGGTAAAGATTGAACTCTTACTGCCGGAATGGCCGGTCCGGTTAAATGCGGTCTTCCACAATCTCGGTGACTGGAGATTCCGCCCTGCGGCATGGCCAGAGTATGCCGAGGCCGTTGTCGTTGTTCGTGAACAGATTGTCACCGCCTTACGAACACTTATCAAGGCCCTGACCGACTACTTCGCGGGATATAAGCCGGATATACTGAGGCGTAGACTTCCCCAAGACCTATGGGAGCGAAGCGATCAGGCGGTTAGGCAGCACATCCGGCTGCCCAAGACAGCCGTCGACGAATGGGGTTTGGTGAGTGAATCGACCGGGGACCTTGCCAATGGCACAACCAAAACTAAAAATGAGCAGTCTCTCTCCCTCCTCCTGCAAACATACCGTCCATTCATAAAAGCCAATGATGAATACTTCTCCTCGCTAGGGAACTATTTCCAGCAATCGGCGGATATCCTTGATGTGAACAGTGCCCTTGGTCGGGCGCATTCTCAAGAGGGTCGTGACCGGATACAGGAGGTTGCACAAAGCCTTGGCTGCAAACCCGGCACAGCCCGGCTTAGCTTGCTTAATCTGGGTGAGGCCTGGAAAGCGCTTTCGGCACAGCAAGGACAGTTCCGCTCTTTACTGTCCAGGTTTATTGAAAAAGAGCGCCTTCAGAAGCTCGAAGAACGAGAACATAAGTTTTTTCCTGCGGCATGGGCCTTATGGTATCAATTTGTCAATCACCCAGAATTGCAATGGGATACCGCCGATATCCGCAGCCTCTCAGCTTTCGAATGTGTCCAAGAGATTTTGAGGCAGAAAATACTTCGTGGCTTACAGGAATTGACGCCACTGGGCTGGCGGGGGTGGATCGCCAGCAAGGCCCCGCCCTGGGAAGGTCAGCCCGCACTCTGGCTGGTTCTTGATTCCGATAAACCATGGACACTCTTTGACGCGTATCAGCAGCTCATCCAGAAGCTTGAAATGGCCTTCGCCCCGATGGATATCGGCACCCTGGAGCACTACGTACTGGATCACCGGTGGCCTCACATTCTGATCATTCCATCCGTTAACGGGCACTACTGGAACAATGGAGTTTGGCACCTGCACAGCAACCTCTTTTGGGGCGGCGAAAAGGTCGTTACCCCTGAAAGGACGTGGTTGTTCATGCCGAAAGAGGTTGCCGCCGAGACCTTGCGGCAACTGGGTATTCCAACGATGCCGCCCTCGGGTCTCGATACGGTCACGCCCCTTCTGCAAGCCGCATCAGAACTGTTGCTGTTGGTGGATCATTTGGCGGATTTACGAAAAGCACCGGAGGCCACCGACGAAGTCGGCGCGGCAATTTTGCAGGAGTATGCAACAGCGCGGGCAACGGAAGCCTCAGGGGCACTGAGCAGGGTCGTTTCCTTCATGCAAGAGCTGCTGGACGAGATCCGCTCGGAACGTTTTGACTCCTCACCGTACCGTGACGAGGGTTATTCGCTCTTGGTGAAAATAGGGGAATGCATCTTCCCGGACGGCAAGGTCGAAGACAAGTTCTCCATCGATATTGAATCACGTGACAAGTGGGCAGAGAAACTCATGGAAGGCTTAAACCTGATGATGCTCCTCAAAATGCTTTTTGCAGACGAAGCTATGCAACTATCGGGCATTGAAGGAATCCCTAATTCTTGATAAATTGGTTCAACAAATATCGAAGAGGAATGCAATCTTGAACAAACGTACCAGACTTGAACTGACCTGGATCGGCAAGGAGGAGCGGCCGAGGCTGGAGCCGCGTATCCTGCTGGAAGACCAGGAGAAGTCCTACCATGCCCAGCACCGGGTGACGGAGAATGACAGCTTCGACAACCGGCTGATCTTTGGTGACAACTTGCTGGCCTTGAAGGCCCTGGAACAGGAATTCAGCGGCAAGGTGAAGTGCGTGGTTATCGACCCGCCCTACAATACCGGTTCCGCCTTCACCCATTACGATGACGGGGTGGAGCACTCTATCTGGCTGTCGCTGATGCGTGACCGGCTGGAGATCATTCGGCGGCTGCTGGCGGAGGATGGTTCGTTGTGGATTACTATCGACGACAACGAATGCCATTACCTGAAGGTGCTGTGTGATGAGGTGTTCGGGCGGGGAAATTTTGTGGCAACTGTTATCTGGCAAAAGAAGTACGCACCAAAGTCAGATTCCAAATATTTTTCTGAATCACATGATTTTATATTGGTAATCGCAAAACGGCTTGACCTTTTTCGCCTTGGGCGGTTGCCAAAAACAGAAAAGCAAACAGGACGCTACACAAACAGGGATAACGATCCTCGTGGATCATGGAAAGCAAGTGATGTGCTCCGAAATGAAGCAAGAGATTATGCGATATTTCCTGTCAAATTGCCTTCTGGCCGTGAGGTCTGGCCACCCTCAGGGACTAGCTGGCGGTATACAAAAGAAAAATTTGATGAACTGATATCCGACAATCGAATTTGGTTCGGCGTAGATGGTGATGCAAGGCCTGCATACAAACGGTTTATTTCAGAGGTGACCGACACCATTCCAAGCACTACTATTTGGACTTATGATGAAGTCGGCCATAATGACGAGTCAAAAAAAGAAATGCGGGCAATTTTCGGAGAGGATTTGTTCGGCACTCCGAAACCGGAGCGCCTGCTACACAGAATTGTGCAAATCGCCACCAACCCCGGCGACCTGATCCTTGACTCCTTCGCCGGTTCAGGCACCACCGGTGCGGTGGCCCACAAGATGGGCCGGCGTTGGATTATGGTCGAGCTAGGCGAGCACTGCCACACCCATGTCATCCCCCGGCTCAAAAAGGTCATCGACGGCGAGGACCAAGGCGGCATTAGCAAGGCCGTTAACTGGCGCGGCGGCGGCGGCTTCCGCTACTACCGCCTGGCCCCGTCGCTCCTCGAAA
>JANNQL010000203.1:0-6020 GCA_031400755.1 Pseudomonadota bacterium | reverse complement strand
AGTCCAGCAGGACCACCCCGATATCTCCTTAGTCGATCACGGGGCCGGCAAGTCTTACTTAGGGTTCATCCTCTACGATCTGTTTTTTAAGGACCAGGCTAATGGCTCCCATATCTTCGGCATTGAGACCCGGGATGAACTGGTCCTGAAATCACAGGCCCTGGCCCAGCGCCTGAATTTCCCCGGCATGTCGTTTTTGCAGCTGTCGGTGGCGGAGTCCATCCTGTCTGCGGCCTTGCCGGCAAAGGTTGACGTAGTGACGGCCTTGCATGCCTGCGATACTGCCACCGACGACGCCATCCGTTTTGCACTTAAAAAACAGGCGCGGTTCATTATCGTCGTGCCCTGCTGTCAGGCCGAAGTGGCGGCGGTACTCCGTAAAAACAAAGCTGAGGCGCTGGCCCACAGCAGCCTTGCCGAGATCTGGCGGCACCCGTTGCACACCCGCGAATTCGGCAGTCTGGTCACTAATGTGCTGCGCTGCCTGCAATTGGAGGCGCACGGTTATCAGGTCAACGTCACCGAGTTGGTCGGTTGGGAACATTCGATGAAAAACGAACTGATCATCGCAAGTTACAAGGACATGCCGCGCCGGCGTCCGGCTGAACGCTTAAATGAAGTGCTTGGCACTTTGGGGCTTGAAGAAATGGGGGCGCGATTTTTTACCGCACCGTAAGGCCTGCGATATTTAAATCCAGAGCTGTCTTGCCGCCACGATTATGGGAGGGCCTCCAATTAGAAGGTCGGCATCGGCATGGTGCCCCATTTGTGCGTGCCTGACGCCTTCATGATAGACAGGATGCGGTAGTTATCCGAATCCAGGTCAACGATGACGACCGGCCTTCTCTTCAGGCCCATGGCAAAAATATTTTGAGGCGAGACATGCTTGCCCTCCGCGTCAGTCACCTGCATCAAGACCACCCGCACCACCTCATAGTTGGTTTCTGTTGTCCCTAATGTCTTGAAAAAATTGTAGAAAATTTTAAAAAATTTCCCGAGTCCGCCCCGGAATTTATCTTGGTGCCACTCCAGGACTTCAGGAAATCGCTCAATCATATCGTTTGAAAACCTACGGTCTGCATCGGTAACGATGGCGGTGAGGAAGTAGTCTCCCGGGAAGATGTAGGCCAAGTCAGGTTGTAGCTCGCCTATCAGGCCGTTGACTTGGGGGGATGATTCCAGGGCCTTATAAATTGCGCTTGTCGCCTTGGCTGGTTGAGGAAAAACCGGCAAGAGGACCATGGCATTTTGGGTAACGGTTGGCAAGTGGTCAATCGTGTATTCCCTTATCCCCAAGGCCGCCGTCAGGGAGAGGCCAATCGTGATCAGGTATATGGTCACGACGCCAAGCCACTTTGGCCTGATCCAGGCAAAGAGTGTCTGGTAGATTTTGTCGCCAGGTTCGCCGGGGAAGAACATGGATGTGCTTTGCACATAGGCGTCATAGCTGCCGGGCGCCTCTTGCTGCATTCGCCACTCTTCATTTTTGGCTAACAGGTAATAGACGAACAGCATGGTGACATACATGATCAAGATGATGAAGCGGGGCCAGTAGAGGAGCAGTCCAAGGCCGGAGATGGCCAGAAAAAGATACTGCGGATGCCTGATTTTCGCATAAAAGCTTGTCCGGACAACTCCTTTGCCGGTGAAGCGCCCATAGTACAAAGGGATGGCCGCCGAAAAGAACAGGATGAGGCCAATGACCAACAAAATCTGCAAATAGGACAGGGCAAGGACTAACGGGTCATCCAGAAAGACCATATGGGGTAGGAAAAATTCTGTGGTCCAACTTAGGGATGGCCTGGAAGAGAAGAACTCAAGAATCGGCCCGTAGACCGAATAGAAATAAAGCGCAAACGGTGAAATCATGATGATGATTTCGATGCCGATCAGGCAGTAGGCGAGGCCTGTAGCAAAGAGGAAAAATCTGTTACCCGTTTTTGCTGGGGTCATTTTGCACCAAGACAAAGTTATGTTGGTTGGGAGGAGATATGCGCCAACCTGTGCTGCGCCCCGCGCCTACCATTCAAGGCCAATAACATCATCCATGGGGCTGACCTTGGCGATCTTGACGCGGACGGTATCGCCGAGTTCGGGCCGGATGGCCTGGTTGGGGGGCAACTCCCCTTCAAAGAGATAGTCCTGCAACACCACCTGCACCTTGTTGTTTCTCCTGTCCAGCACCAGGGCGGACATGTACTCTCCCTTCTTGTTCTCCAGGTATTTGAACAGCCAGTAACGGTGGCGGAGCTGGCGGACCAGGTTGACCCGACTCTGGACGCTGGTGATCAGGCTTGAGAATTCGTTCATCTCCCGTTCGCTGAAGCGTGCGCCGCGGCCAGCCAGGATAGAGCCGATCTGGTGCTGGATGACCAAGTCCAGCAGGCGGCGGATGGGGGAGGTGACGGTGGTGTATTGCTCAACGCCGACCCCGTCGTGGCGTTTGGGGGTGGTGAGCAGCAGGCCGCGGGCCAGGAAGCGGCGCTGCCGGAAATTGGTGAACAGGTCGTGCTCAGGCTGGTCAGCCAGGCGTTTTCTGGCCGGTTCCTGGGTCCGGTAGAGGCCGGGCTCCTGGCGGTCGGCCAGGAAACTGGCGGCCAGGGTGTTGGCCAGGACCATGAATTCGGAGACCAGGGTGCGCATCATGGTGTCCACTTCCAGCAGGCGGATGGCGCTGACCTTGCCCTGATAGACATGAAAGATGACGTCGGGGATGGGGAGGATCAGGGCGCCTGCCGCGACCCGGCGAAGCAGCAATTTTTGGCTGAGGTCGGCAAGCCGGGCCAGTTCCCAATCGGTTGCGGCCAGGGACTCGGCGTCCTGGTAGCTCAATTGGCGCTTGACCCGGACCAGGCTGCGGACAATCCGGCTCTGCATGATTTCGCCATCCGGCGACAGGGTGACGATAAAACTGACCGCCGCCCGATCTTCGTTTTTGATCAGACTGAGGACGCCTTCGGACAGTTCCCGCGGCAGCATGGGCACGGTGGCGTCCGGGAAATAGAGCGAGGTGGACCTGGCCTCGGCCTCCTTGAACAAGGGCGTTCCGGGGGCCACGTAATGGGCCACGTCGCTGATATGGATGCCGACCTCGAAATTGTCGCCGTCAGCAGTCAGATGGAGGGCGTCGTCAAAGTCGCGGGTGGAGGCGCCGTCAATGGTGATGATCGGCAGATGCCGCAAATCTAATCGGCCCTCCTGGGGAACAATGCCGGTCGTGGCGACGATTGCCTGGGCCTGGGCCAGGCTTTCCTCGCTAAAGGCCACCGGTACTTGGTGCCGGAGCAGGTGGATATTTTCGTCTTCCTGCCAGCGTCCGGCCCTGACCATGAGGCTAAAGGCATCGTGGGGGTGGTTTAGTCCGGCCTCTTTAAGTAGTTCGCGGGCCAGTTCCCAATCGGCAGACTCTTTGTCGAACAGGTAGTGGTCGCCTATGACCTGCAGGCAGTCCTGCTCGGGCCAGGCCGTAGGCTGCTCGCCAATCATAAGTGCTCTGAGGGCCGCAGCGCCGACTTGCAGCATGTTTTGGCGCTGGCGGGCTTGTTCCAGCTTGAACAGTAGTTGTTCCACCACCTCCGGGGTATGGGCATGAATCTGGTTGTCGCGGAACTTAAAATAGATGGGGTCGTTAAACACGCCCCGCAGCAGGGCCGAAACCTGGTCGTCGTTGGCTTGACCGCCGAAACAGAGGTCGGCCAGAAATTGGGGCGAAAAGGTCAGGTCTTTTTCCTCGCTGGCCACCTGCCAGACATCGTGCAGCGCCACCGGCAGGGTCATGGTCTGCCGGGTCTTATCAATTTCATGCAGGATCTTGATGATCAGGTCATGATGCGATTTTACGGAAACGGGCAGGCTTGACTGATGCACCACCCTGGCCGGGGCCAGATTGACTTCGCGGCCATTCTGGTTGAGGAGATGGAGGCGGTTGCCTGAATCGTCCATGACTGCGGCACAGATAAATTTACCATGCTCGACGTATTCGATAATCTTTCCCTGCATTTTAAACTTTATCCGGGGTTAGGGTGAAAAAAAGGTAACAGTGACTGCTTATGCATTCAGCAGTCAGCAGTGGCAAAAATAATCAGCAGTTGCGCAATGAGACACGCAGAAATTTTATTTGAAATTCCTGCGTGCGCTGCCTTAAGCGAGGCCGAAGGCTGATGTTTGAAAGCTTACAAAAAAGGTTTTCGTTGATCGTCCGGCGCTTTTGATTTTCCCTTTTGTCGGCTTACCTGTTATGTTGCTTTCTTGTCCGCCAAACTCACAAGGAGCAGAGACTACCATGAATCAAGCACAAAATGAACTTATAAAATCAGGCATGGTGGCCTTGGTCGGACCGCCCAATGTCGGCAAGTCAACCCTGCTGAACGACCTGCTTGGTCAAAAGATCTCCATTGTCTCCCCTAAACCGCAGACCACCAGAAATCGGATCCTCGGGATCATCAACGGGGAAGGCTATCAGATTGTCATGCTCGACACCCCAGGTCTGCACAAAGGCACCATCCCCTTAAACGTCGAGATGGCCCGTATCGCAATCGAGACGCTGGGCGAGGTCGATATCATCATTTTTATGGTTGACGCCACCATGCCGGCCCCTAAGCCCGGCAGTGATCTGGCCAGCTGTCTGACCGGCCGCCCGACCCCGGCCATTTTGCTGATCAACAAGATCGACCTACTGCGGCGGGAAAAGGTCCTGCCCTTGATCGAGGCCTATCAGGGCCTGCATGACTTTGCCGCCATTATCCCGATCTCGGCCTTGCGTTCGGAAGGCCGGGAGGAGTTGCTGGCCGAGTTGGTCAAGATGCTGCCTTCAGGGCCGCGCTATTTCCCGGACGATATCCCCACCGATGCCAGTGTCCGCTTTATCGCCTCCGAGATCATCCGGGAAAAGGTCTTTCTGCTGACCGGCGAGGAGATCCCCTATGCCACCGCCGTGGTCATCGATCGTTTTCAGGAGGGCGAAAGCCTGGTGACGATTGACGCCACCATCATTATTGAAAAGGACTCCCAGAAGGGGATGGTTATCGGTAAAAAAGGCGCCAAACTGAAAGAGATCGGCACGGCAGCCCGGCATGACATCGAAGAGCTGGTGCAATGCAAGGTCATGTTGCGGCTCTGGGTCAAGGTCAAGAAAAATTGGACCAAGAACGCCAGTTTTTTGAAGGAAATAGGTTTTTAGTCCCTTTGCTGGGTACGTGTAACATGCGGGATCAAAAAGATTCTGATAATATGTGCCGGTAAGGTATTGCAACCAACAGGGATTTATCCCCCGCCAGGGGGATTGGCAGTGACCCGCTTGTAGGTGGGTGGGGCAGCGGCCTAGCCCTGCAAACAGCTGTTGAAGTGAACCAAAAAACGAGCTATAAACGCAAATTGTCCGTCAGCCTCCTGGGAGTTCACAGGCTGAAATTTATATCAAAAACATGACCGTTGGCCACAAGTCGGGTGAGTCCTGATAAAAAGCCCTCCGACTTTTTGCCCATGCCCATGTAAGGAGAATACAAATGCCCGAAGTCCGAGTACGATTTCCACCCAGCCCGACCGGTTACCTGCATATCGGCGGGGCCCGCACTGCCCTCTATAACTGGCTGTTCGCCAAGAAGCATAACGGTAAGCTCATCCTGCGCATCGAAGACACCGACACCGAGCGTTCGACCCAGGAATCCATCGACGGGATTATTGAGGGCCTGGAGTGGCTTGGCATCACCTGGGACGAGGGCCCCTATTTTCAGACCGAATTCGCCGACGAGCATGTGGCCCGCGCCAACCAATTGATTGCCGAAGGCCATGCCTACAAGTGTTTCTGCTCGAAGGAGGAGCTTGATCGCAAGCGCGATGCCGTCCAGGAGGCCAAGCAGGAGTATGGCTATGACGGCACCTGTCGCCGTTTGAGCGCCTTGGATGTGGCGGCCAAGGAGGCCAGCGGCCAGCCTTATGTCGTGCGCTTCAAGGTGGAGCGCGAGGGTGGCGGCGAGGTCAGCTTTGATGATAAGGTCCTGGGTAGGGTGGCCCGTTCCGTC
>JANNQL010000202.1:0-12401 GCA_031400755.1 Pseudomonadota bacterium | reverse complement strand
CCGGGGTGACGGCGTAAGGCAACACCATGCACCTTAAGTCAACGGCATTGCCCCCCCTCCCCCGCCAGGGGGGGAGGGGGGGATTCAGTTCAATCCCTGCTGGTGCCGGACGGGGACTATTTTGTACAAAAATCGCTACTGCAATTTTCTCACTGGACAACACTGAATCCCGGCCTTTCTTTTTCGCGATTTTTCGTCAATAAACAAAACGGCATCAATTTTGCAAAAGGCCATGGCAGTACTCAGGACCATAATTATTTCAGGAGGAGCAGTATGCCATTTACCAACAAACTTTTCGGTGGGGTCATCCACAGCAGTCAATTGGCGCTCGACGCCAGAATGCAACGGCAGGGGCTGCTCCAGTCGAATGTCGCCAACCTCGAGACCCCGGGCTACAACGTCCAGGACTTTTCCTTTGCCGCGGTCATGAAAAATGCCATGCTCCAGCGCGGCAAGCTGGCCCAGACTAACGAAAGGCATATCGGCCTTGATCCGGTTGCCTTGAGCGAGAGCCTCGAATTCAAGAGCGAAAAACGACCGGTTGACCTTGATGAAGAGATGCAGAAACTCGCCGAAAACCAACTGATGTTCCAGGTGACCGCTAAAATTTTAGGGAGCAAATTCGAAGGCCTGAAACTGGCCATTGACGAAGGAGGAAAATAAGCCATGGACTTTCTTACTGCCATGAAGATTAGCGGCTCGGCCCTGAAGGCCGAACGGACCAGGATCAATATCGCCTCAATGAACCTGGCCAACGCCAATACCACCCGCACTGTCGAAGGTGGGCCGTATCGGGCCAAATCGGTCATCTTCGGCGCCACGCCGCTGGCCAGCACCTTTCAGCAGACGTATGACTCGGTCGATGATAAGCTTCGTAAGGTCGAGGTGGTCAAGGTGGTTGAAGACGATGTCCCTTTCAAGGAAGTCTATGACCCATCGCACCCGGATGCCGACATCAATGGTATCGTTAAGATGCCCAACGTCAACACGGCGGAGCAAATGGTTGATCTGATGAGCGCCCGGCGGGATTTTGACGCCAACGTCACGGCCATGGATACCATCAAGGCCATGGCCCTGCGTTCCTTGGAGATCAGTCGATAGTCAGGACTGAGTTTTTGAGGACTGAGGACTGAGTAGAAATCGTGCCGACGCTCAGTCCTCAGTCCTCAGCACTCAGTCCTGCCTTATACTTAATAGTTGAAAAGAATCAAAAGGGAGAATGACCATGAATGCAATCGGGATTGATCCAATTCAGATGACCAGCGGTTTGCCGATCAAGGCCAAGGAAGTCCAGGGTACGGGGTTTGGTGATATCCTGCAGGAGTCGATTGCTGCGGTCAACCAGAAGTCCCAGGAGTCTGCGGCGCTGAGCGAGGGCCTGGTCTCGGGCCAGCACTCCAATATCCATGAGACAATGATCGCCATGGAAGAGAGCAGCATATCGTTTAGGATGCTGGCCAAGGTCCAGAATAAGGTGGTCGATGCCTATCGGGAGATCATGCGGCTGCAGCTATAATTCCAGGTTGCAATCAATTTGGCACTATTACGTCATCCCCGCGAAAGCGGGGATTCAGAAATCGTAATGGATTCCGGGTCGCGCTTCGCTTGCCCGGAAGGACGTCTTGATTGCATCTTGGAATAAGTCGAACAGAGCCTATAGTCTAATAGTCTTAACAACCTAAGTAAGTTACCTAAACAACAAGTAACGAGGCATTCCATGGCCAGCCCCAAAGATATGTTGCAGCAGATCGTTTCGGTTATCAGTGAATTTACCATGCTTCAGAAGGGCATAGCCGTGCTGGTCATGGTTGGGGTCATGGGCGGGATGCTGATGCTGTCCATGAGTGGTGGCCGGAGCACCAATTATCAGGTACTCTATTCATCGCTCAGTCAGGAGGATGCGGCAGAGGTGGTGGCCAAGCTCAAGGAGCAGCTCATTCCCTATGAATTGGACATGAATGGCACGGTGGTCAAGGTGCCGGCCGATAAAGTACTCGATACCAGGCTGAGCTTGGCCGGCAATGGCCTGCCCCGGGGCGGTGGCGTCGGCTTTGAGATCTTCGACAAGACCAGTTTCGGCACCACTGATTTTGTCCAGAAGATGAATTATCAGCGCGCCCTGCAAGGGGAATTGGCCAGGACGATTCGTCAATTCCAGCAGGTCTCGGAGGCCAGGGTCCATATCGCGGCGCCCATTGAGTCGGTATTCATTGAAGACAAAAAACCACCCTCGGCCTCGGTCAGCGTTAAGCTGCGCGGCAATAACCAACTCGACCAAAAGCAGATCCAGGCGATCGTCAATCTGGTGGGGAGTTCGGTGCAAGGCCTGACTGAAGAGAATATCACCGTAGTTGACACCGCAGGGAGGCTCCTTTTCCGTAAACGGGGCGGCGAGCTGGGGCAGATGTCAGACAGTCAGCTTGAGTATCAGCAGAATACGGAAAAGGCCCTGCGGGACAAAGTCGAGACTATGTTTGAGCAGGTGGTTGGCGCTGGGAAGGCCATTGCCCGGGTCGCGGTTGAACTTGATTTTAATCAGACCGAAACCACCGAGGAGTCGTTTGATCCGGAAGGCCAAGTCGTGCGCAGTGAGCAACTTTTAAACGAGGCCAACGCCCAACCCGGCTCAACCCCCGAGGGCATCCCCGGGGTCAAGGGCAATCTCGCCACCTTTAATGAGG
The DNA here is from genome assembly GCA_031400755.1 of Pseudomonadota bacterium. Classification (GTDB taxonomy): domain Bacteria; phylum Desulfobacterota; class Desulfobulbia; order Desulfobulbales; family VMSU01; genus VMSU01. The sequence goes on along the minus strand of JANNQL010000202.1, from coordinate 9,720 downwards.
CCGGAAATGGCGGGGCGGCCGGGGGTGGCAATGCCAATCGTAATAATGTCACCCGTAACTACGAGGTCAATAAGACGGTGAAGAGGGTGAAGGGCTCCATGGGCAAGATAAAGCGGCTCTCGGTGGCGGTGATGGTCGATGGCACCTACGAAAAGGCCGTTGACAAGGACGGGAACCCGACCATAAAATATATTGCGAGGGGGCCGGAGGATCTGAAGTGGTACGAGAAAATGGCCAAAAACGCGGTGGGTTTTGATCCTGACCGCGGCGATCAGTTGGAGGTGATCGGCACCAGTTTTGCCGCCTCTATGGAGCCTGAGCCCAAAGTGGACGCTATGGAGCGCTGGCAGCATCTTTTTGAACGTCTGGCTCAGCCTTTGATCTATATTATAGGGGCGGTCTGTTTTGTGGTTTTTGTGGTGCGACCATTCTTCCGCCTGCTTTCCCACAAGCAACTGGAAGCACAGCGGCGGGAAATACTGGCTGGCAAGGCCGGGGCTAAAGTGGATGGGGAAGTTCCAGCCCAGGAGGAGGACCTGTCCTTGAAGCCTATAGGCATGTCAGACCGGGAAAAAATCTATAAACTGGCGCAGACCGATCCAGACCGGGCGGCCGATCTGGTGCGGCGCTGGTTGAGGCAAGAGGCCTAACCTATGGCAAAAAAAGATAAACAGGACAGCGAAGAGCTTTCCGGACCGGAGAAGGCGGCAATTTTCCTGCTGACCCTGGGCGAGGACTTTACTGCCAAGGTGTTTCAGCGTCTGGAAGAGGAGGAGATCAGAACTGTCGGTCGGCAGATGGCCAAGATCGACCACGTGGAACAAAGCGATATCGCCAATCTCTTGTCGGAGTTTCGTTCCGATGAGGGCGCCGAAGGCCTGTATCTGTCCGGCGACGATCTGCTGGAGGCGGCCCTGAAAAAGGCGCTGGAAGGGGACAAGGCCTCTTCGATTTTGGACGAGATCCGTTCCGATTGGCGTCTGACCCTCTTTCAGAAGGCCAGAAAGCTTGATCCTCGTATCCTGGTCAATTTCTTGCGGAATGAACACCCACAGACTATCGCCTTGGTGCTGGCGGTACTTGAAAAGGCGCAAGCGGCGGTGATTCTGGGGGAATTGAAGGAAGACCAGCGGGTTGAGGTCATCATCAGGATGAGCGAACTGGACAAGGTCAGCCCGGAGATTTTAGTTGAGATTGATCGCATCCTGCAGGAGGAGTTGCTGTCGGTGGAAGGCGTTGAGGGCCAGCGTTTGGGTGGGGTAGAGGTGGTGGCGGAAGTCTTGAACAACGCCGATCGGGCCCTTGAGGCCTCAATCCTTGAAGGGGTCGAAGAGCAGCGTGAGGAGTTGGCCGATGAGATTAGGCGTCTGATGTTCGTCTTCGACGACCTGATCGGGGTCGATGACCGCGGGGTCATGGCCATTCTTAAAGAGGTCAGCTCTGACGACCTGAAGCTGGCCTTGAAGACGGCAGCGCCTGAGCTGCGCGATAAGATCTTCAAGAATATGTCTCAGCGCGCCGTTGAGATGCTGAAAGAGGACATGGAGATGATGGGGCCGAGTCGCATCAAGGATGTTGAGGCGGCCCAGCAATCCATCTTGAAGATCGCCAAGCGCCTGGAGCAGGAAGGCAAGGTGCAGTTGTCGACCGGTGGAGGCGAGGATGAATTCGTCTAGGGTGATCAAGTCCTCCCGGCCGGGAGGCGGCAATGCGATCATGATCAGCCGTCCGGGCGGGGTCGAGTCGGAGGAGGGTGGGTTCCACTCCCTGGCTTCTCTGTGGCAGTCTGACGATGCCGAATTTGTTGAGGTCATGACCCGACTGGAGAGGGAGAAAGAACGTCTCCGCTCGGAAGCCGAGGCCATCAAGGTTGAGATCAAGGAGATGATGGAGGCAGCACAGGCCCGGGTTGGCCAGATTGAAAAGGAGGCCTATGACCAGGGCTTTGCCAGCGGTAAGGACGAGGCCACTGTCCAGGAGGAGACGAGGCTCGCCAAGATAGATAAGCTGCTGGCCGAGATCGAAGGTGATCGGCAAAGGCTTTACGGCCAGTACGAGGCCGATATGCTGTCTTTGGTCAAGACCATGGTTGATCGCGTCCTCTTCCATGAGGTGACGGTCAATCCGCAGGTCATTGAGGTCTGCCTAAAAACTGCCCTGGCCTATGTCGTCGAAAATTCGAGCATTACTATTCGCCTGCATGGCCAGGACCTTGAACGGCTGAAACAGGCAGCCATGGAGCGTCCCGAGATCCTGGCCGGCCACAAGAAGATCGAACTGGTCGAGGACCCCGCCATTGCCTTGGGCGGTTGCGCACTCGATACCGGATTCGGCGAGATTGACGCCACTCTCGAATCCCGGCGCGACAAGGTCTTTGCCGCCATTGACGCAGTCCTGCACCAGGCCGTCAAGGCGCTGCAATAAGCCATGTTAACTATCCAGTTAAAAACGAAAAACGTGCATAACCCCAAAAACCGTAACTATTCAGCAGCGCCGCAGCGATTTATATTGACCCGCTTCGTTGGTCAATCAATAGGTCTGCGAGCTATAGCAGCGCTATGCGAGCAGGCCTATGACAGCTAAGCGAGCGCAGCGAGACTGCGAAGCAGATGTGGTGCTGCTGGATAGGTCAAGCCATGAATATTGACCATTGCCTCAAGGCTATTGACTCAACCGACATGATCACGGTCCGGGGCCGGGTCAGCCAAGTCATTGGCATGGTGGTCGAGAGCCATGGCCCTGGCATCCCGGTAGGCAGTATCTGTGAGATCAGCACCTTCCGTGGCCAGAGCAAGGTGCCGGCCGAGGTCGTTGGCTTCCGGGAAGGGCGGGTCCTGCTCATGCCGCTTGGTGAGATGCGGGGGGTGGAGCCAGGCAGTGTCATTCAGCAGGTCGGAGGGCAGGCTACGGTGCCGGTGGCTGAATCCATGCTCGGCCGGGTCATTGACGGACTGGGCAACCCGGTGGATGGCAAGGGGCCGCTGCTGGCCGAGGCCGTCTATCCCCTCTATGCCACACCATTAAACCCCATGGACCGGCAGCGGATCAGCGAGCCGGTTGATGTCGGGGTACGGGCGATAAACGGCTTGCTTACCCTGGGCCGTGGTCAGCGCATCGCCATCATGTCCGGCTCCGGGGTCGGCAAGAGTACGCTGCTCGGCATGATCGCCAAGCATACTGCCGCCGATATCAGTGTCATCGCCCTGATCGGTGAGCGGGGCCGGGAATTGAAGGATTTTATCGAGCGCGACCTGGGACCGGAGGGCCTGGCCCGGTCAGTAGTGGTGGTGGCCACCTCGGACCAACCGCCCCTGGTCCGCATGCGGGGGGCTTACCTGGCCACGGCCATTGCCGAGTATTTCCGCGACCTGGGCCGGGAGGTCATCATGATGATGGATTCGGTGACCCGCTTTGCCATGTCGAGCCGGGAGGTGGGTTTGGCCATCGGCGAGCCGCCGACCTCAAGAGGCTATACGCCGTCGGTGTTCTCCCAGTTGCCGAAGCTCCTGGAACGGGCCGGCACCTGCCAGGGCCGGGGCAGCATCACCGGCATCTACACCGTGCTGGTGGAGGGTGACGATATGAACGAGCCCATTGCCGATGCGGTGCGCTCCATTGTTGACGGTCATGTCGTCCTGTCGCGGGACCTGGCCAGTCGCGGCCATTATCCGGCCATTGAGATCCTCGGCAGCATCAGTCGTTGCATGACGGATGTCATGCCCAAGGAGCACATGGCCCGGGCCCATCGTTTTTTGGAGACCCTGGCCATCTACCGTAAGTCAGAGGACTTGATCAATATCGGCGCCTATGCCAAGGGCAGCAATCCCAAAATCGACAAATCCATTGCCATGATTGACGGACTGAATGTCTTTTTGCAGCAGCAGGTGGATGAAAAGGTGTCGCTTGCCGAAAGCGTCAAGGCCTTGAGCGCTTTGGTATGAGAAGAAAATGGCCTATCACTATAAACTCGAAACCCTGTTGACCGTGCGCCGTAACTTTGAGGAGCAGGCCCAGCAGCGCTTGGCCCATGAACTCTTTGTGCTGGCGAACCACAAAAAGCACCTGGCGGAACTGGAAGAGCAGCGCCTTGAACTGTTTGCGGCCTTGGAGGAGAAAAAAAAACAGATCATATCGGTTGCCATGTTCAGTTTTTATATTGAGGCTATCCACTTGAAAAATCGCCAAATTGCCTTTCAGCACAACGCAGTCCTGGCCCAGCAGGAGATGATTGAGACCGTGCGCGCCGACTTGCTGGTGAAGGTCAAGGCCAGAAAGGTCGTGGAGCGCTTGAAGGAAAAAGATTTTCTCGCCTGGCGGCATGAGATGGGGCGTCGGGAACAGATCGAAAGCGATGAGCAGGCGGTAATGCGTTACGTAAAGGAGGTGGCGTGATGAAAAAAATGATTATTCTGACGATGCTGGCAATTGGCCTGATGGTGAGCGGTGGTGCTGTCTTGCATGCCTTGGATCAGCAGCCGACCAAGGCCATTACCCCGGAGGATGTATCCAAGGCCTTTGATCTTAAGGACAGGGAGGCCGCCCTGGTCAGCAAAGAGGCCGAGCTTGCTAAGCGCGAGCAGACTCAAGGCCAGGTGCAAAAGGAGATCGATGAAAAATTGGCCCGTCTGGCCACCATGCAGACTGAGTTGAAGGACCAGTTGGCCGCCATCAAGGGCGCCCAGACCCAGGAGTTCTCCAACCTGATCAAAATTTATAGCGCTATGAGCGCCTCTAAGGTCGCCCCCATGCTCGATACCATGGAGGACCCGGCCGTGGTCAAGATCTTCAGGGCCATGAAGACCGACCAGGTCGCCAAGATCATGCCCAAACTGAAGCAGGAAAAGGCCGTTGCCGTCAGTCAGGGGCTGGGTATGATTGATCGACAGTGAACCACACGTCAAGCCTCTACAAATAAAAAAAGGCCGCGTCGTCAAACGCGGCCCATTGATGTCTAATCAATTAATTCGCCATTCATTGCAGCGGCTTGAGACGTCAGCCGCCGAAGTCGTAGTCAAATGATTCATTTCGGTTTTTATTGACATCCATGGCAAAGGTCCCTTTGCCGGTCCCCACCTCCTTCATATCCAGTCTGTCTACGGTCGGGCATGCGGTCATCAAGTCACAGAGCCGGTCATCCAATTCGGTCATGATGATATGCAACTCCTCGATCTGAGGCAACAATCTGTACTTATTGATAGACGGGATACGGTCTATCTCGCTGGAAAGTTTATGAAGCTTTTCACTCCATTGCGCCAGTTCCTCGCTAACATTTGAACAGTAGTCTAAGGTTGCCATAATACACCTCATTTTTTGAGGGTTATCTTCACTCCGCAGGGACACTGCCTCTTTGTTTTATGGAGTGAAGCACTGCTTGCAAGTATACAATAAGAACTATTCCTGATTATGGAAGAACCCTTTTGTTTATTCTTGTCTTCGCAGGTCAAAAAGGCTGCCTGGCTTGCTGAGGGCTTTTTTTACCCCCTCCTAACCAAGCGGCAACTCTTGCCTATCCTTGGTTTCCTCCCATGCCGATGTCGATAGGAACTTTCTGCCTGGACATGGCGGAATTGCCTGTTGGTGGGGTCGCTGTATGACGACTTTTAGTCTGGTTGTTCTATTTAATTATACACATAACTATCTTTAATTGTTTGCTATTTGTTTGTTGTGTCGGGCGGTTTTGGTGCTTGTAGTTGCCGTTGGCACATGTGTTGCTCTAAGGATGCCCAAGAATAGTCCGTTGGTTGTTGACTTGTGGACACAAGGTCGGAAAACGAAAAAAGGAGTGTTACGTGGCCAATATAATGATGCCTCCCATCGTATCGCAGGCCCTGCCGGATGCTGGAGTTGATCGCAAGGCGCAGTTGCCAGTCGCTAAAGAGGGGTCGTTTGCTCAACATCTGGAGAAGAAAATCCAGGGAAAGCAGGCGGAAAAAAAGGATTTGTTGGGCGTTAAACCGAGCAAGGCCCAGGAGGCCAGCCAGCCAGAAAGCGATGGGCCGGCTGGACCTCCTGCCACCGTTGAGGCGGTGCTGCAACAACTGATGGTTGATCTTAAGGACATGGCTGATAAGCCAGGGACCGAGGCCGGGCAGTGGACCTTCCAGCTGCAGGACATGGGACTCCTGGAAAAACTTGCAGCCCAAGTTGGGATGGATGCTGCGACCCTGGCGGCGCTCAAAAAACAGATGGAGGAGCAGGGCGGACTGCCCCTGGCTGATTTGTTTGCCGCACTTGAAAAGAGTTTTAAGGACATGGGCGCCCCTGCCAAGGTGACAGTGGCTGAGACCTACTTGCCCCTTCTGGAGACCATTTTAAGTAAGCTCGGGGTGACGCCGGAGGTCATCAAACAGCTTGATAGCCAAGGTGTAAACGGGGTTGACCAGCTTGATCTCGCGGCCTATCTACAGGGTTTGCAAGCGGCGCCGGTGAAGGTTGAGGGCCAGGACGGCGCTTTGACGCAGGACGCCCCTCCGTCATGTGTGTTGACCGATTGGGAGCTTGAGCAATTTTCAGCAATGCTTGCCGAGGCAGGGGTACCGGCTGAAAAAATTGAAATGATGTTTCCAGAGAAAATGCCCCTTTGGCAGAAGGCCTTGACTGGCCTCCGCCCGGAACAGGGAGACGCCCCGGTCGAGATGGACCTTTCGCGCTTGAAGGATCTTTTGCAGCAGGCGCTGGCCGCAGTTGACGAGGCGAGGCCAAAGGCGGATGTGCCGGCCTTTTTCAAGGAACTTGAGACGATTTTGACCCAGGCTGGATTTAAGAGCAGTGATGTCGGCTGGACCCCGGTTGTCCAGGGTACCATGAAGGCCGTTTACGAAGAAGTGCAGAAGATGATCGATCAAGGCAACGGCCAGGATGACAAAAGTATTGAGATCATGGCCAAAAATGACGCCATTGATGAACAGTGGCAGCTGAGCGGCAGTGACCAGGCCCTTGAGGCATTAGCCTCAGGCCAGGAGAGTGACTTGCCAAACGGTGACGCCAGCAACAGTCAGGCGCCGGATGTTTTGGCCTTAAAGGCCGATGGGGACCTGGCCGAGCAACAAAATAATGTGGGAAGCATCGACATGAAGGCCTCAGGGCAAATGCCGGCGGAACCGACGGGCAAGGTCCAGGCCCCTCCTCGCCTGCACTTTGCCTCAGAGTTGCAACAATTTGCCGTTGAGCAGATCTCGCAAGGGGTCTTGCGGGGCTTGAAAAATAATGAGCATCATCTGACCCTGACCCTTTACCCGAAAGAGCTTGGCGAGGTCAAGGTGGACCTGCAGGTACGGGGCAGTCAGCTGTCAGCCACCTTTGTCATGGAAAATCAAAAAGTCAAAGAGGCGATGGAGTCGAATATGGGCGAGTTCAAGGACAATCTGGAGCGTCGCGGCTTCAGCCTGGGGTCCATGTCAGTGTCGGTTGGCCAACAGGACCAATCCAATGATAGCAATCAAAGGTTTGCCGCAGCCTGGGAGCAAATTATCTTGAATCAGGACCGTGAAAAAAATGCCGTGCCTGGCGCCAGTCCGCAGGAATTTATTCGTAATGATCAAGCCACCCTCAGGCAGGGCGGTATCAGTCTGTTTGTCTGACCTTAGGAGAAGAAAATGGCGATTTCAGGAGTGAGCAGCACCACCAACGGCCTTGCCCAACCAGATGGCGCGGTTGGTAAGAAAGAACTGAAGAAAGACGATTTTCTGAAGCTGTTTATCACCCAGCTCCAGTACCAGGACCCGATGAAGCCCATGGACAGCTACGAGATGGCCTCCCAGCTGGCCCAGTTCAGCAATATGGAAGCGACCACCAAGATGAGCGAAAACATGGAAAAGCTCTTGGATTATCAAACCTCGCAAAATAATCTGCAGCTCATGACCCTGCTTGGCAATCAGGCCCAGGTCAAAGGCAATGGCATTGCCGTGGTCGAGGGCAAGGCCAACTCCACGGAATTCGTCTTGGAGGATGTGCCACTGGGCACCATCGATGTCACGATCTACGATGCGACGAATCAACCGGTCTGGCAACAGGCGATTGCCGGCCATGGCGCCGAGGCCTATCCCATCGAATGGGATGGCAAGAATGCCAAGGGCGAGCCGGTGGCCGATGGACTCTACCACTATCAGGTCGAGGCCTTCGGACTGACCGAAGAGGCGCTGCCAGTGGAGTACCGAAGCACCGGCAAGGTGACGGACATCAGTTTTGAGAATGGCGGGGCCACCTTGACCCTTGATGGTAAGATTACCGCCAATGTCGGAGATGTGGTGAAGGTAAGGTGAGTTGTAAATTGTTTTATGGCTCTACACAATTCTCAGCAAAGCCTCTGATCCCAAGCGGCAACGCCCCTTCGACTCCGCTCAGGGCACCGCCTTCGACTCCGCTCAGGGAGCGTTACCGATACTCGTTCCCTGAGCGGAGTCGAAGGGAACCAGCCAGGAACGACATCCGTGGATTTAGCTGAAAATAGTTTATAGCCACAAATTGTTTCAATGAAATCTTCGTCAAATGAAAAAGCGGCGGCAGGGAAGTTTCGTACTTTAATTTTTTTTAAAGCATCTCCAACAGGGGGGTTACAATGGCTATTTCGAGTTCATTATATTCAAGCATCAGTGGTCTGAGCACCATGGGCGAGGCGATGAGCGTACTCGGTGACAATGTCGCTAACGTCAACACCGTGGCCTTCAAGTCCAGCCGGTCGACCTTCCAGGACGTCCTGTCGCAATCGGTGTCTACTGCCTCAGGCGCGGCTGAGGTCGGTCGTGGCGTAACGCTTTCCGCCATCAACAGCCTCTTTGCCCAAGGTTCGTTTGAAAGCTCATCCTCGCCAACCGATATGGCCATCGGCGGCCAGGGCTTTTTCATGCTGCGGGCGGCGGACAGCGCCGAGGCCGATATGTACTCCCGGGCCGGCGAGTTCGGCTTTGACCAGACCGGTAACCTGGTCAATCAGATGGGCCATTTTGTTCAAGGCTGGACCATCTCTTCCACCACCGGCGAACGGGAGGGCGCCATCACCGATATTAATCTCGGCAAGAATACCCCGCCGGTGGCCACCCAGAGTGTCGAAATCATTGCCAATCTTGATTCAAGGAAGGCGAACGAGACCAACGAGGACCGGCTTTATGCCAGCTGGAACGGCACCAATGCCGCCAGCATACCCCCCACCGACCCGATCGACGCCAATAAATACGAATATACCACCGCCATCAAAATCTACGACTCCAAGGGCGCCAGCCATGACCTGGCGGTCTTTTTTGACCGCACCACGCTCGACAATGAATGGGAGTTTCTGGTCACCTGCGACCCGACCGAGGACCAACGGGTCCTGACTCTGGACGAGCAGGTCATCTATAACCCGGATGACACCTATAATTATATCAACCATAAGGGGGCCGGGGCCCTGATGTACGGGACCATCCAGTTTGACACCTCCGGCAATATCTCCAAGGTCGATGCCTTCAAGGTGCCGCCGGATGGCCAGATTGACCCGGCCAAGCCCGACAACCGGATGCTGCTTGATTCCAGCACCTCCTATTTCAGTATCCCGACCAACTTTAATGGCGATCTTACCAACCAGAGCATTACCCTGAATATGGGGGCCCGTTACGAGGGCAGGACCGATTCGATCAGTCAGGTCCTGGTCAGTGACGCCGGGGCCCGTGCCCTGGCCACCGGCGGCGACGTCTCGAGTTATGTCACCTCCGCCACCACCTGGTCGAGAGTGGCCGACACCAATGG
>JANNQL010000201.1:0-11048 GCA_031400755.1 Pseudomonadota bacterium | reverse complement strand
GCTATGTGCAAAGGCTCCTTTTCCTTTTGGTGGCCTGGTCGATTTTGTATACTTTGGTCCCTTCAGAGTGGCAGACCCTGGTCACTGACCCATACCCGCAGCAGCTTTCCAGTAAGGCCCGCTCCCTGCTGGCCGCCCCTTTATTACTGCTCTTCGAGGGCGCCAAGGTCCACCTGTGGTTCTTGCCATCGCTCAGCCAGGGCGTCGTCCTGCTCATGCTCCTTACCGGCCATGGCCGGACCACCCTCCCGCTCTGCTTTTTTGCCGTCCTGCTCTTCGTGGTTGGCCTGTTGGGCGGTTCCTATAACGTTACCCCCATAGGCCTCGACCTGCCGTTCACCACCAGGGACGGCCCTTTCCTGAGCACGATCTGCCTGGCCTTCGGCTTTCTGCTTTACACCAGGGCGAAAGCCCTGCTGTCGCCGGCCCAGGCACTTTTGATCATTGCGGCAGGACTGGCCCTGCATATCGCCGAGAGCTGGGCACTATGGAAATATTTCGCTGTCCCCATACTCCAGCATAACTACCTGATCGGCACGGTCACCGGCGCGGCCGGAATCCTGCTCTTCGCCCTGGCCGCACCAAATTTCGGCCAAAAGAGCAACATCCATTCACTGGGGAGATACACCCTGGGCGTCTATCTATGCCACTACCTGTTTGTCGATATACTGACCCCGTTGACCTATCTCTTCGAGCTGCACATCTGGCAGCTCTTGTTTCCGCTCATGGTCTTTCTGCTGTCGCTGGCCCTGACGAAGGCGCTGGGCCGCTGGCGTTGGTCGAAGTATCTGGTAAGCTAATAACTGGTAGTCAATTTGATTGAAACTTGGGATGGGGGTGTACGAAAGTCGTTTTTTGCAGATTTTGCTTAGAATTTCAAGGCAGGTTGCCGCTTACTGTTGACCAAGCCCCATAAACATAAGGAGCTTATAAGAGAGGGCGGCAACCAGGCCGGAGGCGGGCAGCGTCAATACCCAGGCCATGACCATGTTCTGGGCAACCCCCCAGCGAACAGCGGACAAGCGCTTACTGGAGCCTACCCCGAAGATACTGCCGGAGATGACGTGCGTGGTGCTGACCGGCATCCCGAAGTGACTTGTCACAAACAAGACGATGGCGGCCGAGGTCTCGGCGGCAAAACCATGCACCGGCTCCAGACGGATTATTTTGTGCCCCATGGTCTTGATAATGCGCCAGCCGCCGGCCGAGGTGCCCAGCGCCATGGCAGCGGCGCATGAGAGCACGACCCACATCGGCACAACCGGCTCAGTAATCATCCTGGCGCTCACCAAAGTCATGGTGATGATACCCATGCTCTTCTGCGCGTCATTTAAGCCGTGGGTAAAGGCCATGGCCGCCGCCGAAACAATCTGCAGATGTCGGAAGGCTGAGCTTACACGGCCTGGGTTAGCGTGGGCCAAAAATTTAAAGATAAGTGACATCAGGAGAAATCCCAGCACAAACCCCATCAGCGGAGAGCCCACCAACGGGATGAGGACCTTGTGCAGAATCCCACCCCAAAGCACGAAATTCAGCCCGCCGTGGATGATCGCAGCGCCGCACAAGCCACCGATCAAGGCATGCGAGGAACTGCTGGGGATCCCGAATTTCCAGGTGATCAGATTCCAGACGATGGCACCAAGGACAGCGGCCAAAATGACCACCTGGAATACCTGCTGATTGGAGGCAAGTTCATGCGGATAGGCCTTTTCAAGCAACGAGCGATTAAGATTGGTCAGTTCTTCAGGTTTAAGCTTGCCGGGATCCTTGACTTTCTCAACCGTCTTGGGCTTGAGCAAGATCCCGGCGAAGCGCTCGACCGAATAGAGATCGGCTCGCTGAATGATCAGGTTCAAGTCATCGACGATGGCGGCCTGCAATTCTGGCGAGGGCGTCCCTGACGCAGGGTGTTTGGGCGAGCAACTGCTGAGTGCCGGGGGAAAGCCGTTCGGCAATATATTGGGAGATCGATTCAGCAGGATTCTTGAGCTTGGCGGCGAACACTTCCGACTGATGGATATCGACCAACTGAAAGCGCGCCGTATCGACTAACCCTGCCGCCACGGTTTTCGCGACCTGGGTCGAGACCAAGGCGCCGACGAAGTTAAGACAGGTCGCCATGATGATTGCGTTCCGCGGCGAGAGGACACGGGTTGAGACTACCGTGGCAATCGCGTTGGCGGTATCGTGAAAGCCATTGATATAGTCAAAGGCCAAGGTAAATACCACAATCAGAACTACCAACAGCGAGATGCTAAGCATACTTGACAGTCACACTTTCGATAATATTGGCAACGTCTTCGCATTTATCGACAGACTTTTCTATACGGTCGTAAACTTCCTTCCACTTGATCACCTGAATCGGGTCCGCGTCCGGCACGTTGAGCAGACCGGCCAGCGCCTTGCGGAAGGCGGCATCGTGTTCGTTCTCGATCTGATGGATGCGGATGAAGATATCCCGCATCTTATCTCGACTCGGCATGCTGCGCAGTGACTTGACGGCCTCAAGCATGGCCTCGGTGATCTGCACCAACATCACTACTAGCGCAGCAAGGTCCGGGCGGGCTTTAGTCAGCTGATAGAGGGCCATCCTGCCGGTACAGGCTTCGATATAGTCGGTTACGTCGTCCAGTTCGGTGGAGAGGGCCCGCAGGTCTTCTTTGTCCAACGGGGTGACAAAGGTGGCATCGATCTTATTAGCAAGCTCATGCGTAATGTGGTCCGCCTCGCTCTCTATTTCTTTGATTCTGACCGCATACTGTACAAGATTCGCAAAGTCATTGGCCAGTTTATGGAATTCCTTGGCCGCAGATACAGCCGCATTCGCTTGCTTCTCAAGCAAATCATAAAATATATGATGCTTACGCATTCCAGGTAAACGCAAAATATGCCCTCATCGACTAAGTTTAAGTAATAATAATCAGTGGTTGGCTGGTGCCATGGTGGGGCGGAGGCTAGCGAAAGCCAGCCTCGCATGACTCCCATCGGTCGCCTTGATACCATGGAAAATCTTTAAGCACCAAGCAAAAATGAAAGCATCAAGAGAAAAAATCAGGCCTACGCAAAAAGATTGTTAACTATTCAGCAGCGCCGCAGATGCGCGAAATAGGCCTGCGAGCTATAGCCAGCCTATGCGAGCAGGCCTATGACAAAGCAGATGTGGTGCTGCTGAATAGTTATGTCACTCCACCGTCACACTCTTGGCTAGATTCCGCGGTTGATCAACATCGCAGCCCCGCAGGTTGGCAATTTGATAGGCCAACAATTGCAGAGGAATTGTATAGAGGATGGGGTTCAAGTCCTCATGGATCTCCGGCAGCAGCACGACATGCTCGCCGATCCGCCGCAGGTCCTCATCGCCTTCGCAGCCAATCAGGATCATCCGGCCGTTTCTGGCCCGCACCTCTTCGACATTCGACACCACTTTTTTGTACACTGAGTCCTTGGGCGCCAGGGCCAGGACCGGCATGTCACGGTCGATCAGGGCGATCGGGCCGTGTTTTAATTCACCGGCGGCATAGCCTTCGGCGTGAATATAGGAGATTTCCTTGAGCTTCAAGGCCCCTTCCAGGGCAATCGGAAAATTGGCGCCACGCCCCAGATACAGGAAATCGCGGCTGCGCGAAAACTCCTCGGCAATGACGTCCGTCTCGCGCTGAATACGCGGCATCTCCTGCTCCAGGATGGCAGGCAGGCCAAGCAGGACATTACAGAGGGCGATGCTCTCACCTTCCGAAATTTCCTCTCTGGCCTGGGCCAGATACAAGGTCAACAGGAAGAGGGCCACCAACTGACTGGTAAAGGCCTTGGTGGAGGCAACCCCGATCTCGGGGCCGGCGTGGGTATAGATAGTGCCGTCCGCCTCGCGGGTGACAGTGCTGCCCACCACATTACAGATGGCCACTATCCTGGCCCCGAGCGACTTGGCCAGGCGCATGCCGGCCAAGGTGTCGGCGGTCTCGCCCGATTGCGAGATCGGCACTACCAGCACATCCCTATCCAACAGCAGACGCCGATACCTGAATTCCGAGGCAATATCGACCTCCACCGGAATCCCGGCCCATTTCTCGATCCAGTATTTCGCCACCAGGGCAGCGTGCCAGGATGTGCCGCAGGCCACTAATGAGACCCGCTTGATCGCCAGCAGTTCGGCCTGGGACAAACCAATCTCCGGCAGGGTCACCTGGCCGGTCTCAGCATCAATCCGGCCACGGAAGGTGTTGAGAATGGCCTGGGGCTGTTCGTAGATCTCTTTCAGCATGAAATGCCGGTAGCCCGCCTTTTCCGCCATGCCGGCACTCCAATCGATGGTCTCGACCTCTTTTTCAACCGGCGCCCCGCTGTCGATCTTCATGACCTGCCAGGACCCCTGCTGGAGAACGGCCATCTCCAGATCGTCAAGAAAGATGACCTGATTGGTGAAGGGCAGCAGGGCCGGGATGTCAGAGGCCATGAAACTGCCGCTGCCCTCTTTGACACCCAGGACCAACGGGCTCTGATTGCGAACCGCCACCAGCCGGTCCGGCTGCCCGGCCCACATCACCCCCAGGGCATAGGAGCCTTCCACCCGGGCCACGGCATGGCGCACCGCCGCCGCCAAATCGCCGTCCAGACTCTCCTCAATCAGATGGGCCAGGACCTCGGTGTCGGTAGCCGAGGTAAAGATATGGCCCTTGGCCAGGAGTTCTTCCCGCAACGAATGATAGTTCTCGATGATGCCGTTGTGGACGATCACCAACTCGCCGCTGCAATCGCTGTGGGGATGGGCATTGGCCTCCGACGGGGCGCCATGGGTGGCCCAGCGGGTGTGACCGAGCCCGATACGGCTGTCGGTCTTGACCTCCTCCATCAACTCCTCAAGATTGGCGAGTTTACCCTTACAGCGATGCTTATGGACCTTGCCGTCTTCCAGATAGGCCACTCCGGCCGAGTCGTAGCCCCGATATTCAAGGCGCTTCAGCCCCTCGATGATGATCGGCACCACTCGCCGTTTTCCAATATAACCAACTATGCCGCACATGATGTCTTCCTCTTTTTTCGGAACTACTCAGGTTGTTTAGGCTGAAGGCTGAAGACTGTTAGCAAGAGAAAAAGAGAACAGAGAAAGGCACGGGTGGTAACTTCATACACCGTAAAAGCACCCTTCGGCTCCGCTCAGGGACCACCGCCAGCCCTTCAGCCTAATAGCCTTCAGTCTATCGCCTCTAAATCGACAGCATCCGGTCCAGTGCCTTCCTGGCCTGCAAGGCCGTGGCCGCATCCACCGTGATCTGATTCACCACCCGGCCGGCGGCCAGATTATCCAAGGCCCACAACAGATGGGCCGGATCGATCCGGTACATGGTCGAACACAGGCACTCAAAAGGGGAGACAGAGCGGATCTTCTTGTCCGGATATTGCGCCGCCAGCCGCTTCACCAGATTGATCTCGGTCCCCACCGCCCAACTGGAACCGGCCGGCGCCTCGGACACCGCCTTGATAATCATCTCGGTGGAGCCATAGAGGTCGGCAGCCTGCACCACCTCCCGACGGCACTCCGGGTGGACAATGACCCGGACCTCCGGGTCTTCCTGCCGCAGGGCCTGGATCTGGTCCTCGGAAAACTGCATATGCACCGTGCAGTAGCCGTCCCACAAGATGACTTTGGCCCGCTGCAAGGCCTCAGCCGTATTGCCGCCCAATCTTTCGTCCCGCGTCCAGAGGACAACCTGCTCGGCAGGCACCCCCAGGGCATGGGCGGAATTGCGGCCCAGATGCTCGTCCGGAAAGAAAAAGACCTTGTCGCCGCGTTGCAAGGCCCAGGCCAAGGCCCGCTCGGCATTGGACGAGGTGCAGACCGAGCCGCCACGCTCGCCGACAAAGGCCTTGAGGCTGGCCGAGGAATTAACATAGGTGATGGGGGTGATGCGCTCGACATCGGACACGGCGGCCAGTTCCTGCCAGGCCCCGGACACCTCGTCGCGACTGGCCATATCCGCCATGGAGCAGCCCGCCGTCAGGTCCGGCAGGATGACGACCTGCCGGTCCGAGGTCAGGATATCAGCCGACTCGGCCATAAAATGCACCCCGCAGAAGACGATATAACGCCGATCAACCGCCTCGGCCGCCCGCCGCGCCAACTTCAAGGAGTCACCGGTCTCGTGGGCAAAAGCGAAGACCGCATCCTGCTGGTAGTGGTGGCACAAGATCAGCAGGTCTTTACCCAACTCCTGCTTGCGCGCTGCGATTCGCTCAGCCAGCACCTCTGCCTTTTGGTCGCGGTATTCAGGACCAATATCAACTTGTTTCAATATATCCATGGTTCACATGCCTTTATCTGTTCTCTTTTGCTAACAGTCTTCAGCCTTCAGCCCAAACAACCTGAGTAGTTACCAAAAGATAAAGCCCACAGAGGATACCCCTGTGGGCTGTTCATAACAATGTTGTAGAGTTAATGACCGACTAGGCCGATCTGACCCAGGAGGCGCAAGGCCCCTTATCACCATCCGACTCGCCAAATTTCACCAGGTCGCCCTCGGTCAACTGGTCCATCTTCAAGTCCTTCAAGGAATTTTCATGAAAATAGACCTCCCGGCCATCAGACGCAGCAATAAAGCCATACGACTCATGGGGCACCAATTTTTTGACAACCCCGTCGATTACCGCACCCTCCTGCGCGCCTTCGCCAACCTTGACCGTCTGCCGCCGCTTGCGCTGCAACTCCTTCAGTTGCAGCCCCAGGGTATCAAAGGCATCGCCCAGCAAGGTCTTGACATTCTCGCCTTTCCTCTTCACCACCACGGTGTCGTTGGGCACAGAGGCCACCACCTGTAGTTCGTAACCGCCTTCCTTATGATGGGCCGTCCCGGAAATGGTGACCCTCAGATTATGGACCAGCCCGGAGTGATGGCGATCGAGACGACTCTTCTCCTCCTCGATCTTTTCCTGCCACGATTTTCTAATCTCGACATGCCGGCCTTCTACTTGAAGCTCCATAGAAACCCTCCTATAGATGTTTTCATCCTGCACCTGCCCCCGAAGGACAGATACGCCACAGCGTATGGAACCATACGCCTCTGCCGCCTTCGCGACATCCTTTTGAGGTAAACGTTCAGCAGCACCGCATCTGCTTCGCAGTCTCGCTGTGCTCACTTAGCTGTCATCGGTCTGCTCGCATAGGCTGGCTATAGCTCGCAGGCCTCTTTATTGACCAACGAATCGGGTCAATATAAATCGCGCATCTGCAGCGCTGCTGAACGTTTACCCTTTAGCGATTACGCCACCTTTTTTTGGCCTTGGTGAACGTTTACCTTTTGAGCCAAGATCTTTTATGTCATAGGCCATCAAAAAAACAAACTTGCCTTTACCTTAATAATACACAAAGATTATCATCTTGGCCAGCCAGTTTATACGAAAAATCGTAACTATTCAGCAGCGCCGCAGATGCGAGGAATAGACCCGCGAGCTATAGCAGCGCTATGCGAGCAGGCCTATGACGAAGCAGATGTGGTGCTGCTGGAAGTTACGTTGCTTCAAACAGCAACCCGAGCCAGTATCTCGGTCTGCCGTCGCAGTGAGTCCTCGACCCTGGACTTTGCAATCTCCCCGGCAGTGATGGCATTCCGTAGCGCGGTCAACGCCTGCCTGACCTTGTGGTGATCGTGGCAGATCAGCACAAGGTCGGCCCCGGCCTGGAAGGCCTTGAGGGCAGCCTCTGGAAATTCCATAAATTTCTCAATCGCCCCCATTTCCATATCATCAGTGATGATCAGGCCCTCGTAGCCGCATTGCCCGCGCAAGAGTTCCCCCACCACCCGCCGGGACAGGGTGCCGGGCAGCTTAGGGTCCAGATCGGCATAGACCGCGTGCGAGGTCATGACCGCCGCCACCCTGCCGTCTACCGCCTGCCGGAAGGGCAGCAGATCTTCCTGCAAAAGCCGCGCCCCTGGCACAGCAACCACTGGTAACTCCAGGTGCGGATCAAGCATGGCCGAGCCCAGTCCGGGGAAATGTTTGGCGCAGGCCGCCACCCCGGCCTCCTGCAGGCTATTAATAACAATCAAACCAAATTCAGCCACCTGCTGGGGATCACCTCCCAGACACCGGCGCTCCATAAACAGCCCTTCGCCAGTTGGGCAGACATCCAGGACCGGGGCCAGATTCATGTTGATGCCAACCTCGACAAGTTCCATCGCACAAGTCGTGGCGTACTGGGTGAGCAGCGCCCGGCAATCGGCGTCCTCCGCCACTTGACGAGGCTCGGGAAAGATTGAAAAAGGCGGCGGCAAGCGGGCCACCTGGCCGCCCTCCTGATCAATGGCAATCAGAGGACGCGGCAGACCCTGGCCCAGACAGCTGTCCCGCAAGGCAACGCACAAGTCGGTCAACTGCTGCCGGTCCCTGACATTCCTCCGAAACAGGATAAAATTATGAATTCCCTCCTCCCGAATGAGGGCCAGGGTTGAATCATCAAGTTCAAGCCCGGGGATGCCGATCATCAAAAGATGCCCAGGATGCAGCGGCTGGCCTGAATCAATCACGAATGCCTCCTCTTTTCTTTTGATAGGCGACCGGATCAACCAGTCCGGCCTCGGCAAAGCCCTTGCGCCTTAGCTGACAGGCGTCACAGGCGCCGCAGGCAAGGCCCTTTGGGCTCGGGTCATAACAGCTATGCGTCTTTTGGTAGTCCACCCCCAGCGCCATGCCAGTGAGGACAATCTCCTTCTTGGTCATCCGCAGGAGCGGGGCATGGATGGTGAACTTCCCTCCCCCCGACACCCCGGCCCTGGTCGCCAGGTTGGCGAGCAGGCCAAAGGCGTCCAGATACTCGGGCCGGCAGTCGGGATAACCGCTGTAATCCATGGCATTGACCCCGATGAATATGTCCCAGGCCCCGAGCACCTCGGCCCAGGCCATGGCGTAGGACAGGAAGATGGTGTTGCGGCCCGGCACATAGGTGACCGGGATAACGCCGGCTGCGGGTCCACCTTCATGAAAGACCGCCGTGTTTTTGGGGACCGCGATGTCCCCGGTCAAGGCCGACCCGCCAATTTTATCCAGCCCCACCTCCAGGACCAGATGCCTCTCCGCCTGATACAGAGCAGCATTGTCCCTCGCCCGCTGTAGCTCAATGGCCTGGCGCTGGCCATAGGCAAAGCTCAGGCAATAGCAGCGATAGCCCTGTTGCCCGGCCATGGCCAGGACGGTTGTCGAATCAAGGCCGCCGCTTAAGAGGACCACGGCCTTGGCTTGTTGCTTGTCTTTCATCTGTTTATAACGCCTCGCAAAAAAATTGCCGGTTGCAAAGTCGCGGAAAATTTCATATTACTGCCCCTGCCTGTTATCAATCCCGTAACTGTCCAGAAGACAGAATTCAGGAGTCAGCATACCCGGTGCCGGGAGGGATCTTCGTCGCTTTTTTTTCTACTGGATTCAAAAATTCTGTTTTACTGACTCCTGGATAGTCACACTATCCCGCACCTTTTCCCTCTGCCCCTTCCACTTCAGTATGCCGCAAAAACCAACGTCCAGCAAGACAAAGCCTCAAAAAAAAGCCGTTGCCCTCAGATATGACAAAGAAAAGGACGCTGCACCGCGCCTAGTGGGCAAGGGCCTGGGCCTCATGGCCGACAAGATCATCGCCCTGGCCAAAGAACATGGCATCCCCATCCAGCCGGATAGCGACTTGGTTGAAATACTGTCCCGCTTGAATCTGAACCAGGAAGTCCCGCCGGAGACCTATGTCCTGGTTGCCGAGATCCTGGCCTTCATATACCGCACCAATCAAAACTACACCCCGCCCAAACGCTGATGGCGTCGCAGATAAGCGCAGACTTCGAAAAGGCCGATCTACTGCGTTGCGTGGCATTTTTGTTCGTTCGGCATACCTGATGTATGGCCTCACTCACAGGTAAGCGAGCTTACGAGACTCCGAAAACACCCCGCGCCTTGTATATCGGCCCTTTCGGAGTCTCGCCGGCTCGCTTACCTGCTTAGCCATCCCGTGACTTTTTGCAAAATTGATCAAACGCTGATCCAGGCACCCGCTGCGTCTAGGCAAAAATTACCGCTAACGCAATTTTCCACACGACACTCCCCTGTTCTCGGCCCTCACCTTCTATCTTCTGACAATGGCATATATGTTGCATTCTACCCAAGCAAACCAATCATTTTAGGAGAATACCGTGTTTATCCAAAACCGACTCGGCATGATCGAAGGGACCGAAACCATGCTGGCCCATGAGCACCGGATGGACCAGATCGCCAACAATCTGGCCAATGTGGACACCGCTGGCTATAAGAAGGAAGACATCACCTTCTGGGAGATGATGTTCAAAACGGCTGACCACCGGCCTCGCGTTGGCAAAGCCCTAAAAATACTAACAAATCACCAGCAAGGCAGCGCCAAACAAACAGACAACCCCCTTGATTTCGCCATCAACGGCGATGGTTTTTTCAGGATCCAAACGCCAGCCGGGGTGCGATATACCAGAAATGGCAATTTTACCTTGAACAGCCAGGGCCAGCTCAGCACCTTTGACGGCAACCTGGTCATCGGCGATGGCGGCCCCATTGCCCTGGCTGACCAAAACATCCAGGTCGGCCGGGACGGTCAAATCACCGCCAATGGCACGCCGATCAACCGCTTAGGCGTCGTCACCTTCCCTGACCTCACTGGCCTGGAAAAGGAAGGCGCCAACCTCTTCCGGACAAAGGAGGGCGTGGCCCAGGAACAGCCGGTGGCAGTGCCCAATATCCAGCAAGGCTACCTCGAAGGCGCCAATGTCAACATCGTTGCCGAAATGACTGAGATGATCGATCTGCAGCGGGCCTACCAAAGCCAACAGCGGGCCATCCAGACCACCGACGATATTGACCAGCAGTCAACCACCAGGGTCGGCAGATTGACATAACGCCGTCTTGCTTGACAGGTTGCGGAGCCAAAAAGGTCCCCAGATACACTCCAAACAACTTTATTAAAACAGTTACAAACTTGATGAACTCGCGAAAAGTCCATCGCACAGAAAAGGAGACCCACCATGATTCGCGCCCTATACTCAGCCCGTACC
>JANNQL010000200.1:0-5721 GCA_031400755.1 Pseudomonadota bacterium | reverse complement strand
CGTCGAGATTGACCTCGACCACGATGATGCAGGTGTTGACCGTCTGCTCGGTGCATTGCATACCGAAATTGAGCCGCAGGTCGATGACCGGCACCACGCTGCCGCGCAGGTTGATGACGCCCCGCATGAACTCAGGCGTTTGCGGCACCTTGGTGATTGAGGTGAATTCCAATATTTCTCGTACTTTGGACACATCAATGGCGAATATCTCGTCGCCCAGCTTGAAGGTCAGGTATTGAACAGTTTCGGTAATTGCCGACACACTCATGGCTTTTCCTCCTCTTCCTGATAAATATTCATCGTGGATGGAAATGGCATAGGCCCATCCCTCACCAATGCCGTTGACTTAAGGTGCAGTCGTTGCCATACTCCGTCACCCCGGCGAAAGCCGGGGTCCAGATGTGTTTGAAAAGACTGGATTCCGGCCTTCGCCGGAATGACGGTCATAAACTTTCAGTAGTAGGTTGGGTTAGGCCGTCGTTTGGCCGTAACCCAACACCAAAGGCGCCATGGGTGTTGGGTTACGCGCAGCCCAACCCAACCTTGTATCTTGACTTTTATTTGATGGGCAGTGCCCCTTTTTGTCGGGTTACGGCGAAAAGACCGCCTAACCCGACCTACAAAAGGTCGAAACAATTCATGTTACATGGTACTAGCCCCTCCGTAACAGGAGGGGGGGCAGCAGCCTACAGTCCAACAGTCTAAACGCCCTTGCTCCGTCCTCAATATTTCTCAAAGTCTTTGTCCAGGTCATCGTCGGCAGTGCCGCTGCCGTGCTCAAGTTGGAGATTGATGCCGCCGGGCTTGCTGGCCTTCCCGGTCTTGCCTACTTGCAGCACCGGCTTGGCCTTGGCGCTGGCAGAGGACCGCCGACCGGACGTCCGACCATGGCTTCGACCACGTTCATCGACATGAACGAGGCTTGAAACCACTTCGCGCAGGACCTCGGCCTGGCTGGAGAGCTCCTCGGCAGTGGAGGCCATCTCCTCGGAGGAGGCGGCGTTTTGCTGGATGACCTGGTCAAGCTGCTGGATGGCCTTGTTGATCTGCTCGGCGCCGGTGTCCTGCTCACTGCAGGCGGCGCTGATCTCCTCGACTAGCTGGGCAGTCTTCTGGATGTCGGGTACGAGTTTGGTGAGCATGGTGCCGGCCTGCTCCGAGGCCGTGGTACAGCTGGTAGAGAGCTGGCTGATCTCGGCGGCGGCTGACTGACTGCGCTCGGCAAGCTTCCTGACCTCGGAGGCCACCACGGCAAAGCCCTTGCCGTGTTCGCCGGCCCGGGCCGCCTCGATTGCCGCGTTCAAGGCGAGCAGGTTGGTCTGGCGGGAGATCTCCTCAATGATCGAGATCTTCTGGGCAATGGTCTTCATGGCGCCGACGGCGCTGACCACGGCCTTGCCGCTCTCTTCGGCGTCTTGAGAGGCCTGACGCGAGATCTTCTCGGTCTGGCCGGCATTGTCGGCGTTGGAACGGATATTCGAGGCCATCTCCTCCACCGAGGCCGTGGCCTCCTCCACCGAGGCCGCCTGTTCGGTGGCGCCCTGGGACAACTCCTGGGAGGTCGAGGCCAGCTGCTCGCTGGCGGCGGCGACGTTGGCTACCGCCTCGCTGACCTCGCCCAAGGCCCGATTGATGCCTTGGGTGATGAGGGTAATCAACAGGAAGGCGATGACCACGGCCAGGCCGGTGAGGGTCCCCAACAGCCAGATGCCGACGATCTCGTCGTGTTCGGCACGCTGACCGGCGGCCTCGGTAAACTTCTCGATCTCGCTCAACAGGGCCTCGACCACGGCATCGACATCCTTGAGCTCCTTTTCGATCTTGGCCTCGAAGGCCTTAGCCTCGTTGATGTTGCCGGCCTGGAGCAGGGCGAGGACCTCCAGGACATGGGCCTCCACATCCTCGTGCTCCTTCTCGATCTCTTTAAGGACGGTGAGCACATGGTCGAACTCGCGGCGATCCTCGTCAGTGGTGGCGGTACGCAGCCCCGCCTCGGCCAATGCTTCGCCTTTTTTGATGGCCTCGCCAGCTGCCTCGCTGATCTGATGCACCCCGGCGATCTCCTCGCCGACGCCGGCCAGATTGCCGCTAAAACCATTGGCCAGACCGGCCTGGAAGTGGATTTCAAGTTGCTTGCCGTGATTATTGACTTCGGACACCGCGGCGGTGAGCGGGATGTCGTTGTCGACAATGGAGGCGAGTTCGCCGCCGATACTCTGCATCTTCAGGATGCCGAAGCCGGCCACGCCGATCAGGATGGCCAGCAGGACCATGGACAGGCCGCTTACCCGAGCGCTGACCTTCAGTTGGTCGATGAAGGTCGAGGAGGTGCGACTCTTGATCAAGAGGCCTACGAGCCCCAGGGTCAGAAGCAGCCCCGGCAGGGCCACCCAAAGGATGGTGGCCGTGACCGAGGCACTTTCGGCGGTCGGTTTCTGACGCTGACGTTCACCCTTTTCGCCACCAGCCTCACCCTTGGCGCTGGCCGCCTTTCTTTCCGGTTTGGCGTGTTTCACCGCTTCCGTGGCCACAGGGGCATGATCGACAGCAGCAACGGCCGGGGTTGCAACGGCATGGCTCGGTTCATGAGGGGCAGCCGGGGTGGCTGCGAATGTTTGCCCAACCAACAATAAGGTTGCCAAAACGATGGCGCCAAAACCAAAGCCCAACTGTGCTCCAATTTTCATGTACTTCATACTGCTACCTCCATCTGATTGTGAATTGGCCCTTTCCTGGGACCTTGCAAATGCCTGATCTCTATGTCTTTCATCCTACTTTTCGCATCATTACAATTTCTTGCACAACTGGGCGTCCGGCACCACCTGCTCAAAGAGATCGGCGATCTCGCCCGGCATCTTCTGGGTGTTCTCAAACGCCAGATAGCCGCCCGGGCTCAAGGCCCGGTGGTACATCTTGATCACCTCTATTCTCTCCTCGTACTGAAAATGAAGCAGGACATTCTTGCAGATCACGAGCGCGTAATCGGTGCCGATCGGCTTAAGCGACAAGAGGTTATGGTACTGAAAGAAGACACGGGACCTGACCTTGGCGCAGACCTGGTGTAGGTCGTTGCCCACTGGTTCGAAATACTTCTTGAAGATGTCGGCCGGGATGCGCTGCAACTCCTCGTACTTATAGGTTGCTTTTCTAACGACATCGCCGAAGTTGTTTTCGCTGTCGTAATCCGAGGCGTCGAGATAGAGGTTATTGAAGGCGGAACCCAGGCGCTCGGCAAAGAGGATGGTCAAGGTGTAGGGCTCCTGGCCCAAGGCGCAGCCAGCGTCCCAGACCTTGATCCGCATGCGGCCCATGGCAAGTTTGATGGTCTCATCCACCGCATACTCCAGCACCGGCAGGTCACGAAAAAAGAAGGTAAAGGCCATGGGTCCTCACTAGGCGAGTTAGGTTGTAACGTTTCAAATATCGTAGGTTGGGTTAGGCCTTCGTCTGGCCGTAACCCAACAACAAAGGCGCTTGGGATGTTGGGTTACGCTGCGCTAACCCAACCTACAACTACAACTCCGCACTGGGACCGTCGGCCCTTCAGCCTATCGACCTGAGTAGTTGTTGATTGTGTTCCGCAGCTTCAGCAGCCTTGGCCAGGACGTTGAGGTCGAGGATGAGCGCCACGGAGCCGTCACCTAAGATGGTGGCGCCGGAGATGCCTTTAATGTCCTGGTAGAAACGCCCCAGCGGCTTGATGACCGTTTGGTGCTCGCCGACCACGAAGTCCACCACAAAGCCGATGCTCTGGCCATGCACCGAGACAATGACGACTTGTTCGATATCGGGACGCTTGCCGTTGATGGCGAACTGCTCGCGGAGCGAGATGTAAGGCGTCACATTGCCCCGCACCTTGGCAAGATTGCGGCCATGGGCGGCCAGGACATCCGCCCGGGTCAAGGCGATGCACTCTTCAACCGCAGTCAGGGGGAGCACGAAATGGCTGTCGCCAATCTTGACCAGCATGCTCTCGATGATGGCGAGCGTCAGCGGAATTTTAAGCGTTATGGTCGTGCCCTTGCCTTTCTGGCTGTCGATGGCGATTGAGCCGCGCAGGCCTTCGATGCCGCGCTTGACCACATCCATCCCCACCCCGCGGCCGGAGACGTTGGTCACCTTGGTGGCCGTCGAAAAGCCGGGGGCGAAGATCTGCGCATAGATCTCCGAATCCGTCAGATCGGCATTGTCGGCAATCAGGCCCTGGTCCACAGCCTTGGCGCGGATGACATCCCGGTCGAGGCCGGCGCCGTCGTCACGGATGGTGATCAGTACCGAATCGCCTGAGTGTTCGGCCCCCAGCTCAACCGTGCCGATGGCGGGCTTGCCGGCTGCGCGGCGCACCCCCGGCATCTCGATGCCATGGTCGATGCTGTTACGGATGATATGGACGAGCGGGTCGTTCATCTTTTCGATCACGGTCTTGTCGAGCTCGGTGTCGGCGCCAAAGGTCTCCATCTCGATCTCCTTGCCGAGCTCCTGGGAGAGGTCGCGCACCAGGCGCTTGAACTTGCTGAAGGTGCTGCCGATGGGCAGCATGCGGATGTTGAGTGCCGTATCGCGCAGTTCGTTGGTCAGTCGTTCCACCTCTTCGGCGATGCTGATGAATGTTGCATCTCGCAAAGAGTTTGAAACCTGGGTGAGGTGGGCCTGGACCGTCACCATCTCGCCCACCAGGTTGACCAGCTGGTCGAGCCGCTCGGCCGGCACCCGGATACTGGCGGCGGCCTCCGGGGCAGGGGCAGTGCGCTCCTGGCGATTGGTCTTGACCTGTTGCTGCTCGGCCAGGGCGGACTGCACCTTTTCCGGGCTCACGATCCCTTGATCGACCAGCAGTTCGCCTAGGCGCTTCTGCATGGAGAGGGCCTTCTGCATGTCGGCGGCAGAAAGGTCGCCTCGTTCGAGTAAAATTTCGCCCAGCTTTTTGTAGCTTTGGTCGTCAGAATTAACATCGATACAATTTTCGCAGTCGACCAGGTCGATTTTAAGTTCGCAGTCGTCCCCCACAAAGATGAAGACGTCCTGGATTGCCGACATATCGCAATTGCCGGTCAGGATGATGTCCCAGTACAGATAGCAGTGCTCGGCATTCAGATCACTTAAGGCCGGGACATCATCGAACTGGGCAACGATCTGGCAGGTGCCGAGATCGCGCAGTTCATTGAGCAAGGAGATGGGCTTGGTGCCGCACAGCAGCAGTTCCCGGTTGGGACGAAAGCGGATTCTAAAGGTCTTGTATCCTGTCGCGCTACAACCTGCTGGGGCTGGAGAGGATGGCGCTGTCTCTGCTGCTTGGCCGGCAGGAGGGGCCGTCGCCCCTGGGGTCAACTGGCGCAGGCTCATGATAATCGCATCGCCCGCTGCCTTGTCGATCGCCTCGCCGGTCGATGACGCTTCCAGCAGGGCGCTGATATGGTCGCGGGACTTGAGGGTCAGGTCGAGAAGCCCCTTGGTGACCACCATCTTGCCGTTGCGGACCATGTCGAATACCGTTTCGACCTCGTGAGTAAAGGTGGCGATATCGTCGAACCCGAACATGGCGCCCGAGCCTTTTATGGTGTGCATGGCCCGAAACACACGGCTGATCAGGTCGTTGTCATCCGGACGGTCTTCGAGTTCGAGCAGCGATGTCTCCAGTTCGGCCAGCAGTTCTCTGGCCTCTTCACGGTAAGTTGCTGTAGCTTGATCCATCATGGTGGGTGTCCTTTGAAGGTTATGTGT
>JANNQL010000199.1:0-17557 GCA_031400755.1 Pseudomonadota bacterium | reverse complement strand
ACAAACACTCTCTTCAACTGGAATACGACGGGCCTTGCCGCCGGGGGATATACCATTGAGGTCCATGCACGTAATATCGGCTCGCCGCAGACCTGGGAGGCGCGCAAGTCCATCACCTTCTGGGTGGTGAACGCCGCCCCTCCCACCGCTGTATCCCTGACGGCATTTCCGACTTCACCCCAGGTCGCCGGTACCCAGATTGACTTCACCGCCACGGCTTCAGGAGGGGCCGGGCCTTATGAGTACAGTTTCCTGGTCAAGGCCCCTGGGTTACTGAGCTTTTATGAGGAAGCGCGGACCTACGCGGCGAACAATGTCTTCAACTGGGATACGACGGGCCTTACCGCCGGGACCTATACCATTCAGGTCCATGCACGTAATATCGGCTCACCGCAGGATAAGGAGATCACGAGGAGCCTCACCGTTATCTTGCAGTAGTTCTCCTTTCGTATCAAGATGATGTTCTCTGTGGGAGCGGCGGTCACGCCGCTCCCATTTTTTATGTAGACGCGTCCGCCTCTTCTTCGATCCTATCAAGCCCCCGCCTCCCTATAGTGACAAGTGACTTGGTTCCTCCCGGCAAACTTGAGGGGATCAGCATTGTTCAACTACTCCCTCGTTAAAAAAGCAGAAGGCCGGGCGATCATGACTGTTGTTATCTTCAGTCCTTACCGCCCGACCTTCTGCCTACCATCTCTAAAGTCTCTCGCCCGCCCCCGTCACATCAGCAGCGCCCCCAGCCGATAGACCAGGGTGGCCATCAGAAAAGCGAAGGTGGTATTGAAGGCCACCGAGAACAGCCCCCAGCGCCACGAGCCGGCCTCCTTGATGATGCAAGAAACCGTGACCATGCACGGCGCGTAAAACATGATGAAGACCATTAGCGCCAAGGACAAGAGCGGCGTCCAGTGCGGGTCGGCGGCGAGCGTCTTGGACAGCGAGCCGCCGGCCTCAGGGTCGATCGCCCCCAGAGAGTAGGCGGTGCCCATAGTCGAGACGATCACCTCCTTGGCGGCGAATCCGCCGAGTAAGGCGATATTGATCCGCCAGTCAAAGCCCGGCAGCCAGCTGACGGTCTCCAGCCCCTTGCCAATACGCCCGGCCATGGAGTTCTCCAGGGTGCGTTCGGCCTGCTGCCGATTGACGGCGTCGAGCCGTGACTTCAAGGCCGCAACCTCTGCCGGCACCCCCCCCTCCTGTAGATGACCGGCGGCCGCTATTGCCGCCTGGACGATTGGCGGCGCCACACCCGTCATGACCGCCTGCCGCTCCTGCTCAAAGCGGTCGAGTTGACTGGCCGGCAGGCCGGGGTAGGCCATCAGCACCCAGAGCAGGATCGACACCCCGAGGATGACAGTGCCGGCCTTCTGGATATAGCGCCAGGTCTTTTCCCAGGTATGGATCATTAGGCCCTTGAAGGTCGGGAAACGGTAGGGCGGCAACTCCATGACAAAGGGGGTGGAATCGCCTTTCAAGATGGTGAGCCGAAGGAATTTGGCCACCAAGAGGGCGGTTACCCAGGCCAAGAGGGTGGTGATGAGCATGAACTGGGCCTGGTACTTGGCAAAGAAGGTGCCGATCAGCATGGCCAGCACCGGCAGCTTGGCCCCGCAGTTCATGAAGGGGGCGGTGAGCAGGGTGGCCATGCGCTCGCGATGGGAACGCAGGGTACGGGTGGCCATGACCCCGGGCACGGCGCAGCCGCCGGCAATGCCTCCGGAGACGATATAGGCCATCACCGAGTTGCCGTGCAGGCCGAAGATCCGGAAGACCCGGTCCAGCATGAAGGCCACCCGGGCCAGGTAGCCGGAGTCCTCCAGAGCGGCCAGGCCGAAGAACATAAACATGATCAACGGCACAAAACCGAGCACCCCGCCGACGCCATGGATGACGCCTGAGATCAAGAGCGACTTCAACGGCCCATCGGCCAGCAGCCGGTCAACGCCCCTGGCCAAGAGATCAAAAAAGGCCCCCACCCAGGCGATGGGGACCGCGCTGTAGGTAAAGGTAAAGTGATAGAGGCCCATCAGCACCCCGACCATGATTAGGGGGCCAACGAAACGGTTGGTCAGCACCTTGTCGATCTTGTCCGAGGCATAGAGCCGGTTGACATCGAACTGATGGGTGACAACGCCCTGCCGGAGGATGGACTTGATATAGCCATACCGGTGATCGGCAATAATGGCCTCAGGCACCGTATCCAAGGTTTGCAGGAGATGCTCGGAGACGGCGCCAACCAGCCCCTGCAACTTAACGATCAAAGGAATACTGACCAGGCGGCCCTGATCAATGATCTGCTGGTCACCTTCCAGAAGTTTGATCCCCAGCCAACGACCGGGATAGAGGTCCGTCATAAAATGGGCCGAGTTAATCGTCTCCTCCATCTGCAGCAGGGCCTCATCAACATCCTCGCCATAGGAGATCGCCTCGGCCCGGCGGACCCGTCCGCTCAACGCCGTCTCGAGTGCGGCCTGCATCAAGGCCTCGACGCCAAGGCCGGTGCGGGCCACAATCGGCACCACCGGCACTCCGAGCAGCTCCGCCAGCCGCGTTGCATCGATGGCAATGCCACGATCTTTGGCCACATCGACCATATTGAGGGCAATGACCATGGGCAGCCCCATTTCAAAGAACTGGCAGGTCAGATAGAGGTTTCGTTCCAGATTGGCGGCGTCAACGATATTGACCACCACCTGGGGCTTTTCCTTGACCAGATAGTCCCTGGCCACCACCTCTTCCACCGAATAAGCAGTCAGGGAATAGGTGCCGGGCAGATCGACAATCTTTAGGCGCTGGCCCTGCAGTTCGTAGAACCCTTCTTTCTTCTCCACAGTCACGCCGGGATAATTGCCCACATGCTGCCGGGCGCCGGTGATGGCGTTAAACAGGGTGGTCTTGCCGGCGTTGGGGTTGCCGGCCAAGGCCATGGTGATTTCACGACTCATCGCGGCAACTCGTCTGCTTGTATTTTCATCATCCTAATTGTCCTTATAATCGTCTAGTCATCCACCTCAACCTCAATCAGGTCGGCCTCATTGTTGCGCAGGGTCAAGGTGCCGCCCATCACCCGCAGGGCGACCGGGTCGTATAACGGCGCCCGCCCCTGAATCACCACCTGGGTGCCTGGGACCAGTCCCATCTCGCGAAGCCGCCGCCCCAGCTCTCCACCCACCTTGACCGCGGCGATGGTGCCGACCTGGTCTTTACTCATTCTGCGCATCATGATCCGGGCCATTGTGCAATCCTCTTGCTTAAAGACACGGACATCAGCCCACAATAAAGCCTGCCGTCCGGAAAAATCCAGGGCCTAGCATACCCAGCGCCTGAGCGTTGGGCAATTTTTAATTTTGGACAGACAGAACTTTTTTTAGAGAGGTGGCAATTTTTGGGAATACGGGAAGGGGAAAGATCTCTCGGCGCACAACCCAAGAAAGGAGGAAAATAAAACCCGGCGCGTTTCAGCCAAGGAATGGCAAGCCATAGGCAACAGTGGAAAATCCCAAATTAATGATTCCGCACAGCAAAATAGACTTGGCAAAATTCTTTGACCAATTGCTGCCGGGCAAGCAGGTCCATTCGAAAATAGAGGGGACTCATCATCAAGACGCTGATCGCCTGTCGGACATATTGACGGTTTGTCATGGTCGTAACCTCCTGTACAATGATAAAATAAAACCCACCCCTTAAGCCCATCTGAGGATACTTATTCTATCTGCAAGAGATATGCCATCCGACCAAAAACACCGTACCCCCAATAGGCATCAGAGGGGCACAGCCTTACCCCGTTTTGAAACAGGGTTATTTGCCCCCCTTACAATGTTTACCGTCAACGTGGCCCGTCATATATGACAGCTATGTCAAATGTGACGGATCTAAGTTAACGGCCCTCCCTTCACTCCGCTCACTATTACCATTTTACCATGTACAATCAGACCGTTGCACCATCAGTCTCCTCAAGTCAGACAATTAATTCTTTTTCCATCACTGCCCGCAACTGCTCAAATTGCTGCTCAAACTCGGGGAAAAGCGCATTCAGCGCCTCCAAGTCACCTGCCTTGCCGGCCGTTTCCATCTCAAAGGCCGTGGCGCTCAAGGTCTTGGCGCTCACCATGCCGGCCGCCCCTTTAATCTTATGGGCCTGGTCCCCGGCTACAGCCGCCTTGCCCTGCACAATCTTTTCCTTAAGGACGACAAGCCATACCGGCATGTTTTCCAAAAATATTTTGACTGATCGCCGCAGCAGGTCTTCATCATTATCAAAACGATCCAGCAGGTCATCCCGGTCAAAAATGCCCTGCACGGACAAGGGGGCTGTTTCCTGAACAGGCTTGGCAATTGTTACGCTCCGCTGTTTATGTTCCCCTTGCAGCCACTTTTCCAGCAACTTGGCCAGCGCCTGTCGCGAGATCGGCTTGGCGATATAATCATCCATCCCAGCCGCCATGCAGCGCTCGCGATCGCCCTGCATGGCATTAGCGGTCATGGCGATGATCGGGACCTTGGGGTTTAACGCTTTCGTTTTTCCAGAGCGGATGGCCAGGGTGGCGTCATAGCCATCCATCTCCGGCATCTGCACATCCATCAGCACCAGCGCATACGGCAGCGTTTCAAGGGCCGTGATCGCTTCCAGGCCATTGGCCACGGCGTTGGCGAAATAGCCCAATTTACCAAGAATGCCCAAGGCCACCTGCTGATTAACAATACTGTCTTCGACCAGCAGGACACGAAACTTGGCACCTTGATCTTCGCTCTGCGAACGGGGCAAGGCCGATTGCGGTCCCGTCTGCAGCGTCCCTGGCCCGTGCGGCCCGGCAAGCTCAGGCACTGGGCTGTCCGCTATCGATGCGCCCTGCTTGCCGATAACCACCGTAAACCAAAAAATCGAGCCCTTGCCCACTTCGCTAATAATGCCGATCTTACCCCCCATCATTTCGACGAGGCGTTTGGCGATGGCCAGTCCCAGACCATTGCCGCCAAACTTGCGAGACATTGAGGTGTCCAACTGCTGGAAGGCGGCAAAGAGATGATCAACCTCTTCCGCTGGGATGCCGATACCGGTGTCGCGCACCTCGAAACGCAGGGTCGCTCGGCCCTCGGCCTCCCCGGCCAATGAGACATGGACCGAGACTTCTCCAGTGTCGGTAAATTTAATGGCATTACTGGTGAGGTTGCTGAGTATATGGCGCAGGCGTCCGGGATCGCCAGTGAGGAGCGTGGGGACATCGGGTCCAATGCCACAGACGAATTTAAGTCCCTTTTCCTGGGCGCGCATGTCAATCGTTTCGGTAAATTCGTTAAGTACCAGGCGCAGATCAAAGTCCATCACTTCCAGGTCCATCAGGCTGGCATTGACCGCCGAAAAATCAAGGATGTCGTTGATCATATCAAGCAAGGCCTGCCCACAAGACTGGACCATTTCGACATATTGGCGCTGTTCGTCATCAAGCGTGGTCTCCAGCAGCAGGCCGTTCATGCCGATGACGCCGTTCAGCGGCGTACGGATCTCGTGGCTCATGTTGGCCAAGAAATGGTTCTTGGCAATGTTGGCCGCCTCGACCTTGACCATCGCCTCTTTAAGCTTTTGGTTCGTCTCAATTAATGTCTCCTCGGCCCGTTTCTGCGCAGTGATGTCGTGGACAA
The DNA here is from genome assembly GCA_031400755.1 of Pseudomonadota bacterium. GTDB lineage: Bacteria > Desulfobacterota > Desulfobulbia > Desulfobulbales > VMSU01 > VMSU01. The sequence goes on along the minus strand of JANNQL010000199.1, from coordinate 11,917 downwards.
TCAAGTGCATCACCGCGCGGTCACCAAACTGAATGAGACTAAAACCAACCGCCACATCACGCGTGGAGCCGTCCGCCAGCAGGTGCTTAAACTCAAACTGCCTGCTCTGTCCGAAACCGACCGAGGCCATGGCCAGCTGGGCCTCAGAGAGCGCATAGGCATCAAGGTCGGTAATACGCATGGCCAGCAACTGCTCCCTTGCATAGCCGTAAAAATTGAGCGCCGCGGTATTGACATCCAACAGACAGCCATCGCGCTGGTCGAGCAGGAGCATGACCTCACTGTTATCGGCAAACTGGCGGCGATACGATTCCTCTCTCTCCCGCACTTGAGCAAAAGCGGCCCCAAGTTGTTGCTCGGCCTCGCCAGTGACGGACCAGAGCAGGACAATGATGCCGCCAAGCATCAGGGCCGCCAGCCCCAAGTCTAAAAGAAAATAATTGCGCTCAATGCCGGCTGCCGCAGTGACGTCCCTCATGACGATGAGATCACCCACCTCACGGCCTGCGGCATCGGGCAGATGGACCACGCCGCAGAGAAAGCTTCTGCCGCCCTGTCGGGCGCTAAAAAAATTGTTTTCCGCCATGAAGCCATGACCACCACCAAGCCAACGCACCACCTCACCTGGTATGTCCACGATCGTCTGCTGGATCACCACGAAGTTCGGGTAGGCATCCCACTGGCCAGTGAAACCGAGCAGCAGACGTCCCTTCTCGAATTTCTCCTTGCTGGTGTATTCTTTCCAGATCACGCCGACAATGTCGATCCCCATAAACCGGGCCACATCATTGGCCACATCTTCAACCTCCATGCCCAACTCCAGATAGCCGACCAGCTTGCCACCCTCTATCCACGGTCTCACATATCTAAGCGTGAAGGCGCCGAGACTGCCAAGTTCGACGCCCCAGGCATCCTCGCCGGTATTCTCCGCAGTCGACAGGGTCGCCCGTCCGATGCGATCCCCTCGCTGGCCAGGATCATGGACCCGCAGAAGACAGGTCCGGTCTGGGGCAATAAAGTAAAAGTGGCTGATCTTATAGTCCCGCTTCAACTCCTTAAAAATCGGCTGCACCAAGGCGTTGAGTGCCGAAATATCCCTGGTCTCCCAGAGCTTCTGCAGCTCTGCATCATGGTCGAAGCGACCGATCTGCGCCTTCAGGAGCTGGGTCCGTGAGTTGATGCTGCGGCCCCACTCCTTCCTGGCCTGCTCGGTGATCTGCTGCAAATCCTGCCTGCTTTTTTCGTTGCCCAACTGATAATGGTAGGCGCCAAAAAACGCGAAGCCCACCAACGCCGTAATGACGATGGGCACCACAATCCATCGTTTGAGGTGCAATGCCTCCTCTTTCATCTGCCGGTTGCGCCAACGGTTGGCGACAATCAGACCCAGAAAAACCATAATAAAGGCAATGGCGGGCAAAATCGGCTCGCGCTTGGCGGCCTCAACCCGGGCCTGCCAGTCACTGGCTTCGATGTCGATGCCGACTACGATCAGCACCTCGCCCGACTCGGGGTCAAGGACAGGGGCAATGGCCGAGACAAAGGTACCGTATTCGTCACTACTCGGGCCTCCTACCCAGGGGTGCCGGTCCGCAAAGATTTGCAGGAAGGCCTCGGACGGCTGCTCATACACCGTCCCCGGCGGACTGGCCATCGAATCGTCTTCGGCATAATTCTCCGGCCCGAAAAAAATCTGGCTATCGCGCAACGCCATGCTGTAGATGCCCCGCTGCGGAAAGAGCTTGCCGGCGATGGTCATCTGTTCACGGATAGACTCGAAAGCGGGCGAGTCCTTGTCCGCCGCCGTGAAGGTAAGCTTCTTGGCCAGCTTGGGGTTAATGGAATGAGCAATCTCCACAGCCCGCTGGAGCAGGTCTCTCCGCATCTCAGCATCGACAATTTTGGCCCGTGAGTCAGCAGTCAACCAACCCACAGCAAACAACATCCCTAAACCCGCCAGGGTAAAGATTAATGTCATCAATTTATCTGTCTGCACTCGCATGAATTTTTCTCAAGTCCCCAAATTATCATGCACCATGAGGCCGCACAAAAAAAGAGCCAAGACAGCTGTGGCCTTCTCAATCAAAAGTGAAGTATTGTCCATATCCAGAAGATAACCTAAATGTTTTCGCGCTGAGGCGCAGAGTCGCTGAGAAAGACAAAAAAATCTCCGCGCCTCAGCGCGAGATCATACAGTAAGTTTGGACCTCGGCAATCAGCAAGGAAGCCCGACAAATCCGCCCCTTCGCCTTAGTCTCTTCAAGTTGTACATGAATAAAGTCGCTGGCGTCAACACCCAGTAACAATTTTATGAAAAAATGCGATGATGACGATACAGAAAAATTTTGATAGCATGGGGCCGGCTGCGGCCCTTGTGTGGACCAGCCCCGGCCATCACCGTTGAGATGATGGCCCGGAAAACCATACCAATCTAAACCAACGAAGGACACCGACATGGCTTTTTTCAAGAAGAAGACCTTGACCGGCCTGGCCCGCACCTGCGGCTGAGCGGCCAAAATTGGTCCGGCGGCTCTGTCGGACGCACTAGCGGGACTAACCCCGCCCAACGACCCCAATCTGCTGGTCGGCATCGAAACAGCCGATGACGCGGCGGTCTATCGGCTCTCCGCTGACATCGCCATGATCAGCACGGTTGATTTCATCACGCCGCCGGTGGATGATCCCTACTGGTTTGGCCAGATCTCCGCCGCCAACTCCATCTCGGATGTCTATGCCATGGGCGGCAGGCCGCTCACCGCCTTGAATGTGGTGATGTTTCCTGCCAAACTCCTGGACCTGGGGATACTGAAGGATATCCTGCGTGGCGGCCACGACAAGGTGGTGGAGGCCGGCGCTTGCATGGCAGGCGGTCACACGGTTGATGATGAGGAACCAAAATACGGCCTCTGCGTCAACGGCGTTGTCCACCCTGATCGAGTTATCACCAACGCCGGCTCCCGGCCCGGCGACGCCCTCATCCTGACCAAACCGCTGGGCTCCGGGGTCCTGTTCAACGCCGTGCGCTCCGGTAAATTTCCGTTTGCCGAGTTGGAGCGCGACACCCTGCCCAGCATTGCCGCCTTAAACGGTCAGGCCATGCAGACGGCCATGCAATTTGACCTGCATGCCTGCACCGACATCACCGGTTTCGGCATCCTCGGCCACCTGCTGGAAATGGCGCTAGGCTGCAAGGCCAGGGTCGTAGTGCAGTATCGCAGCCTGCCCTTCTATGCCGGCGCTTTTGAGATGTACCAGAAGGGCGAGAGCACCGGCAGCAACAAGCCGAACCGAGTCATGGTCGCCCGCCAGACGCTCGACATGCGGCTGTCGCTGAACAAGGCCGAGGACGAATTGCTTTACGATCCGCAGACCTCCGGCGGGCTGCTGCTTTCCGTGCCCGCGGCCCAGGCCGACGACCTGCTTGCCGCCTTACGTCAAGCCGGCGTCCACGCCGCAGTCAAGATCGGCCATGTTATTGATGAGGCAGTCGGCCTGACGGTTGAGTGATTTTTTCCGTTTACAAAATAATTCAAATCGAATAATTAATCTGACTTCGTTGTGAAGCATTTTTTAGTCCCTTTCTGGTTTGCTTACGACATCTAGCGATCAAAAAGATGGCGAGATCAAGTGCCGAAAAGGGATTACCGCCAACAGGGACTTGTCCCCCCCGCAAGGGGGGACTGAAAATAGTCAGTTATCTGGGCGTGGGCTAATGTATTCTAGAATCCGATAAGGGAATTGCTGTTTGATATGACCTCATTACTGACCTTCCCCAGAGGTGGCGTCCATCCACCAGCCGCAAAGGAGTTGACCGCCCACCTGGCCATCGAAGTGATGCCGGTGGCCGATGAGCTGGAAATTATTCTGGGCCAGCATATCGGCGCCCCCTGTACCCCGACGGTCTCGGCCAAGGACGAGGTGCAGGAAGGCGACATCATTGGTGAAGTGACCAAGGGTCTGGGGGTACCGCTGCACGCCCCGGTGGCCGGGACCATCAAAGGGATAAGCCAGTCGGCCCATCCCATGCGGGTCACCGTCCCTTCAATTGTCCTGCAAACCAATCATGATGTCCCGGCAGCCCTATATTCGCGCTGTGACTGGCAGCAATTCAGTAAAGAAGAACTACTCAAAAAAGTACACGGCGCCGGCATCATCGGCATCGGCGGCGCTGGCTTCCCCTCCCATGTCAAGCTGAGTCCCCCGCCGGACAACCCGGTAGACACCCTCATCTTAAACGGCGCCGAGTGCGAACCATACATTACCGCCGACCACCGCCAGATGCTGGAACAGAGCGCGGCGATTGTCGAGGGCGCCAAAGTCATCTTAAAGACCCTCGGCATCAAGGACTGCTACATCGGCATTGAAAACAACAAGCCCGATGCCATTGCCGCCATGACTGCCGCCGCCCAGGCCGCCGCCACCGCTGATTACCGGATTACGGTGCAGGCACTCCAGGTCAAATATCCGCAAGGCTCCGAGAAACAGCTCATCCAGTCGATCACCGGCCGCAAGGTGCCGGCCTTTGCCCTGCCGTCCGCCGTCGGCGTCGTGGTCCACAATGTCAGCACGACCAAGGCCATTTATGAGGCGGTGGTCCTCGGCAAGCCCCTATACGAGAAGGTCATGACCATCTCCGGCAAGGGCATCAGCCGACCGGCGAACCTGTTGGTCAAAGTCGGCACCAAGGTCAGCGATATTGTAGCTTATCTGGGCGGCGTCACCCCGGCGCTCTCCAAGATCATCATGGGCGGCCCGATGATGGGCTTTGCCATTTCGACCCTCGACATCCCGGTCACCAAGACCACCTCGTCGGTCCTCTTTCTGGCTGATGACGAAATCGACACCGCGCCCCACTCCCAATGCATCCGCTGCGGTTGGTGCATCGAGGCCTGCCCCATGGGCCTGGAGCCCAAGGAAGTCGCCATCCATGTCGAGGCCGGTCGGGCCCAGGACACCACGCAGTTCGGGGTCTTTGAGTGCTTTGAGTGCGGCTGCTGCGCCTATGTCTGTCCGGCCAAACGGCCCCTGGTCCAGTTTATGCGGCTGGCCAAGATGAAGGCCAAAAGATAAAGGAGAACGGTCATTAACGAACAAGCCCCAGAGGCGACAAACCCATTGCCGACCGCACCCCGTGCCCTATGGAAGGTCTCGGTCTCCCCCCATGTGCGGAGCAATGAGTCGGTTGAAAAAATCATGTGGACCGTGGTCGCCTGCCTGGTGCCGCCGCTCATCCTCTCTGTCTTCATCTTCGGGATTCAGACGCTGATCATCACCGCGGTCAGCGTCATCAGTTGCGTGGCGGTCGAGGCCATCAGCCAAAAAAGCCTGGGCCGCAAGATAACTGTCGGCGACGGCAGCGCCGTCATCACCGGCATCTTGATCGCCTTTGTCATCCCGCCTGGTGTGCCCTATTTGCTGCCCGTCCTCGGCGCGGTCATGGCCATCTATATCGGCAAGCACCTGCTCGGCGGCATCGGCTACAACATCTTCAACCCGGCCCTTCTTGCCCGGGCCTTTCTGCTGGCCACCTTCCCGGTGGCCATGACCTCGGCCTGGCTGCCGCCCATCCAGGACATGGCGATCTTCTCCTACCTCGGCACCCCGATCGACGCCATTGCCACCGCCACCCCGCTGGCGGTCCTCAAAGGCCAGGGCTTGGCCGCCTTTACCCAACAATTCGGCTCTGCCCCCAACCTCTACACCACCTTTTTCCTGGGCTGGCGGCCCGGCTGCATCGGCGAGACCTCAGGCCTGCTGATTGTGCTTGGCGGCCTCTATCTGCTCTATCGGGGCTACATCACCTGGCACATCCCGGCCTCGGTCCTGGCCAGCATCGCTTTCCTCACCTGGTGCTTCGGCGGCGAGAGCTATTGCAGCGGCGATCCGCTCTTGGCAATCCTCTCCGGCGGGGCGCTGCTTGGCGCCATCTTCATGGCCAATGACTATGTCACCTGCCCGATCAACAAGACCTCCCAGCTCCTGTATGGATTCGGCGTCGGCGCCCTCACCGTCCTCATCCGTTTGAAGGGCGGCTATCCAGAAGGCATCTGCTACGCCATCCTGCTGATGAACCCGCTCAGCGGTGTCCTTGATGGCTGGTTCAAGCCCAAACGTTTTGCCCCGCCGCTCCCCCCAGCCGGAGACGCAAAATGAAAGACATCCTGACCATCATCTTCCGGCTGACCGTCGCCTGCCTCTTGGCCGGCCTTGTCATGGGCGCGGCCTTTGTCTTCACCAGCAAGGCCAAGAAGCATAATGCCCACCTGCATGAGCAGAAAGCCATGCTCAACCTGCTCGGCTATTCCAGCCAGAATCCAGCGCCGGCAAGTCTGGCCCTGCACGAGGTCTACCGCTATATCATCAGCGAAGAGGCGCGGCAGAGCATGGGCTACCTGCTGCCTACCAAGGGCGAGGGCCATGGTGCCTTGACCTTTGTCGTCATTGATCTTGACGGCAAGTTCATGAGTCAAACGCCGGTCAAGATTGATCCGGAAAAAATGACTGATGAACGCGCCAGGACTGGGGCGATTAGCGCAGGGCTCGGCCCAGGCCGGGCCCTGCGCTATGCCGATCAGACTATCGTCGTCACCCGCGACCAGAAGAGAGTGGCCTATCTCCTGCCGGGAAAATTTCCCGGCTTCAAGACCTTTATCAGCGTCATCCTGGCCCTTGATCAGGATTTTACCATTATCGGCCTTGAGATCATGGAACACGAAGAAGACCCCGGTCTAGGCGGTGAAATCGTCCAGAAGTATTTCAAAAATCAGTTCAAGGCCAAGCCCATTGAGGCCGTCAAAAAACTTGACGTGGTCAAGACCCCGCTGCCGGATGACTACCGCCAGGCCCTGGAGGCCGAGCAAGGTGGTACGCTCGGCGCGGATGAGGTGGCCAAGATCGAGTCCCAGTATAAAGACAAGGACATTTACGCCTTGACCGGCGCCACCATTTCCAGTCGCTCGGTGACCAGTGGCGTCAAGGGCATTGTCCAGAAAATTGCCTATCGCCTGGCCATCCTTGATCGCGTCTTGCTTGAGCAGAAAATCGCCGTGCCTTTCTGATGATAGAAGAGCCTGCGGCACGACACACTTTGCGGAGAACGTATTGTGGCAACTGACAAAACAAACTTTCAATTAGTCGTCAACGGCATCTTGAATGAGAACCCGATCTTTCGCCTGGTGCTGTCCATGTGCCCGGCGGTCGGCATCAGCACCACGGTCATGAACGGCTTTATGCTGGGCATCGCCGTCCTCTTTGTTCAGGTCTTCTCAAGCTGCACCATCTCGATTTTCAAGAACAAGATCCATCCCCGCATCCGCATCCCCACCTATACCCTGACCATCGCCACCTGGGTGACAGTGATCGACATGGTGCTGGCCGCCTATATGCCGGAGGCCTATGCCAAGATGGGCATTTTTATCAAGCTGATCGTGGCCTTTGCCATCATTACCATGCGGCTTGAGATGTTCGCCTGCAAGGAGAGCGTCAACGCCTCCTTCTGGGACGGCATCGGCATGGGACTCGGTTTTATGGTCGGCATGATGGCCTTGGGCTTTGTCCGTGAGCTGCTCGGCATGGGCACCATTCTTGGCCATGACGTCCTGGGCTTTAAGCCGCTCCTTTTCTTTGTCCTGCCCTTGGCCGGCTTTTTTTGCGTGGGTCTGATGATGGCCTTTTTCAACTATATCGAACTTGTCTACAAACGAGCGAAACGGGCCTAACGCATGAACACTCTAACACTAAGCCACCTCCGAGTTGATCACGGGCTATCATCAGAGGCTACGCTCTGCCCCCAAGCTGTAAGCGATTGCAGGGTGCCGCAGATGCGCGAAAGAGGCCTGCGAACTATAGCCCGCCTATGTGAGCAGGCCGATGACAAAGCAGATGCGGTACCCTGTAATCGCTTACACCACCGCCTTCTTCTTGCCGCCCTACTATTTCTCTGCCTGCCGGTCATGGCCCAGGCTGGAGGCCTGATCGCCAACAAGGCCTTTGGCAAGGCCAACGAGATCATCGTCACCTTTGCCGGCCCGGTTGAGCGTCAGGCTGCTGAGAATCCGGCCAACTACCAGGTCGTTGAAGAGCAGGACCCGGACATCAGGCTCAAGCTGTCAAGCGCCCGACTGAGCGCTGACCAGCAGACCGCCACCCTGACCTTTCAGCAGCCTTTGAACTCCCGCCTGCCCCACCTGGTGACTGTGAGCAATCTGGCGGCCAAGGGGGCGGCGGCCGAAAGCTTCCGGGTGGCCAAGTCCTATCTTGGCTACCTGCTTTCCATATTGATCAGCGCGCTCTTAATCAACAACTTTGTCTTTACCAAATACCTCGGCCTCTGCGTTTTTTTTGGGACCTCCAAGCGCAAGGACACGGCCAAGGGCATGGGCATCACCTTTACCATGGTCATGGTGGTGAGCGCCATCATGAGCTGGTTCTTCTACCAGTACATCCTCAAACCCTTCCAGCTCAACTTCCTGCAGATCGTTGTCTTCATCGGTCTGGTCTCGCTGACCGTGCAGGCGGTGGATACGGTGCTGCGCAAGGTCAACCCGGCCCTCTTCAATGCCTTCGGGGTCTATCTGGTGCTGGTCATCGCCAACTGCGTCATCATCGCCGTGCCTTTGATCTTGGCCGACAACGAGTACAATTTTCTTGAGTCGCTGATGCTCGCCTTCGGGGCCGGTTCAGGCTTTCTGCTCGCCCTTTACATGATGAGTTCGGTGCGGGAGCGGATGGAACTGGCCAATATCCCGCCAACCTTTAAAGGCGTCCCCATCGCCTTTATCGTTGCCGGGCAGTTTGCCTTGGCCTTCCTTGGCTTTTCCGGCCTCAATTTATTTTGATGGACTCCTTGCGAGTTACTTTTTTTAGGTGTGGTAATGGACCCAGCATTAATTAAACTTGCCTTGGGCGGCATCGCCCTGCTCGGCTGCATCGGCCTCTTTTTCGGGATCGGCCTGGCGCTCGCCGCCCATAAATTTGCCGTGGAGATCAACCCTCTGGTGCATGAGGTGCTTGAGTCCCTGGCCGGGGCACAATGCGGCGGCTGCGGTTATGCCGGGTGCGAGGGCTATGCCATCGCCGTGGTCAATAACCCCGATGTGCCCCCCAACCTCTGCTATCCGGGCAAGGAAAAGGTCGCCGAACGGGTGGCCACTCTCACTGGCAAGAAGATGGCGGCAGTGGAGGATGTCATCGCCATTGTCCGCTGCTCCCGCATCGAAGGCCGGGTCAGCCATAAACATGAGTATATTGGCTTTGCCTCCTGTACCGCCGCCAACCTCGGTTTCGGCGGACCATCGGCCTGCAACTACTCGTGCATCGGTCTGGGCGAATGCGCCGAGAGCTGCCCCTTTGACGCCATCACCATGGTGGACAGCTTTCCGATCGTCAACCCCGACAAATGCGTCGGCTGCGGCACCTGCGTCAGGACCTGCCCCAAACGCGTCATCGAACTGATGACCTTGAAGGCCAGGGTCTATGTGCCGTGCAGCACCAAGGACCTGGGCAAAAATGTCCGCAAGGTCTGCGAGGTGGGCTGCATCTCGTGTCAAATGTGCGTCAAGAAGTGCCCGACCGAGGCCATTTTTTACCAGGATGGCCTGATCAAGATCGACCACCAGAAGTGCATTGCCTATGGCCCGGAATGCCAGGAGGTGTGCGTTGAGAAGTGCCCGCGTAAGATTATGAGAATATATGATGGCCGTAAGGTCATCGCCCGCCAGGCCGAAGGCCTGCGGATGGCCACATGAGGAAGATTATGAAAAAGCTGAGCACCGTACCCACCCCCTGTAACCACACCCGTAGGTCCTTATTGAAACTCTGCGGGCTGCTCGGAGCCGGCGCCGCCGCCAGCGCCCTGTTACCCACCGAGCGGGCCGAGGCGCTGCTCTTCGGCAAACAGGAATATAAGGTGTCCGATAACCGGCTCGTGATGGGTTCTTTCCTGGCCATCACCGTCATCCATAACTCGCGCGATGAGGCGGAAAACGCCATTGGCCTGGCCAATGCCGAAATCGACCGCCTGTGCAAGCTGTTCAGCCGCCACGAGGCCAGCACCCCGGTGGCTCACCTGAACAAAGTTGGCGCCCTGGACGCCGCCCCACCCGAGGTGGTGGAGGTCATCAACCGTTCGCTTTACTATCACCGGTTGACCAAAGGCGCCTTCGACATCACGGTCCAACCGGTGGTTGACCTGTTCAAAAACAGCTTTGCCGCCGGTCACCAGCCGACCGAGGACGAGATCGCCGCCCTCCTGCCGCGGATCGGCTCGGAGCATATCCGGGTCAGCGGCAACGCCATCGCCTTTCAGCGCGACAACATGGGCATCACCTTGGACGGCATCGCCCCCGGCTATATCGTCGACCGGGCCTCGGCCCTGCTGACCAAGCTCGGCGTCAAGAATCACCTGATCAACGTCAGCGGCGACATCCGTACCTCGGGTTCTGCGGCCAAGGGCGCGCCATGGACGGTGGCGATTCAAGACCCGAACCACCAAAAGGCCTATCCCGACGTAGTGAGCATGGGCAGCGGGGCCATATCCACCTCAGGCAACTACGAAATCTTTTACGACCAGGAAAAGATGTTTCACCACATCGTCACCCCGCAGACCGGCCACTCCCCGCTGCTTGCCACCAGCGCCACGACCACGGCCACCACCCTCATGGACGCCGATGCCCTGGCCACCGCCCTAATGGTCATGCCGCCCGAGGACAGCCTGCGCCTGGTCAGCAGCCAACCCCAGTATCAATGCCTCATTCTTGGCAGGGACACCAAGATGATGCAGTCCGCCGGCTGGTCCTCGTCTATCGCCTGATTCAGGCGCTATCTTTTCAGCAAACGCCCCACAAAGCCACAGGCCATGTCGAATTTTTTCGGACATGGCCTGTTTTCTTTGCACAATACAAAACCGTCCCAGCCCTCTTCCCCATGCCTGTCTTCCAACTCAGCGACAACATCTATTTTCCGCCGCCGGAACTGGCCCGCGACGACGGCCTGCTGGCCATTGGCGGCGACCTCTCCCCTGAGCGTCTGCTGCTCGCCTATCAAATGGGCATCTTCCCCTGGTATGCGACAGGCGACCCCATCCTCTGGTGGGCGCCAACCCCGCGTCTGATCTTGAGGCCGCAAGAATTTCACCTCTCCCGCCGTTTGGCGCGCGAGTTAAAAAAAGGGGCCTTTGAGTTCTCCATGGACAAGGCCTTCCAGGAGGTCATTTTCGCCTGCGCCCAAGTCCGCAACGATCAGGACCAACCCACCTGGATCAACCAGGAGATGATCGACGCTTACTGCCTCCTGCACCAGCTGGGCTACGCCCATTCGCTGGAATGCTGGCAGCAGGGTACGCTGGTCGGCGGCCTGTACGGGGTCTCGGTAGGCGGCTTTTTTTTCGGGGAATCGATGTTCAGCCGGGCAAGCAACAGTTCCAAGGCCGCCCTGGCGATCTTGGCCCGGCAGTTGGCCGCCTGGGGGTTCGACTGCATCGACTGCCAGATGAGGACCGAACACCTCCTCAGCCTGGGGGCCACAGAAATCCCAGGGCGTCAGTTTTTCGCCATGCTCCAGCAGTCGGTCCTCTGCCCGGACCGGGGAGGAAAGTGGCGTCTGGAAACTGATGGCAAGCTCCTCTGCTAAGCGGTTTTAGATGGCCAAAAACTGTATGTAAGCACAAAATATTATTTACGGACAAGCTCTTAGCCAATTCCAGCAACCTCTAAGGGACTTGGAAGTTATAAAAGTACCGTTTATCTTTGCCGTCATGCCAGCATGGTTCTAGCTGGCATCCAGCAAAAAAACTTCCAAGCAACTTCATTTTTATCCGTCATTCCGGCGAAGGCCGGAATCCAGTGTTTCGGTGGCTGGCAACCAATCTGGACCCCGGCTTTCCCCCGTCAAGCGGGGACTGAACAGAGCGCCGGGGTGA
>JANNQL010000198.1:0-1555 GCA_031400755.1 Pseudomonadota bacterium | reverse complement strand
CCATGATCCTTACCCGCCGGAGTCGCGGCTTCACGCTACTCGAATTGCTCGTGGTGATGGTCATCATCGGGTTGTTGGCCGCGTATGGTCATCATCGGGTTGTTGGCCGCGTATGTCGGGCCGAAGTACTTCTCGCAGATCGGCAAGTCGGAGATCAAGGCCGCGCGCGCCCAGATCGATGGTTTCGAGAAGGCCCTCGAGCAATACCGCATCGACACCGGTCACTTTCCGAGCACCGAGCAGGGCTTGGGCGTGCTGTTCACCAAACCGAAGGACGAGCCGAAGTGGGCCGGGCCGTATCTGAAGAAGGCACCGCCGCCCGACGCCTGGGGCAGTCCGTACCAGTACAAGTCGCCCGGCGAGCACGGCGAGTTCGACCTGTACTCGTTCGGCAGGGACAGGCGGGCCGGCGGCAGCGCGGAAGACGCCGACATCACGAACTGGTAGGAGCGGGCGCGTGAAGTTCAGCGTCAAGGCCGTCAGTGGCGCGAGCGACGTGGTTCAGCTCACGATCGAGGCCGGTGACATGGCCGAGGCCCGGCGCAGCGCCGCCGGGCAGGGCCTGAGCATCCTCTCGATCAAGGCGCGCAACCCGATCGCGGGGTACCTGAGGCCTTCGCGCAAGGTCTTCGCCCTCGACCTGTTCATCCAGGAACTCGTTTCCCTGCTCGATGCCGGTTTGTCCCTGGTCGAGGCCATCGACCTACTGGCCGAGAAGGAGCAGGGCCGCGGCGCGGTCGCGGCCCTGAATGAATTGCGCGCCGATCTGCAACGCGGGCTGAGCTTTTCCGAATCGCTCGGGCGCCAGAGCGCCGTCTTCCCGCCACTGTTCGTCGCCACCGTGCGTGCCGCGGAGCGCACCGGCGACATCAAGGAAGCCATCGGCCGCTTCCTCGAGTATCACAACCAGCTCGGGCGCATCCGGCGCAGGGTCGTTTCCGCGTCGGTCTATCCGCTCCTGCTGATGGTGGTCGGCGTCCTCGTCACCGCCTTCATGCTGCTCTACGTGGTGCCGAAGTTCAGCCGCATCTACGAAGAGATCGGCAGCAACCTGCCGTTTCTGACGCGGCTGCTGATCGGCTGGGGTCGGATGCTGGAGGCGCACGCCCTGGTCACGCTCGTCGGCCTGGCCGTCGCGGTCGGCGCGCTCTCGTTCGTCCTCACGCGCCCCGGCGTGGGCCGCTGGATCGGACGCCAGCTCTGGAAGATGCCCGCGCTGGGCAATCGCCTGCTGGTCTATGAACTGGCGCGCTTCTATCGAACGCTGGGCATGTTGCTCAAGAGTGGCATCGCGTTGCCGACGGCGCTCGACATGGCCGGCGGTCTGCTCTCGCCCTTGCTGCGCCACGGGCTCGAACAGGCGGCCCGCGAAATCCGCGAGGGGCAACCTGTCTCGCGCGCGTTCCACAAGCAGGGCTTGACGACGCAGGTGTCGCTTCGGCTGCTGGCCGTCGGCGAGCGAACCGGCCGCATGCCGCACATGGTCGAACGCATTGCCCTGTTCTACGAGGACGAGCTGGCACGCTGGATCGACTGGTTCACGCGCTTGTTCGAG
>JANNQL010000197.1:0-8297 GCA_031400755.1 Pseudomonadota bacterium | reverse complement strand
CCACCGACGGCGTCCGCAAGGTCTACTACGGTCGTGGGTCCGCCGGCCAGGAGGCGTCCGCCGCAGCCGGGTTTAGAAAACCCCACCCCCACCCTAGCCCTCCCCCTGAAGGGGAGGGGATTTCAGGAGGTCCCTCCCCCTTCAAGGGGGAGGCCAGGAGGGGGATGGTGAAGGTGTCATCAAATGTGCCAAAGTAGAACTCAACCGTGTTGCTGACCATTTACCGTCTCCCCAAGAGCCGCAGCAGGCCATCAAGGATGGTGTACGGTTGTGGCGGACAGCCGGGGATGAAGAGATCGACCGGCAGCAGGGCGTCTAAGCCCTGCCCCACCTCTGGACTCCCTTGAAACGGCCCGCCACTAATGGAGCAGGCCCCGACCGCAATGACAATCTTCGGGGTCGGCACCGCCTCATAGGTGGCGAGCAGCGCCGAACGCATATTCTCGGTCAAGGCCCCGGTGACCAGGATACCGTCGGCATGACGCGGCGAGGCCACGAACTGGATGCCGAATCGGCCCAGGTCAAAGACCAGGGTGCCGAGGACATTGCAGTCCGCCTCACAGGCATTGCAGCCCCCGGCCGAGATTTGGCGCAGTTTGAGCGAGCGGCCAAAGAGCCGGTGCAGATCAGCAGCCAGGGGCGCGGCCAGGTCAAGCCCCTTATCTGAACGCCGCCAGAGCGCCTCACGGTTGCTGACCGCCAAGCGATAATCCGTCGAGAAACTGATCTTACTGTGCCCGCAGGCCGGGCAGTCGGCGCAGAACAGGCAGCGGCCCAAGTCGATGGCCACCTTGCCATCTCTAAGCTGACAGGCGCCAAAGGGGCATTGTTCAAGGCAGTCCCGGCAGTCGCCAGGGCAATCGGCACTGATGCCCGGCAGCCCCCGGAAACGGGCTGGAAGATCCGGCTCCTGACCCGGAAACTTCCCGGTCCGGTAGCCCTGACGAAAACGCTCAGCGATTACCCGCAGCATAGTGACTCCTTACTTTCTCTAAACTTAAAACCAAACCGCTTGCCCTACCGCAAAGTTCCCTTCGACTCCGCTCAGGGAACGGTTCGGCGTTTATCGTTCCCTGAGCGGAGTCGAAGGGAAAACAATCGGCTTAGAATCCTTAACAGCCACGTAAAACTTTCCATTACAGATCAAACCCGCAATACGACAGATTAAAACTCTTGTTGCACAGCGGAAAATCCGAAATCTGTGTGCCGCGCAGGGCCATGGCCAGGCCGCTCCAGTTATGGAAGGAGGGATCGACGATCTTGTAGCGCCTAAACCTCCCATCCGTCCCGGTTATCGCCACATGGACCACCTCGCCGCGCCAGCCCTCGACCAGAGACAGGGCCAAGGCCTCCGGCCTCAGAGGGCCAAGGGAGATGTTGACCGGGCCACCAGGCAGGGCCATCAGCCAGCGCCGCACCAGCGCAATCGACACCTCGATCTCGCGGTGCCGCACCCTGGCCCTGGCAAAGACATCGCCCAGCTCATCGGTGATCATCTCATCAAAAGACTCCCGATAGATGCCGGTCGGGAAGAAAAACCGGCCATCGCGCGGCACGCCGCAGGCCTTGGCCGCCACCCCGACCAGGCCTAAGTCCTCGGCGGTGGAGCGCGACACCCGGCCAACCCCCTCCAGACGGCTCAACACCGAAGGGGTATCGAAAAAGAGCCGGCAGGCCCCCAGGGTGTTGTCTTCGACTGCGGCAAGCGCCGCAAGCACCTGCTCGGTAAGTGCCGGATCAAGATCAAAACCGACCCCGCCCGGCCGCACCAAGCCCCGGCCAAAACGGCTGCCGCAGAGGGCCGCCGTCATATTCAGATAATCGCCCCGCAACCGCCCGCAGAAGGCGGCAGTGGGCAGAAAGCCGATGTCGCCAGAAAGCGCGCCGATATCGCCGACATGGTTGGCCAGGCGCTCAAGCTCAAGCCCGATGGCGCGGATGACCTGGGCCCTTGCCGGCGCCCCGCCCCCACAACCGGACAGACCCTCGATCACCTTGCTGTAGGCGGTCATGTGGCCGACCGTGGTGTCGCCGGCAATGGTCTCCATCTGCCTGCTGGTGGCCGGATACGGCCCGCCCACCAGCATCTTCTCCAGGCCACGATGCTGGTAGCCGAGTGAAATTTCCAGGTGCAGGACCTTCTCGCCGTAGCACTGAAAGCGGAAATGCCCCGGTTCGATGACCCCGGCATGGACCGGCCCCACCGCCACCTCATGGATGCCATCGCCCTCCACCCGGTAATAGTCCATATCGCCAGGCAAGGGATGCTGGCCCGGATCGCGGCCCCAGGCGTCATGACCCGGTCGCCATGAGGAGTGAAAGCGCAGCGGCTTGAACCAGGGGTGGCCCTCCGGCACGACGCCGAACTGTTCGGCGATCTCGCGCTCAAAGAGATGGAGCTGCGAACAGTTCGGGGTGAGTGATTGGAAACTCTCGCCGATCCGGGTGCGGTAGATGGCAAAATTGGCGTTGCGCTCGCGGGCCATGACCGCGTACAGCTCCAGCCCTGCCGCCCCATCGTCGGGCAGCACCGCGAAATAGGCCGCCGCCCGGCTATCGCCGGCAAATTCAGCCAGTACGCCATCGGCAAAGGTGTCGTAGTCGAGGACCGGCAACTGCTCAAGCGGCACCAATCCGCCGTTTGCGATCCGCACTGCTTTTTTAGGCCTCATCGCACCACCTCCACGAGCCCGGCCGCCTTGGTCACCAGATCCTTGACCGGCGTCGGCAGATACAGACCAAGGACCAAAACCAGGACCAGCATGACCAAGGGCGGCCCGGTCGTCAGCAGGGTCTCCTGATAATCGACCTTGTTCGCCCTGCTTGAGGGCGGCCCCAGGGTAACGGCCAGCACCGTGCTGCCCATGCCGATGAAGATCACCGACAGCATCAGCAGAAAATAGCCGCCCAAGGTATAATTCCCGGCCGCAAACACCCCACGCAGGATGGTAAATTCACTGATAAAGACCCCAAAGGGCGGTGAGCCGGTGACCGCCAGAAACCCGGCGATGAACAGAGAGGCGGAGACCGGCAGCACGGCGATGGCCCCTGCCACCTCACCCCGCCTTTTGCTGTCGAAACGACGATGGATATTGCCGGCGGCGAGGAAGAGGACACCCTTGGTCAGGGCATTATTGACCATATGCAGCATGGCGCCAAAGGTAGCGATGCCGCCGATGCCGACGCCAATGGCCAGTATCCCCATGTGCTCGACACTGGAATAGGCCAAAAGCCGCTTGAAATCTGGTTGTTTAATAACAAAGACGGCGGCAAAGAAGAGCGACAGCCCGCCCATGGCCACAAAGGCTTGGCGGGCGACCTCGGCCTCGCCGGCGGCAGACATGATCTGCATGACCCGCATCAGCGCCAGGAAGGCGATGCTGGTCAGTCCCCCGGCGAGTAAGGCGCCGACCATGCCAGGGGCCTCGCCATAGGCGTCGGGCTTCCAGGTGTGGAGCGGCGCAAAGCCGGCCTTGGTGCCAAAGCCGACCAGCAAGAAGACAAATCCGGCCCGCAGCCAGGGCCGCGAGAACTGCGCCGCCCCAACCAGCAGGTCATCGAGCTGTAGACTGATCACTTCCTTGGGCAGGACAGAGTAGGCCACAAAGAGGATGCCGAGCATGGCGAGCGCAATGCCGACCGAGCAGAGCAGGAGGTATTTCCAGGTGGCCTCGATCGACAGCCGGTTGCGGTTATAATAGATGAGCGGGGCCGAGGCCAGGGTGGTGGCCTCCACCGCCACCCACAGCAGGCCAAGGTGCCGGGCCTCGGCCGCCAGACTCATGGCGCTAAGAAAGAGGAGCAGGCAGGTGACAAAGATGCGGTTGCCCCATTTAAGACGAAAGCGCAGGTAGCCCAGGCCATAGACCGCGCAGCAGCAATACAAGAGGGAGACCACGATCAGGATGAGGCGGCCGAGCGCATCGATCCCCACCCAGGCGCCTACCGCCAGCGGCGCGTCATCGACCAGGACCTTCAACACCAGTCCCAGGTGGACAAAGCCGGCCACTGGCAAAAACCAGGGCCGCAGCCGATCGGAAGGCAGAAAGTAAGCGCCCACGGCAAACAGTAGAGGAACAAGCACAAGCAGGGTCGTCATTTCATTCCCTCAAGGATGACAGGTTTTCAACATTCATCGACGAAAATTCCCGGTTGATCTGGTTGACCACGATGCCCAAGACAAAGATCGCCACCAGCAAATCGAGCAAGATGCCGGCCTCCACCATCAGCGGCATGGCCTCGGTCAGCAGCATACCGAAGATGAAGACGCCATTTTCAAAAATCAGATAGCCCAAGGCCTGGGTCAGGGCCTTGCGCCGGGTGATCAGCATCAGAAAGCCGGTGGCGAGTGTGGCCAGGCCGCCGGGGATGACCAGCGAGCCGCGATGGGCCTCGATCAAAGGCAGGTGGTCGCTGAAGATAAAGGCCCCGGCCGTGGCCATGGTCCCGAGTATCAAGGTCGGCACATAACCGATCATCGGCTCAATCTCGCGGCGGATCTGCACCTGGCGGATGGCCCGGAACAAGAGCCAGGGCATGAAAAATCCCTTGAGCGCCAGGGCGGAACCGGCCAGGAACAGGGTGTGGCCGGAGATGGGGTGCATGAGGAGCGGCACAAAGGCCAGCATGCTGCCTTGGAGAGCGGCAGTGCGGATGCAGGCCCCGAGCCGGCTGCTGCCCATGATGAAGAAATTGAGCAGGATGACCAAGAGCAACAGAAGATTAGCGGAACTCTCCATAGTAAGCTTACCTCAAGAGCAAGATCAACGAGAAAAAAGAGAGCAGCGAGGTGCCGATCAGGAGTTGCGGGATCCTGAGCAGTTGCAGGCGGGCCATGATCGACTCGACCACGCCGATCAAGACCGCCAGGGCCAGCATGCCAAGAGCGAAGACCAGGACGTCGAGAAGCTGATTCCCGAGCGTAAAGGGCAGGACCAACCCGACCACCATGGCGCCTAAAACCAGGAGCTTCATTGAGGCGCCGTAGAGGATCATACCGAGATCAGGGCCGCTGTGATCGAGGACCATGACCTCGTGGATCATGGTCAATTCGAGATGGGTGGTGGGGTCATCAAAGGGGATGCGGCAATTCTCGACCAGCACCACGATAAACATGCAGAAGAGGACGAGGACCAGGGACGGCCCGGCCGTATGCCAGCCCGACAGCAAGGCCGGGCCGAAGAGGCCGCCGAGGGAGAAGGAGCCGGTCAGCCGCACCAGGACGATCAGCACGAAAAAGAGGGTCGGCTCGGCCAGGCAGGCGAAGGTGACCTCACGGGCGGCGCCCATGCCCTCAAAGGCCGAGCCGGTGTCCAAGGCCGCCGTGGCCGTGCAGAAACGGGAGAGAGCAAAGAGATAGATCACGAAAATCAAATCGCCGTCAAAGCCAAGCGGCGCGCCGATGGCCCCGAAGGGCACAAAGAGCGAGGCCAGCACCGGCACTGCCAAGCCCACTACCGGCCCGGCCCGAAACAGCCAGGTGGTGGTGCGGCTGATCACCATGCCCTTTTGGAACAGCTTCCAGAGGTCATAATAGAGCTGTAAAAAGGGTGGGCCAAGGCGTCCGCCGAACAGGGCCTTGGTCTTGCCGATCACCCCCAGAAGCAGGGGCGACAGACCAAAGAGCAGGAGAAAATGCCAAAAAATTTGCGCGATCATGAAAGTTTGTCCTGTTAAGTGATCAGTCTTTGACCAATAAATGGCCAAACATAGCGCAGATGCCAAGGGCAATGCCGGTATAGAGTTGCGAATGGGCCATGTGACTGTAGCGCTTCATTTTCTGCACAAAAACAACCTGGTAGCGATTGAGCAGGAAGAGGCCAAAACCAAACTGCCAGACGGCCACTAACAGCACAACCCGCATCAAGAGATTGGCCTGGTTTAGCCCCTCCAGGAGGGCGTGGCCGAAAACGAGCAGCACCGCCGCCGCTCCCACATAGGGATGCGTCCTGTTCATAAACGATAACAGCCCTTTTGCCTTGGGCGAGGCATTGTCCCAAGTGCCTTCGGGCAGCAAGCGGTCAAGCAACGGCCCCTGTCGAAGCAGGATCTTCAAGGCTGTACGGCCATAAATAACCACAAAGAGCCAGACCACCCCGCTGCCGAGCAACTCGCCGCCCCCATGCCGCCAGGAGCTATCGGGCAGAGGTCTCTGCCAGGGGGCAAACAAGACATAAACGCCACAGAACAAGGCCATGACCCCGGTGAAGATCAGCAGCCGTTTTACTTTGTCCATGGGGAAAGCCTCCTTGAGGGATAAGAGTAGGGCGCTTATCGCATCGCCACCCAAACTAAAAGCAAGAGTGTGGCGCTGAAGATATAAAACATATAGACATGCACCAGGCCGGACTGTAGGCGGCGCAAGCGGTTGCACGAGCCGGCGATGCGGCCAAAAAGCGGCTGGAAGAAGCCGTCCAGCACCAGATCAGGGGCCTGATGGCTGAAGTGGGCCTCCTCCGGGAAGAGGCTTAGCGACCTGCCATCGGCCACCGCCGGTTGCAGGGCCTCGTTAAGGAAACTGGTGCAGGCCAGCTCGCTGAAGCCCTCGGCGCTGTAGGACATGCGGCTCGTCGGGAAGGCATAGCCGCAGCCCCAGGTGGAGGAAGCGCCTGTGCGCTGCCGGGCCTGCAACCAACGAGAGACGGCCACGACCAGGGCGACGAGCGCCAGCAGGCCCCAACCGAGCCAGCCCAGCCAGCCCGGCAGCAGATCAGTTCCGGCCAATCCCTGCGGGACGCCAGGGTCAATCAGGCCCGCCACCCGGCTGACCGGCAGGATCAGCCCGGCGGGCAGCAGCCCGCCTCCCAGGCACAGCACCGCCAGTACCGCCATCGCCCCGGTCATCCGCCAGCCGGATTCATGGGCCTCGGCCGCCTGCGGTTGCCGGGGCCCGCCCAGAAGGGCGATACCGACCAGCCGGGTAAAGACGATCAGCACCATGCCGCCGACCAGGGCCAGGAGGCCAAGCACCATCAGCGGCAAAAAGGCGGCAAGCCCCTGCAACTTCACCCCGCTCTCTAACAGCCCCCGGTAGATGAACCACTCGCCGACCAGGCCGTTCAAAGGCGGCAAGGCCGCTACCGCCATGGCGCCGACCATCAGCAAGAGCCCGGTGCGGGGCATCCGCTTGAGCAGACCGCCCATCTGGTTCAGATTACGGCTGCCGCTGCCATGCGAGAGAGAGCCCGCCCCCAGAAAGAGCAGACTCTTGAAAAGGGCGTGGTTCCAGATATGGAGCAAGGCCCCGATCAGCGCTAAGGCTGCGGCGGTGTACTGCTGGGTGCTCCGCGAAAAGAGCCAAAAGCCCAGGGCCAAAAAGATCAAGCCGACATTTTCGACAGTAGAATAGGCCAGGCAGCGCTTCAGGTCCTTCTGGGAGGCGGCCAGGGCGATGCCGAACATGGCGCCGATGAGGCCTAAAGTCAAGAGCAGCCCGCCCCACCAGGCCGGGGCCGGGGGCAGAAATGACAGCATGCGAATGATGCCGTAGATGGCGGTCTTGACCATCACCCCGGACATCAAGGCCGAGACATGGCTGGGGGCGGCAGGATGGGCCTCCGGCAGCCAGACATGGAAGGGGAAGAGCCCGGCCTTGCTGCCGAAGCCGACCAGGATCAAGCCAAAAAGGATTGAGGCCTGGGGCGTAGAGATTTCTCTGATGGCGCTAAAGGCCGCGAAATCGAAACTGCCCGCCTTGCTGCCGGCCACCAGGAAGAAGCCAAAGAGCAAGGCCGCGCCCAGATGGGTGGCCAGGAGATAGATCCAGCCGGCCCGGCCAACGGCCTCATCCTGATAGTCGCCGATGACCAGAAAGAAGGAGGACAGGGACATGCACTCCCAGGCAAAGAGAAAGAGGACGCTGTTCGCGGCAGTGACTACCATCGACATCGACAGGATAAGCAGATTGTAGAACAACCAGTGCAGGCCCGGCCAGCGCCCACCCCCGCCCGCCATATACTCACTGCCGTAGACCGCGCCCAGCAGACCGACGAGTGAGATGGGCAGCAGAAAAAAGGCGGCAATGCCATCCATATACAACGAAAACGAGGCCCCCGGCATGGTCAGCGGCAACGATAGGGCGACGGGCTGTCCACTAACCAGCCCCTGGACGGCGGCAATCAGGCCGCCGAGCGAGCCGATCATCGCCGCGCCGCTGCCGGCAATCAAAGCCAAGCACGGCCAGCGGCCAAGGGCCGGGGCCAAGAGACCGCCAATCAAGAGCAGGAGCCATGAGCCAATCAGTACGTGCATCACGTTTAACCTTCTTCCTTCAAATGCTATAGATGCCGCCCATCCCC
>JANNQL010000196.1:0-7730 GCA_031400755.1 Pseudomonadota bacterium | reverse complement strand
CAGCCTGCAGCCGCTGTCACAAAGGTGCAGCCCATTTCGGGCTGAACAATTGTCTGGAATGCCACGCCAACCCACATACACCTTTGCAAATCACCCTGACCAAGACCATCACCGCCCCCTGCACCACCTGCCATAACGGCCAACTGGAGCAACTCCAGGAACACCAGTCCGTCCATTCCACCCTTGATTGTACGGCCTGCCACACCCAGCATGGTTATTTGCCCCCGTGTTCCAACTGCCACGGACCACACCTGGACGGCATGGCCAACGAGACCTGCAAAGACTGCCACCAGCCCCATATGCCACTTGAAGTCAACCTTGCCGCGGACACCCCCTCCGAATATTGCGGCCCCTGCCACCAAAAGGCATATGCCTTGCTCGGCAGCAGCCGGGCCAAACACCGCCAGGTCTTATGCGCCGAATGCCATGCCGGCAAGCACAAGACCATACCGGCCTGCCAGAAATGCCACGCCCAACCCCACTCCCAGTCAATCATCGATCATTTTGCCAGCTGCGGCGCCTGCCATGGCCTCGCTCATGACCTGAAACTGAACACGATCGACATCCGCCTTGAAAATCAGCCGCACTGATGCCTTCCAACCATTCCCCATACAAACGATGCCATGTCCAGGAAAATCATAAAACGCCCTACCACCCCAATCAAAAAAAAAGCCGCCAGCCCAGACCATGGCCTGCAGGAAGCCATCAGCCTCCATCAAGCAGGGCGCTTGGACGAGGCTGAAGCGCTCTACCATAAAGTCCTTGCCGCGCAGCCCAAGCAGGCCGATGCCTTAAACCTGCTGGCCACCCTCTGTCAACAAAGGGGTGATTTCAAGCAGGCCACCACCCTCTTGCAAAAGGCCATCACCTTGCAGTCCGGACGGGCTGATTACTATTCAAACCTGGGCTCGGCCCAACGCAGCCTGAGGGACCTTGACCAGGCCATTATCTCTTTCCGCAAGGCCCTGGCCTTGCAGCCTGGCCACCTGGAATCACAATTCAACCTGGCCCTGACTCACCTTGAACTTGGCGATCCGGCAACGGCTGCCAGAGGCTTTCAAAAAATTCTGCAGACCAAACCCACCTTCATCCCGGCCCATGAGATGCTGGCCCAATGCCTGATGGCGCAAGGCCTCTTGTCCGAGGCCCTGGCCTGCTTTCAAAAAATTATCAAGCTTTCCCCGCAGCACAGCGCGGCCTATTGCGAGATAGGCAATATCTTCCAGGCCCAAGGCAAATTAGCAGAGGCAATTTCTGCCTACGAGCAAGCCATAGCCATTGCCCCAGGCTACGCCGTGGCCCACAACAATCTTGGCAACACCCTGCTCAAACAGGGCAAACTCCACGCCGCCATGGCCAAATACCAGGAAGCCATCCGCTACAATCCAGACCTGGGCGAGGCCCATGTCAACCTAGGCTGGACCTACAAGGAACACGGCATGATAGAGGACGATGTGGCCTGCCTGCGGCGCTACCTGGAGCGACACCCGGAGGACCACAAGGCCCACAGTGACATGCTCTTTTCTATGAATTACGACCCGGCTTACAGCCCGAAACAACTCTATATAGCTGCCCAGGCCTGGTGGCAGAGACATGCCCCAGGCAACGGAACCGTTTTCACCCACCCAGTCCGACCGCCAGGCCAAAAATTACGGATCGGCTTTCTGTCGCCAGACTTCAGGGAACATCCGGTCGGCACCTTTCTGCTGCCTCTGTTCAAAGCGATAAACCCACAGGAGGCAAGCCTGTACTGCTACGCCGAGATGCACGATCAACAGATGGATTCGTTGAGCCACCACCTGCAAGCCCTGGCCGCCTCCTGGTTCAGCACCGCTGGACTCAGCGCCTTGGCGGCAGCAAGGCGCATCCACCAGGATCAAATCGACATCCTAATCGACCTAGCTGGCCACTCGGCCAACAATCGGCTTGACATTATGGCGCTACAGGCCGCGCCGCACCAGGTAAGCTGGCTGGGCTACGTCAACACAACGGGACTACCGGTCATTGACTATCGCCTCACCGACACTGTGGCCGACCCCCCTGGCATGGAGGCCTATTATAGTGAAACCCTGCTCCGTTTGCCCAACGCCTTTTTCTGCTATGAACCGCCAGCCCAGGTGCCGGAGGTCGGGACGCTTCCCGCTCTGGCACGTGGGCTGATCACTTTCGGCTCCCTCAATAACCCCGCCAAAATCACCGAGGAGGTGATTTCCTTGTGGGCCAAGGTCCTCTTGCAGGTGCCTGATTCTCGGTTGATCATGGTCGGCTCACCCTTTGCCGATGACTTCATCAAGAACCTCTATCTGGCTCGATTCTCCGCCTGCGGCGTGGGACCAGACCGGCTTGAAATGCTTGCCACCCTGCCCATGCCGGACTACCTCAAACTCTACAATAAAATAGATATTGCGCTTGACCCTTTCCCCCACAACGGCCACACTATCACCTGCCATACCCTGTGGATGGGAGTCCCGGTTGTCACCTTGGCCGGCAATCGCTATGCCGCCCGCATGGGCGCCAGTGTCCTGACCGGGATCGGCCTGCCTGAACTGATCGCTCATACCCCTGACGAGTATTTGAGGTTGTCGGTAGCGCTCGCCAATGATCTCGACCAACTGGCTACCCTGCGGCAAACCATGCGCGAACGCCTACAGCAATCAACCATGTGTGACACCAGGCACTTCGCCAAAAATTTCCTGAAAGCGTTGCAGACAATACAAGAAGTCCCTCGGGACCAGGCAAAATAAAGACTGAGACCTTGCATTTTAACCGCTAAACTCTTATAACGACAAAGTCGCGTAGTTGAATACGTTAGTGAATCATGTGCGAGGTAAGACTGCATCCAGTTTCACTAAAGGTGATATCGTTGCCCTCTAAAGGGCGGACTTAGTCGACTTGCTTGTGATCTGGAGTTCCTGAAATGTCGCCTTGGAATAACCGCCATTCCCCGCAGGCCTAAACAACGAAAAAATGGAAAGTTTTGCTCATCAACAGATGAAAATCTGCCAACTCCATAGACTCCACAGACTTTCAGACAAATTCGTTGATTCAGTTCAGTGATGGCACCCCTCTTGCGCACCATATTTTTTCTTCTGGTCATCCTGTCAAGCACTCTTGGTTCTCCCCCGCAGGCCAAATCGGCCCAACCGGAGACCGAAGCAGACGCCACAGAACCACTTTTTTACACAATCCAAGTTGGTAGTTTCAGCAATGAAGATGAGGCGCGCGAATGGTATGATCGCCTTGAAGAACAACTTCCGACTGACTTGAAAGAATTCCTGCGGATTGAAACCATTCCGCCCTTCCATACCGTACGGGTTGGCAAAGCGGATGAACGTCAAGGCATCACGCGCCTTCTCGAAGAAACCCAGAAAATCACCAAAAAGCCACCGGCTATACTTCATGGCGATTACAGGTCAGAACGAATCACTAAGCTATACGACCCGACCGCACCGCCTGTAAAATCATCCCAAAGCCCCGCGACCGAAAAGAACCAACCACTGGCCTCCGCCCCCGAAGAATCGCTCACCACAGAGTCTGGCGCCAAGGTCTCTCCCCTGCCAGACCGCCCAGAGGAACCTCTCGACACCCCTGCCACTAAAGGCGCCACCAAGCTCACCCGCCGAACTGAATCGGTTAAAGACAAAACCAAGCAAACAGCACCGACCCAAATACCCGATGCCACTCTGAAACAAATGATCATCGACAAATACCTTGCCAATCAGACCGCAAATCCTAAAGACCATGCGGCCCTCATCAAACAAAGCCAATCTTACCCGGAAAACCCAGCCTGCCTTAGCACAGAATGTCATGCCGCAGTCAACGCTGTCAAAAACACTCATTACCCGGCACAGACCGGGCGCTGCCTGGCTTGCCACAAACAAATCAACCAGAAGCACCCAGATACCAATGATGGGGCTGACTTTCAGCTCCTGGCCGCAGGCGCGGACCTCTGCACCACCTGCCACCCGAAACTCCAAGGGAAAAAGGTCACCCATGCCCCTACCGCTAAAGGTGAATGTCTCAAATGCCACGCCCCGCACGGCTCAGACAACCAGTATTTTCTGAATGTGACGTCCACCAATCAAGAAAAACTCTGCCTGAATTGCCATGACAAGCAGATTGCCACTAATAAATTCACCCATGGTCCCGTTGGCTTAGGGTCCTGCACCTATTGCCATGCCCCCCATGAATCAGACCAAAACGCTTTGCTTAAAAACAACCTTCAAGCCCTATGCCTTGAATGCCACGTCGATGTTGCCAAAGGGATGAAGGAATCGACCAACGTCCACAAAGTCATGCAGACTGAGGACTGTGCCGCCTGCCACCTGGCCCACGGCAGTGAATTTCCAAGCCTCCTCAGGCAAAGCGGCGAAGAATTTTGCTTTTCCTGCCATCCTGCCATTGAGGAAAAATATAAAAAATCCAGGTCAAAACACGAAGGCCTCTACCTTGAAAAGGCTTGCGGCACCTGCCATTTACCCCACTTCGCGCCATACAAAAAACTACTCAACAACAAAGAGATTGATCTCTGTCTCAGTTGCCACAACGATAAAAACACCATCAGTTCCAAATCTCCCAAGGATATCACTATCGAACTCAAACAAACTTACTTGCATGAACCACTTGCCCAAGGACAATGTTCCGTGTGTCATGACCCACATGGCTCAAAATTTTACAAACTCCTGATCGCCCCCTACCCTGACGCCATCTACGCCGCCTATGAGCCTGAAATTTATGATCTTTGTTTTACCTGTCATGACAAAGGGCTTTTGACCAGTCAGACAACAGGCACGACGACATCCTTCCGCAATGGCTCGCAGAACCTCCACTATCTCCATGCCACAATTCCTGGCAAGGGCCGCACCTGCAAGACTTGCCACCAGTCACACGCCAGTAATGGACCAAAATTGATCAACCAAACCGGTTCAACTTTTGGCGAATGGCAGATGTCAATCTCTTTTGCAACAACCGGCAGCGGCGGCAGTTGCATGCCGGGCTGTCATCGCAAGATGGACTACAGTCGCGACAAAGAGGTCAACAATTCCGTTAAAGAGTCGGAATTTGGCGAATATCATGTTGAATACGAAAGCGTAAAATAGTCGTGTATTATTCAATAATGAACTTTTTAATAAAAATCAGCGTCACGATCAAAGTCTGCCGCGCACGGCATATCACACTCATTTTTTGCATGCTTTTGCTCAGCGGCTGTCTGAAAATAGACCCGCTGGCCAAGCACAAGATACTCACATCCCTCTTTGATGGTGTCCCTGACCTGCCCCCAATTGAAGAACTTTGTAAGGACAATATTGAAGATCTTTTCAATACGTATTACGAGCAACGCATTACTGCCGCTGATCAAGGCGACTCGGAAGAAAACCCCGACAAAAAGAACAAAGCCGGCTCTTATCACCGCCCGTGGAAGGAACAAAACTGTCAAAGCTGTCACAATTTTCAGGCCGACAACAAGTTACGTCTGCCCACTAAGGAGATCTGCTACCTATGCCATAAAAACCTTATTCAAGGCCGAAATGTTCATGGGCCAGTGGCGGTGGGTGCCTGCCTTGCCTGTCATGATCCCCACTCATCGGAAAACCCATCACTTTTGCGGAAGAGCTTGGAAGCGATCTGTTTTAAATGCCACAAGGAAAAACGGCTCGCTGCAGGGATGCACGATAAAATCGTCAGCCGGGGCATGCTCTGTGTTGATTGCCACGACCCCCATAGCGGCAACATGCACTATTTCCTTAAATAGTATGCCCCGCCTGGATAACCCAAAGAACACACTCAACAAAAAAATGATCCGATTCGGGCAGCTACTGAATACTCGACACTCCTGCTTGGGTGGCTTCGGCATCATCCTCGTCTGCCTCACTTTGGGGCTTACGGCCCAAACCGTTAGCTCCGCAGAAGAAGCCAAAGCATGCGCCACCGTCCAATGTCACCCTGGTCTGATGGCGAAAGAGACAGCTCAGCCCAAGGACCATGGCGATTGCACCCACTGCCACCAAAGCGCTGACAAGGCAGAAAGTCAAAGTCATCCCCAGACCGGAAAAAAATCTTTTACCATGGCCAAGGATATCTGCCTGGAATGTCACCAGATTATTGTCGATTACAACTATTTACACCCCCCTGTCGCCGCAGGCGATTGCTTGACTTGCCATACCTTTCACAGTGACACCGACTCTCTGCTTGTCGAAAGCCGTGACCGCGTCCTTTGCTATAATTGCCATCAAGCCGTGACCAAAGAAGGGGATACCCAATTACACGGCGACGTTGCCAGCCAAAAATGCTCCTCGTGCCACACTGTGCACGGTTCTTTCTTCAAGCACCTCCTCACCGGTCCCTATTCCACAGGTTTTTTTAACGACTACGATGAAAAACAGTATGCACTCTGTTTCCAATGCCATAAAATAGACTTGCTTCTGCATGCCAATACTTCCTATAATACAGACTTCAGGGATGGGAAAATAAACCTCCACTATGTGCATGTCAACCGAAAGACCCGGGGGCGGTCCTGTAAACTGTGCCATGCGATCCATTCCAGTCGCCTGCCGAAACTAATGGCCGAAAAAGTTTCCTTCGGTGACTGGGAAATGCCGGTCAACTTCATCAAAAATGACAATGGTGGACAATGTACCCCAGGCTGCCATGCCCCGGCGGCATATGACCGCAACCGCCTATCCGCGCCTGAGCTACCATCAAGGGCTCAATCAGCAGAGCCATAAACTATGGGAAAGTTTTCATAACCCAGCAAATATAACCACGAGTGCACCATGAGCTTAGCCAGCGAAAAAAGAGCAAGTCAGAGAGTCCCACAAAACACGCCGCTCCTGTTTACCATCAACAAACCTGATGTCCATGGGAGAGCTCTCAATGAGCACAAAAAGGCCACCATCGCAGACATTAGCGCCACCGGCATGGGGATTTTCACCACCACCCAGGTTAGCACAGGACAACTTGTTTATTTCGTCAAGAATCAACCCCATTGGGAGCTCCCGGCTAAAGGCTTAGTCGTCTGGTGCCTCAAACATGAGACTGGTTTTAGGGTTGGCCTGGAATTTATCATGTAGGGCTTGCCAACTTTCCAGCAAACATCCAACAAACATATAATCGCCATGTTGCCACCAAGAAAAACCAGGACTCTCCTGACCAAGAAAGACGCCGAGGACGAGACCTACCCAACCCTCATGGTCACGCTCAAAGAAGGTTCCTCGCCTGATACCATCCAGGAGATATCGGTCCTTGATATTAATATCGCCGGCATGGGCATCGCCTGCTCCGTGCCGCTTAATGTTGGCCAATGTATCTTTTTCAATGAAAATCAACCCGAATGGAATCTGCCAAAACACGGCATTGTTATGTGGACATTTCAGGACAGCGATGGCTTTCGAGCCGGCATTAAATTTGCTTAAAACAAATTGACTTACCCCGAGACCTAATCATCAAGAGACCAACCACTACAAATGAGGGAACCCGTGCAACAGACAGCCGCCACCACCCAAGTCATTTCCAAAACATACCTGAGCGGGCTTTTTTTTAAATGTGGATTATTTTTTACCGGAGGACTACTGCTGACCGGCATCATTCTCTATTTTTCAGCACACCAACCTCTGGGGCCATCCTACCAGGAAAGTTTCACCCGACTCGCCCAACTTAAAGAAGAGATGCTGATCAAATCCATCGTCATCTACTGTCTGATCACCGCCCTGGTCCTGGTTGGAGTCATCTTC
>JANNQL010000195.1:0-9622 GCA_031400755.1 Pseudomonadota bacterium | reverse complement strand
GGCTTGCAGGAACCGGACGGTCTCCCGGACGGCGCGAACGATTTCGTCACGGCTGCCATAGCTCAAGGCCAGGTTCAGGACCATGCCGTCATTGCCGGCTGATTGAGAAATCGTGCTATGCAAGACCTCTCGCACATCAGGCGGCAGTTTTTCTGTCTGGCCGATGGCGCGTAACTGGATATTGTTTTGGGTGAGGTTGGTTAATTCTCGGACCAGGAAGGTCTTGAGCAGGGACATCAAAGTCGAGACTTCTTCTCGGGGGCGCTGCCAGTTCTCCGAGGAAAAGGCGTAGAGTGTGAGGACTTCGACGCCGAGTTTACGGCAGGCGGTGGTAATGTTAAGTACCGAGTCAACCCCGATCTTATGGCCCACGGTGCGTAACAGTTTATGCTGTTGCGCCCAGCGGCCATTGCCATCCATGATGATGGCGATATGCCTGGGGATATTGGCCGGGTCGATTTGGGGTGCTTTTGACATGTGGCTATGAGTGGGGAAAATAACTACTCAATGGTGAACAGACTGAATGAAACCGTCTGGCAGGAGACTTCGCTCTTCTGCCGGCTTACCTTCACAGACAATAGACGCTAGAGGCCGGAATCAATCAGACTTCCATGACCTCTTTTTCCTTGTCATCCATGGAGTCGTCGATCTGCTTGATAAAGACGTCGGTCTCTTTCTGGGCGCTTTCTTGCAGGGCGAAGAGGTCGTCCTCGGATATTTCTTTTTCTTTCTTCATTTTCTTGGCGATATCAATGGCGTCACGGCGATAGTTGCGGATCGCCACCTTGAATTCTTCGCCGATTTTCTTGACCTGTTTCACCAGGTCCTTGCGGCGTTCTTCGGTGAGCTGGGGGATGGAGAGGCGGATGACCTTGCCATCACTCACCGGGTTGAGTCCGATATTGGCCTTCATGATGGCCTTTTCAATAACATTGATCAGTTGCATGTCCCAAGGCTGGATGACGATCATGCGGTTTTCGGGGATAGTGATGGCCGCCACCTGATTCAGCGGCATCTGAGAGCCATAGGACTCAACCTTGATGCCATCAAAGATGGAGAGTGAGGCCCGGCCTGTCCGTATCTTGGTCAAATCACGACGGAAGGCCTCAATGCTTTTCGCCATTTTATCGTGCATGTCGCTGATGATTTTATTCATGATTGCCTCCGTTGATTAAGGTGCCGATCTGTTTGCCGCAAACGGCATCGGCGATATTGCCAGGGATATTCATATTGAAGACCATGATCTGGATGGCATTTTCCATGGCCAAGGAAATTGCGGTTGCATCCATAACTTTAAGCCGCCGACTCAGGACCTCGGCGTAGGAAAGGGTGGCGAACTTGACGGCGCTTGGGTCTTGCAAGGGATCACGATCATAGACGCCATCGACCCGGGTGGCCTTGCAGATGATCTCGGCGCCGATTTCAAGACCGCGCAGCACGGCGGCCGTGTCGGTGGTGAAAAATGGATTGCTGCTACCGGCGCCGAAGATGACTACACGATTTTTTTCAAGGTGGTGGATGGCCTGCTGACGGGAATATGATTCGCAGACCAGAGGCATGGGGATGCTGGAAAGGACCCGGGTGTTGATGCCGGCCTGGGTAAAGACGCCTTCAAGGGCCAGGGCGTTCATTACCGTGGCCAGCATGCCCATGTTGTCGGCGGAGACCCGGTTCATCCCCTTGGAGGCGATTGATACACCCCGAAAGATATTGCCGGCCCCAATTACCAGGCCGACTTGCACACCGGTGTCGATGAGTTTTTTGATTTCACCCGCCACGTATTGCAGGGTGTCGTTACAGAGACCAAAAGCCGCCTTGCCCATCAATGCTTCGCCACTTAACTTCAACAACACACGTTTGTATTGAGATTGCATGGGTTACCTTCAGAGGTTTTGGCGACGGACACCTTATGGCAATAAAAAATGGGGGGGGAAGCTTGAGCGTCGATGCCCAGCCAACAACCAAAGCGAGGAAACCTGGCTGGGCAGGGAGATTAAAAATTTTTCAATCAGGCGCCTACCTGCATCCGAGCGAAGCGCTTGACTGTAATGTTTTCTCCCATGGTGCCGATCAGCTCATTTAATTTGTCCTGAATGGTTAAATCCGGGTCCTTGATAAAATTCTGTTCAAGCAGGCAGGCCTCGGCATAATATTTATCAATTTTACCGGCCACGATTTTTTCGGCGATATTGGCTGGTTTGCCGGAATCAATGGCCTGCTGGATATAGATGTCCTTTTCACGTTGCAATACCGCAGGCGGCACATCCTCTCGACAGATCGATACCGGGTTGGTGGCGGCGATCTGCATGGCCAGGTCCTTGGCAAAGGCGATGAAGGCATCGGTCTTGGCGACAAAATCGGTCTCGCAACCGAGTTCGATCATGACGCCGAGTTTGCTGCCGCTGTGGATATAGGTCTCAATGGTGCCTTCGTTGGCTGACCGGTCAGCCCTTTTGGCGGCGATGGCAAGTCCTTTCTGGCGCAAAAAATCAATGGCCTTTTCCATGTCGCCATTGTTTTCGGTCAAGGCCTTTTTGCAGTCCATCATGCCGGCGTTGGTTTTGTCTCTTAATTCTTTTACCATCTGGCTTGTAATATTCACTTTTAACACCTTCCTTGTAACATTTGGTTTTTCGTATTTCCCGTAGGTTGGGTTAGCGAAGCGTAACCCAACGCCAGCGGCGCAACTGGTGTTGGGTTATACCCCTCAAGGGGGCACTGAACAAAGCGGCCAAACAACGGCCTAACCCAACCTACGAAGGTTTAAGGGTTACTAGTCAACACCAAGCTACGCGGCGGTTTCAACCTCAACTTCAACGTCTTCAATGCTCTCAGGCATGACATCAGCTTTGTCATCACCGATGTCTTCCGCTGTCACCCGGTTGCCGGCCCCTTCAATAACCGCGTCGGCGATTCTGGAGACAATCAGCTTGATGGCGCGGATGGCGTCATCGTTGCCAGGGATCAGGAAGTCAATACCGGTCGGGTCGCAGTTGGTATCGGTGATGGCCACGACCGGGATGCCGAGTTTGTTGGCCTCGGTGATGGCGATATCTTCTCGTCTTGGATCGACAACAAAGATAATGTCCGGTATGCCCTTCATGGTCTTGATGCCGCCGAGGGTCTTTTCCAGCTTGCCCAGGTCTTTTTCCATGCCCATGGCTTCTTTTTTCTTGTACTTATGGATGGAGCCATCAGCAATCATGCCTTCAATGGACTTCATCCGGTCGACACTTTTTTTGATGGTCTGGAAGTTGGTGAGCATGCCGCCGAGCCAGCGGTGATTGATGTAGTGCATGCCGCAGCGGGTGGCCTCCTCGCGGATAATGTCCTGGCCCTGCTGCTTGGTGCCGACAAAAAGGACATTGTTGCCCTTGGCGACCCGGCTGGCGATAAAATCGTAGGCCGCATTGAACATGGGGAGGGTCTTGTCGAGGTTGATGATGTAGATATTGTTGCGGGCCCCGAAGATATAAGGTTTCATCTTGGGGTTCCAACGCCGGGTTTGGTGACCAAAATGCAGACCGGCAATCAGCATCTCTTTCATGGTAATGTGGGACATGGTAAATCTCCTTGCAGGGTTTTGGTTAGTCCTCCATCCTGTTGCCAACCCGAAGCCGGGCACCAATGGCATAAAAAAAGGATGTGTGAAATTGAAAAAACAGGTTCTTTTAACACTTGTGCGGCTTTATTTCAAGAGTCAACCGGTTGTGGTTCCAAAAAATTGATGGCAGGGCTCGATTGTCAGGAACAAGCAAGCGAGGCAAGATTGAACGCCGAGGCTTTTTTAGAAAAAAACTTCTTTGCAATAACCTCCCACCTTTAGTATTCTCCGCCACTAAATAAACTGGCTATTCTGCCATGCAATATCTTTTAGGGATTGTTTTATTACCAACAGACCAAAAGTCCAATTTACGCTGAGTCAAAATTAGCCGGGTAGGTTGTGAAATGGGGTCAGATTTATTTATGCAACACAATTCCGTGAAAAAAATAAATCTGTCCCCATTTCTCTGCATATTTCATACTATAGTGAAGCTTTGTCTCTAGCAGCAGGAGCAGGATATGCTTTGACTACAGGAAATGCAAAACAAGGAGGATATTTATATGACACTTTAAGTAATTTATTTAAAATTTCTAGGGGTGAAAATCCATCTCCTTCGCCATATTTAGATGATGTAATCTCTCCCCACGATGCATGGGGACAATAGAATTAAATGGAAAAAATATTACTTATAATACTTGCCATCATTTTTTCACCATTGGCTTATATAGAATATTTCATAATAATTGAATTAAAAAATAAAATTGGATATTTAAATTTTTTATCATTGATAATAGTATTTTTAATTTTATTATCAATTGCAGTTCAAATATCTCCATCATTTGGAGGCATAATTCCAATATTTGTAATATGTATATTGGTACAAGTTGTAGCTCTTTATTTTTTAAGAAAAGAACTTAAAAATGATGAGTTGTTTCTTATGCTTTATAAGTTTTTTAAGCGTCAATAAATGGCCGTCACGAGCAAAGTTTGGTAGGGTGCGCAACAATGCTTTTCAGTTGCGCACGCGGTTCCTTCATCCCCGGCTGGCGAACCACGAAAGCTCGGTAGGGCGCAGCAAACGCAGCGCATTGCGCCGATGTGAATCCATAAGAGAAAAAAGGGCACATCCCCTATCCAACAGGAAAAGAATCGATGAAAACAAAATCAGCAAAATCAATAGTGGCAATAGTGGCGTCTGTTATGATTTGCTTACTTCATGGCAGCGTCACGGCGGACGCTGTTTCGATAAGCAACTCTAACGATTTGTTAACCACCGCATCTTACTTCCCGCTTGATTCCGGCATGGCATGGACCTACTACTCTACAGAAGATGGCGCTGAGACTTTAACTGTCATGCCCGGAACTGAAATCGTCAATGGAACGGCGACCAAGAAAGTCGAGATTCAAGGAGGAGGGCACTCTCCAGGCTCAGCACTATATTGCAGCAACGACGCAGCGGGCGTGATGATCCACAAAATTTATTACCCCATTGAGTACTCCTCTGGATACGGATACACCAATATGACTGTCACCCTGTCGCCGCCACTGAAGGTTTTTAATTCTGTGGTAGCGCTCGGCGATACCATCAAGAGCAATGGCAGTGCCATATATGACATTGAGGGTGTCGGCAGTTATACGTTTTATTATGAGGCAACGACAACCATTTTGGCTGAAGAGGAAGTCGAAGTGTCTGCGGGTTCGTTCGCAACCATAAAGGCGCTGCAATCGTTGCGGATATATGGCTCCATCAACGGGCGCAGTGTTTCTGACGTGTCAGTGGACACTGTCTGGTACGCCGCCAACGTTGGCGAGGTCAAGAGTGAAGATGTGGACGGCGAGGCGAGCCAATTGACCGCCACGAATATATTTACCGGGACCGCAATCCCGGACATCAAAGCCAACGGTTTTGATGGGCCGCTGGTCGTCGCCCCCGGAGAAGAGATCCGGGTCAGCGTGAGCCTCAATCCAATTGACGGAACTGGTACGCTTGCCAATTGGTGGCTGATAGCGGACTCGCCCTTCGGTTGGTATTCATATGTGCCTCCTGGAATATGGCAGCCAGGCATTACCCCCTATGTCGGCTCCCCCTTGACCAGCCTAAACTCGGTCGATCTATTTCAAATGCCTTTCCCTGCCGGAAAAACCACTTTGCACTTCGCAGTGACAGGATATCGTGAATGGATCGATTCGGTCGAGGTTGATGTCTCTGCTGCTGCGGCCCAACCCTAGCGGGGGGCCAGAATGTGGGTCAGGCTAGACATTCTGTGACCGGGGGGACGTTGCTTGCTATCTTGCTATTGTCGCATCAAACATCTCAGCCACATCACCAACCCGCCAGACGTTGACATCACTGCGCTGTTGCCGTTCCGTGCCGCCGTAAACCAGGGCACTGGTGCGCGGCGGCACAGCGAGTTTGGCAGCAAACGATCGTAATCCCTTAAAATAATCCTCGTTGATGGTCGCTCCCGATTTTATCTCGATCGGCACGACATCAGGTCCCGCTTCGATCACCAGATCAACCTCGTTCCCTTTGGCGTCGCGCCAGAAGTGCAGTTTGTTGCGACGGCCGCGGTTATAGAAGTATTTGAGCGCTTCTATGACCACCAGGTTTTCGAAGAGGTTGCCACGCAATGGATGCCGGTTCACATGCAGTTCACTCTCCGTTCCCAGGAGATAGGCGGCCAAGCCTACATCGTAGAAGTAGAGCTTGGGGGCTTTAACTTGACGTTTTGAGATGTTTGTGTGCCACGGGTGGAGCAGGAAAACCACATAGCTCGCCTCCAGCAAGGTGAGCCAACTGCGGGCGGTGGTGTGGGAGACACCCACATCATTACCAAGGCTCTGTAGATTAAGCAGTTGCCCCGTTCGGCCGGCGCAGAGACGAACGAACTTTTCGAACAGTGCCAGGTCCTTGATGTTAATCAACTGCCGGATGTCCCGTTCAACATAGGTCTCCAGATAATCGCCTAGTGCCTGGGTCGGGTTTAGTCCTGAATCGTAAATGCGGGGGTAGAAACCATGGAGAAGTAGGCTGTCGATACTGGGCTGGATACTGGCACCCTTGAGTTCTTCGATGCTGAACGGGAGCAGTTTCAGTAATGCCGTGCGGCCTGCGAGGGATTGGCTGATAGTGGTCATTACCTCAAACTGCTGGCTGCCGGTGAGGATGAACTGTCCTGGAACGCTGCGCTCATCGATAATCGGTTGCAGATAGGAGAGAAGCTGAGGGACGCGTTGAATTTCGTCAAGGATCGCTCCATCCGGACACGAAGACAAAAAACCGCGTGGGTCGGAGTGAGCAAATTCGCGGGTGTCAGGGCTTTCGAGGTTAACATAGAGTTTGTCCGGGAAGGCACTCCGACAGAGTGTCGTTTTGCCGCTCTGACGCGGTCCGGTGAGAGTGACGACTGGGTATTGATCGGCTAATTGCTTTAGCACTGGCGTGATGGTCCGTGGAATCATGGGATGAGCATATCTATTTTTGGGGAAATTTGCAAGTGCAACTTTCATATTTCCCCAGTAGTAAGAAAGCCATAAAGCTTTTTGGCCAAACGAAAATTATACAAAGCAGGGGGGGCAGGGGGCAATGGCGTTGATTTAAGGTCTGCTGACAGAGCAGCTATCAACCAAAACAGCACCTTCTTTCCGTCACCCCGGCCCTCTGTTCAGTCCCCGCTTGACGGGGGTGGTTTTAGCCGGGGTCCAGTGCTGTGGCGTGGCGAACTGGATTCCGGCTTACTGCATGCCGGAATGACAACTATGCGCAATTTTGAGTTGCGCGCTTAAGTCAACGGCATTGGGGCAGGGGGACGTTGCTTGCTAATTAGCTATTTCCATAGTTCAAAGACCATGCTACCTTCCGCTCTGTCAGGTGAGGCGGATCTCGTAACGGTACGTGGGTTGAATTCATTAATTTACAATATCTGGGTTGCCATACATGAAAAAAGCAGCGGTTTTTATTGATCGGGACGGGACCATTAACGAACAAATGGGCTATATTAACCACCTTAGCAGGTTTCATCTCCTGCCCGGAGTGGCTGCGGCCATCAGGCTTTTGAACGAGCATTCGGTCCCGGTGATCGTGGTCACCAACCAGTCAGGCCTGGCTCGGGGCTATTTTCCGGAGACCTTGCTGGCTGAGGTGCATGAGGCCATGAACCAACGGTTGCAGGCCGAAGGGGCCAGGCTCGATGGCGTCTATGTCTGTCCCCATCACCCGGAGGCGAAGGAAGAGCGCTATCGGCAGAGCTGTCAGTGCCGGAAACCGAAACCAGGCTTGTTTATGCAGGCGGCGGCCGATCATGACCTCGACCTTTCTAAATCCTATGTCGTTGGCGATCGCTGGTCCGACCTGAAGGCTGCTGCCGCCTGCGGGGCCAAGGGGATTTTGGTGCTGACCGGTTATGGTCGGGGGGATCAGCAGTTTATCGGCCCCCGGCAGGAAGTCCAGCCTTGTTATGTCGCAGAAGACCTGTTGGCGGCAGTCCGCTGGATTATCAAGGAAATGCCGGGGGCATGAGGAAGGGCAATAGCTGGTTGTTTAGGGATGGCGAGGTTTCATCAAAGTCCGGCCAGGCCGGGCAGCAAGGTCAGCAGCCCATGCAGGACGAGCCAGGCATAGCCGCCGGCCAGTACGTCGTCCATGACAATGCCCAGCCCGCCGTTTAGGCGGCGGTCGGCCCAGGATACCGGCCATGGTTTGATGATGTCGAACAACCGAAAGAGCAGGAAGGCCACGAGCCAGACCAGTGGCGTGGCCGGCGCCGCGATCAGGGTGATCAGCATGCCGATAATTTCATCAATCACGATGGCGCCGGGGTCTTTCCGATCAAGGATCTTTTCGGCGGCCCCGGCGGTGTACACGGCCAGCAGAAAGATGATGGCCAGAGAAATTCCGTAGTCTTTGGCGGATAACCTGAGCAGTAGAATATTGAGCGGCAGAGCCACCAAGGTACCCCAGGTGCCGGGCGCTTTCGGCAGGTAGCCGGTGTAAGCGCCGGTGGCGATGAACATGATGAGTTTGATCATGATGGGCAGCAGGGTAGGCGGATGTTGTTACGATTGATGTGGGTTCAATCTGTCGCCAGCCTGGTCTGGTTGGAACTTGTCCAGGGCTTGGTTGGCCACGGCCCGGTAGATATTGGCAATGGGCTTGCCGGTGGCGGCGGCGAGCCGGCGGCAGTCTTCGTATTCCGGGGTCATCCTGGCCCCGGTTGGCGTCTCGATCAATTTCACCTTCACCTCTCCCCATTCGGTCATAATTGTCCCTAAGAAACGGGGCAGGGTCCGGCGTTGCTCCTGCCTAAAGCGCAGGCCAATGGCCGAGGTCTCGGTCAGCAGCAGTTGCTGGAGGCCAAAGGCCTGGGCGGGCGGGGCGATAACCTGGATGGTAAAGCCCGGCCGCCCCTTTTTCATCTGGATGGGGGTCAGGGTGACATCGAGAGCGCCGTTGGCGAAGAGTTGTTCGCTGAGATAGGGGAAGGTCTCCGGCGACCAATCATCGAGGTTGGTCTCGATAGTGATCACCTGCTGGGCCTCTGCCACGCAGCAGACCTCGCCGATGATCAGGCGCAGCAGATTCGGCTGGCCATCAGGCCGTGAGCGGCTGCCGGCGCCGTAGCCCACCTGGCGGATGGTCATGGCAGGCAGGGGGCCAATGCACTTGGCGCAGGCCTTGATGATGGCAGCCCCGGTTGGGGTGACCAACTCCATGTCGAGTGCGACGCCGTACACCTCAATTCCTTTCAGTAGTTCACAGACCGCCGGGGCGGGCAGGGGGAGCGGGCCGTGGGCCGTCTGGATCCAGCCATTGGCCAGGGGCAGCGGGGCGCTCACCAAGTCGTGGACCTTAAAATAGTCAAGACCAATGGCAGCGCCGACTATGTCGATGATGCTGTCCACTGCCCCGATTTCATGGAAATGGACCTGCTCCACCGGGCAGCCATGGACTTTGGCCTCGGCCGTCGCCAACACCTCAAAGATCTTGAGGGCGCGGTCCTTGACCGGGGCCGCCAGACGGCTGGTGTTGATCAGTTCCCGAATGGTCTGCCAGTCACGGGGGTGTTGATGTTCATCGAC
>JANNQL010000194.1:0-6316 GCA_031400755.1 Pseudomonadota bacterium | reverse complement strand
GCCAGGAGACCATCCGCGGGGCTGAGCAGGAGTTGGCCGCGGTGCTGGCCGAGCAGGAGGCCAGGACGTCGGAGTTTAAGCGCCTGGCCCTGGCCGAGTCCGCCTGGCCCCTGCAGGCCGACCTCCGTTCCCTGGACGAATTACAGCGGCGGCTGGCTGTCCTGCAGGCCGAGGCAGTGGCGCTTAGCGCTCATCTTGATCAACTACGTGACCAGCAGGGGACCCTGCGCCAGGCCCGCCTCGTCCTTGCGCAGGAGGTTGGCGCCTTTGCCGGGCAGGCCGCTGTCCGCGAGCGGGCAATCGTCGAGGCTGAAAAGATCGACCAGCAGATTGACTTGCAGAGTGAGGCCTTGGCTACCCGGCGGCAGATGATTGCCGGCATCGAGCAGGAGATGACTAGGCTAACAACGGCGGGACAGGGCCAACAGGCGGAGGTCGAGCAGGGCGCGGCGCGGATTGCCGCCCTGGATGCCTTGCTGCTGGAGACGGCGGTGGATGCGGGTTTAGGCCATGATTTGAGTCTGCTGGCCGAGGCCTTGCAGGAGCTGGCCGCGCACCGGCAGCAGTTCACCGCCAATCGGCGCGAGCAGGAGAGGGTCGGTCGTCTGCTCGGCCAGTTGGGCCAGGACGCAGATCATTTGCGTCGAAAGCAGACGGTGTCGGCCACTGCCTTGGCGGCCTTGCAGGGGCGGCTGGACATGACCAACGAGACTATGGTTAATGCCCTTCACGGCCGTACCTGCGATGATCTGGAGCAGGGATTGGCTGCCAAACGTAAGCTGCTTGCCGACTATGAGGTGGTTTGTGGGCGTTTGCAGGAGGCTTCGAGACTGGCGTTTGATTTGGCTGCCAAAGAGTCGCGCCAGCAGGCCCTTAGTCAGGAATTGCTGGAGGCCAAGGGGCGTCGTCAGCTTCTCGCGGTTGACAAGCTGCATTTTGAGCAGGTCCTGGCTTTATTGGAAGAAAAACAGGGCCTGGCCGCCCAGGTGGCCAAGTATGAGTCTGATCGAGGGCGTCTGGCCAACGGTGCGCCCTGTCCGCTGTGCGGCGCCCTCGATCATCCCTGGCAGTGCGGGGCCCCGCTTATGGATGAGGGCAGGGAGGCGGTGCTTGACCAGCGCCGGAAGCTTAACGCACTTATTGCCGAGCTGGGCGGGATTGAAGGCCGTCTATTGGAACTTGAGGCGGCGCTCACGGCTTTGGCGGCGGAAATCACTATCGTCAAGCAGGCCCTCGATGAGGTGCAGGCCGAGCTGGTGCACGGGGCCGCAGCGGCCGGACTTGCTGGTCCGAACTCGGCGGCTGCCGCCAAAGTGGAGCTTGAGAAAGGGATAACTGCCGAGCAGGAAGGTCTGGCTGCAATCCGAAAGATGCAAGTGGAAAACGAGATCCTGCTGCGGCAAGTGATGGCGGACGAGAAGGCAGGGGCTTTAGTGCTGGTGGAGTTGGAAAAGGCCCTGGCCTTCAGTTTCGAGCACCAAGCGGCCCGGGCCCGCTATCAGGAGGACGAAAAGGTCCTCTGCCAGAAGGGCGCCGACCTCAGCGCGGCCTTGGCCCCGCAACTGGACCGCTACGGCCTTGTCCTGCCAGGGACAGGCCAGGAAGAGGATTGCCGTCAGCTCTTGAGGCACCGTTGGCAGCAGTATGATCAGGCCCGTCAGGAACGTACCGGTCTTTTCGCGTCGCTCGCCCAGAAACGGCAGACCTTGGCGGTCTTGGCCAGTCAGTTGCATGGGCTTAAAGACCGTCAGCTTCAGGAGGAAGGGGCGGCACAGGGGATTTCGCAGGCCCTTGCGGCCTTGGCTAAATCGCGTTTCGATCTGCTTGGCGACGAGACCGCTGAGCGCGCACGGCAAAGACTGACAGAAGACCGGGCCCGGCTTGACAGCCGGCAGGCTGAGAGCGATCAGCTCAATAATGGGCTGCTTGCCCGGCTTGCCACCCAGGCCGAACTCCTGAGTCAGAACGGTGTGCAGGCCGAGCGGCTGGCGGCTGAGGCGCAAAGCGGGGTCTCAGCCCTTGACCTGAAATTGGGGATTGCAGGTTTTGTGAGTCTTGCGGCGCTTAGGCAGGCGCTGCTGCCCGAGGTCGAGCTGCAGGCCTTGAAAGGGGTGCGGGAGACAATCATCCTTCGGCGACAGCGATTGGATGACCGCTTACGAGAGGCCCGCGCCCAATTGGCAGGCCTTGGCGAAGAGGCGGACAGCCTCGACCGCGAGGCCTTGCAGACCGCCGTGGCCGCTGCCGGTGAAGCCTTGGCCAAGCAACAGCAGGACTTGGGGGCCAGACGCGAGATAATTCGTCGGCAGGGCCAACTGGCGGTGGAGTACGAGCAGCGGGCTTCTGAGATTGATCGCCAACGCCAGGAGTTGCGGCGCTGGCAGCTCTTAAGCGATCTGGTTGGTTCAGCAGATGGCAAAAAATTCAGGCGCTTTGCCCAGGGCCTGACCCTGGACCATCTGATCTCACTCGCCAATCGGCAGCTGGTCCGGCTCTCTGATCGCTATCTCTTGCGCCGTCAGCAAAGCGAAGAGCTTGGCCTTGAGATTGTCGACACGTATCAGGCCGATGCCATCCGTCCCACCGGCACCCTGTCCGGCGGCGAGGAGTTCCTGGTCAGCCTGGCCTTGGCCCTGGGGTTGGCCAACCTCTCTGGCCAGACCAGGATTGACTCGCTGTTTCTGGATGAAGGCTTTGGCACCCTCGACACCGACACCCTGGAAACAGCCTTGGCCGCCCTGGCCGCCTTGCAGGAAACCGGCAAGACCATCGGCATTATCTCCCATGTCGATGCCTTAAAGGAAAGGGTCCCGGTCCAGATCAGGCTGCATAAGCTGGCTGG
Organism: Pseudomonadota bacterium; assembly: GCA_031400755.1. GTDB lineage: Bacteria > Desulfobacterota > Desulfobulbia > Desulfobulbales > VMSU01 > VMSU01. Next base: position 3,474 of record JANNQL010000194.1, on the reverse strand, counting down.
CGGGTTCAGCACCATGACGGTGGTGTCCTGATTGATGGCGAGATTTTTTGTCTTGACCGTTGCTTGGAATTTGGTATGTTAGAAAAACATTGAATACTGAAAGGTGGGACATGCAGGACCATTCGGTTGAGACACTCGCTAAAATTATTAAATCGATCAGTCACCCGATTCGATTGAAAATTCTCTGTCTTCTGGTTGATGGTGGGCAAACCGTGGGCCAGATCCACGGCCAGTTGTCGACCTCATACGCCAATGTCTCGCAGCATCTGCAGAGGCTTCAGGGCCAGGGTCTGGTAAGCACCGACAAACAGGCCAATTTTGTCCACTACTCCATTGCCGCGTCGAGCACCAAGGAGATAATCCGCGTCCTGCGGCGTCTTTACTGCGCCGAACAGATTGATACCACTGCCAAAAATTGATAAATAGCAGCCCATGAGGAAAATGTCATGATTGTCACCGATTGGATTCACACGATTGCCGGGGCCTTTATCCTGCTCAGTCTGGCCTTAGGGGTCCAGGTCAGTCCCATGTATCACAGCTCATACTGGTTGTGGTTTACTGCCTTTGTCGGCGCCAACCTTTTTCAATTCGGCCTCTCCAAGTTCTGCCCCATGGCCCTTGTCCTCAAGGCCTTAGGGGTGCCGGAAAGCAGATGACAGATGACCGATGGCAACCGCCCGCTGTTTAAAAGTGATCTGTGACGTTAATTAATGGTGGGGCTGGCAATAAAAAAGTGCTCGACTTTTAAAGGTAAATCTGCCTATACTAAATGGGAGTGCCTCGTGTTTTGTCGAGGTTGATTTTACTTCTTTGGTAGGCAGGCATGGAACACCCCTCATTCGCCGTACTTGACCATCTGACCGACACGGTCTGCGTCCTTGACCTGGACTATCGGGTGGTATTCGCCAATCGCGCCATGCTTGCCATGTGTGGCGACCTAGACAAGGTCATCGGCCATAAATGCCACGATCTTTATCACCATTGCCCTTTCCCCTGTAGTCAAATTTGCCTGCCGTCGGGGGGGCAATGCGTCTTCAATGAGGTCGTGGCCAGCGGCCAGCCGGCCTCGTCTGTTCACTGCCACCGTCTGGCCGATGGCAGCCTGCGTGATTTTGAGGTCACCGCCAGCCCCATCTGCGACTCTGTAGGCGCCCTGGTCAATGTCCTCATGGTGTTGCACGATGTCAGCGAAGTCATGGAGAAGAAGCGGACCTTGGCCCGGGCCGCCGAAATTGACTTCAGCCTGGCCGAATTGTCCAAGTCCCTGATTAGCGACCGCACTATGGAGGAGATTGCCGAGCTGGTCAAGGAGCAGGCCCTGCGCTTTACCGATAGTCAGCATGCCTTTGTCGGCTTTATCGACGCAGACGGCATGCTGGTGATGTCCAGTCTGACCCCTCAGGACTGGGATGGGCAGCAAGAAAACGGGGCGCCCATCGTCATAAAGGAATTTGGCGGCCTGTGGGGCTGGGTGTTGACTCATGGGCAGTCGCTGCTTACCAACGATCCGGACGATGATTCGCGCAGCACCGGTTTCCCGGCCGGGCATTTTCCGGTACGCCGCTTCCTGTCGGTCCCGGTCATGGCTGGTGATCAGGTCCTCGGTCAGATCTCGGTGGCCAATGCCGAGCGGGATTATACCATGGAGGACCAGGTCCTGCTGGAGCGCCTGGCCGCCATCTTTTCTTTGGCTTTAAAGCATCGAGAGCATGACCAGGAAATTATGCGGGTCAAGCATGAGTGGGAGCGGACCTTTGACGCCATCGGCGATATTGTCTGTCTGCAGGACCGGGACATGCGCATCGTCCGGGTCAATCAAGCCACGGTCCAACTGTTTGGCAAGGACCCCAGTGAGCTTGTCGGCCAATTCTGTTACGCCCTCTTTCACGACGCTGACCAGCCCTGCGATGGCTGTCCGATCGAGACCGTTTTGGCCACCTCCTGCTCTCATTACTCCATCGTTGAACACCCCAAGTTTGATAAGATCTTTGAAGTGACGCTCTCGCCGATCATCAACGACTCCGGCGAGACCACCGGCTATGCCCATTTTGCCAAGGACATCACCGGCTTGAAAAGGATGGAGCTGCAGTTGCGCGAGGCCCTGAAGATGGAGGCGGTGGGGCGCTTGGCAGGTGGCGTGGCCCACGACTTCAATAACGTCCTGACGGTGATTTCCGGCTATCTTGGTATTGCCATGACCCAGGTCGCAGCGGATTCAGTCGTCAAGGAGTCTTTGACTGAGGTTGAAAAGGCGGCCAGGCGGGCGGCGACCCTGGTCCGGCAATTGCTTCTCTTCTCGCGCCGGCAGCCTATGCAATTCGTGCCCATCAATTTTAACGGGGCACTGCGCGAACTCTTGAAGATGCTGCGCCGTTTTATCGGCGAGCATATTCAGCTCGATATGGTGCTGGCCGACGATCTGTGGCCGTTGCAGGGAGATGCCGGCACGGTCGATCAGATTGTCATGAATCTGGCGGTGAATGCCCGGGACGCCATGCCGGACGGCGGTGTCCTGACTATTGAAACCAAAAATGTGTTGGTCGATGAGGCCTTCTGCGCTGGCTGGCTCAAGGCCCGACCGGGTCGCTTTGTCCGGCTCAGCGTCAGCGACACCGGCTGTGGCATGGACCAGAAAACGATCCAGCATATCTTCGAGCCCTTTTTTACCACCAAGGAGGCTGGCCAGGGCACCGGGCTGGGGCTGGCGGTGGTCTATGGCATTGTCACTGAGCACCAGGGTTGGATATCGTGCTTCAGTCAGCCTGGCCAGGGCGCGGTCTTCCATGTCTATCTGCCGGCGGCCTTATCTGCGGCCCAGGACGAGCAAGTCGTCGCCCCCCATGAGTTGCAGGGGCTCCAAGGCGGTGGTGAGCGGGTTTTGTTGGTGGAGGACGACGAGACGGTCTTGACTTTTGGGAATTTGATCTTGAGCGACAACGGCTATCAAGTCACCATCGCCAAGACCGTGGCTGAGGCCATGGAGGCAGCGGGTCGGGATGGGGCGCACTTTGATCTGCTGTTTTCCGATATCGTGCTGCCGGATGGCTACGGCACTGACTTGGCCAGCAGACTCGCTGTTCTCAGTCCTGGCATCGGTGTTGTCCTGACCAGCGGCTACCCCGACAAACAGGGGCAATGGACGAAAATCTGTGAGCATCACTGGACGTTCATCCAAAAACCTTACGAGGTGCCCGAGTTACTACTGGCATTGCAGAAGGAGCTCTTGAGTCGTCGGCCAACATGAGGACTGAGTGCTGAGCGATTCACGCCGCAAGCGGCGGTTTATCTAAAGTAACTTTGATGAACTCGCAAAACGCCGTCACCCCGGCGCTCTGTTCAGTACCCCTCAGGGGGGTATTGAACAGAATCCCCGCTTGACGGGGGAAAGCCGGGGTCCAGATTGGTTGCCAGCCACCGAAACACTGGATTCCGGCCTTCGCCGGAATGACGGATAAAAATGAAGTTACTTGGAAG
>JANNQL010000193.1:0-2041 GCA_031400755.1 Pseudomonadota bacterium | reverse complement strand
ATACAGCGGACGCCTGACTGAATTTGACTATCAGGCCAACCAACCCTTGTCAGACTATGCCTCCGGCGCCTTGAAGAGGCCTGATCTGCATATGGCTGAGCTCAATATTATGCTGGCCAGAAAAGATGCCAGGCTGGTACTTGCCCGCGCCCTGCCGAGGGTCAGCCTTGATGCCGATTATAATGACCGTCAGCTTGACTACGACAATCCTCTGAATCGTGATTATCAGGAAGATTATTGGACACTGGGGCTCAATATGTCGATGAATTTGTTCCAGGGTGGGGCTGACGCCGCCGAGCACAGTAAACAGGTGTTGGTAGCCAGTCGCTATGAGGAAGACCTGCGCAAGCTTCGCAATCAGATTGACCGGGGGTTGCGTGAGGCCTATGCCTCCCAGCAGGAGGCCTTGCTGCGCATTGCTTCGGCCCAGAAGATCAAGGAGGTGGCGATGGCTGCTTTAGACAGGGCGCAGACCGCCTTTGAACTTGGCTTGGGCACGACCATTGTGGTGCTTGACGCCCAGGAAGAGCTGACGCGGGCAATGTCTGGCATTTCCAGGGCCCAGGCCGACTTTATGGCCTTTAAGGCGGACTTGGATTATCTGGCAGCCCAGGATGAGGCCTATAGCGCTGATGATCAAGCCGAGAGCGAGAGGCAATCGGAGCAGTAAGGGATCTGGAAATTTCAAAATACCATTTTAAATTATCGTCATGCCAGCATGGTTCTAGCTGGCATCCAGTGAATGACGTGGATTCCGGCCTTTGCTGTTTGGTGCGCCGAGCCTCGGCATCTCTTTTCCAGCAGGCCCTCCACCCCACATTTTTATCCTGCCAGAGGCCAAGTCGCGTCCCGCGCATCCACCCCCATGACCGCTATGAGTTGTTGATCGTCGTCGATGATGGTGCGCATGGCGCTCAGGACACTCTGGTTGTTTGGAAAGGTGCCGCCGATGGGGTCGAAGATCTCCAGAAAAAAAGTTTCGTCATTTTCGGGCATGGCGTCGCCGATGATCTCCACCGGGACCAGCGCCTGGTTTTCTCCCGGGTAGAGCACCAGCCGGCCATTGGCGGCCAGGTAGTCTGCACCGGCCGTGGCGGTGCCGTCTACTGTGCGGTAGGCGACGCTGCCGCCTTCCGCCCCTGGATTGGCGAGCTGCACCATGAAAAAGGCATAATGCACACCGCTGTCGCCTTCTGTCACTGAGGTCAGGATCTCTGCGGGGTGGGTTGGGGCATCGGTCCAGGAGGCGCGCAGGGTCTGGTCGATCCATTGATTGTAGGCGCTAAGGCGCTGCCAGAAGCCGATTTCGCCGAAAGTGCCGTTGGTAGTGTCGTCCGGGTCGGGATGGGCGTCGTTGTTAGTCAGGCTGGCGGCATAGCTGGCCACCCCGGCAAGCAGGCCGTCGATGAAGGCGGGGCCGCCGCTGTCGCCTTGGGCAATCATGCCCTCCATGAGGCCCAGACCCAGATTTGGCAAGCCCAGCAGGCGACCATCGGCGTCTGCTGCGAAACTGCCGTCGTCGAAGTCGGCAAAAAGTTGGGTGCCAGCCAGCGGCGACCAGCCCAGGGTATTGCCCATGGCGCTGTTGAGCACCTCGACATCCCCGTCAAAGGTGTTTTGGGCGAGGCGGCGCACTGGCGTGGTATTGGAGTCGAGGGCGCCGGTGCTGCCGGCGCCGCTCTGGCCGTACCCGAGGAAGGTGAAATCCTGGCCGATGTCGTCATCGTCGCGATAGAGCTGGTAGCGTTCGGCCGTAATTGAGGCAGGTGCGCTAAGCCGAATCAGGGCCAGGTCGTTTGAGGCATTGTCGGCATCCCAGTCGGGCTGCCGGGTGACGGCCTCAGCCGCGATTGAGAAATTGCCGGCGCTGGTCTGAAAATAGACAGTAGTGACGCCTGCGCCATCGAAAGGCAGATGGGCCGCGGTGAGCACATGCCAGCCGTCATAGAGCAGGGTGCCGGTCCCGAAGTGGCCGTTGATGGAGACCCGCACCACGCCGTCGTATCCAAGGCCTGAGCTGGCGAGGTAGCGGCTGTTGTTG
>JANNQL010000192.1:0-28878 GCA_031400755.1 Pseudomonadota bacterium | reverse complement strand
GGTGCCCCCACCAGAGAACTAGCGATTTTTGAACGCATCCATCTGAGCGTGGCCCTTCTATCTAGCGGAATCCATGGCCTTCGTGAACGCTATAACAAGCTCCACCGTTACCTAACTATCCTACTCCAGCTCTTGAATGTTTCTGGGGTTCTTATCGCTGTGTTCTTTTATGACTCGCCGCTCGAATACGTCGGCGTCTTTTGGTTTTTCTTTGCTGGATGGATGTTTTTCGCTTGGGATTTGTTGAGACTTAAGCTACCCAAAGGGTTACGCGCATTAGAGTTGCTAGAAATGTTATCTCGACTAGAGCAGGATGCCGATGCAATTGCAAAACTTGCCGAGGGTCGAAGACTCAAACTTATTCGGGATGTGTCCGTTGTCTAACACTTCCACGAGCCGGATCTGCGCGAAAAGCCTACGGTCGGGTTGTTTCAACGTTCACCTGAAAGTTCCTGGCTATCAGCCGCATGGCGGACGATCTGGCCCTGCAGCATGTAGATGACGTCTTCGGCGATATGGGTGGCGTGGTCGGCGATGCGCTCCAGGCTCCTGGACACACTGAGCAGCAGGCCTAGATACTGCTGCTGGCTGGCATCGGTATGCAAGATTTCCTCAATCCGGGTGCGGATGACGGTCTTTGCTTGGTCGACCTGATCGTCCGAAACCAGGATCTTGTAGGCCAGATCGGCATCCATATCGACGAAGGCGTCGAGGCTCATCTTGACCATCTTGATGGTCTCGGCGAACATGTGCCTGAATTGCTCGTGGAACTGGATGGTTTGCTGGCTGGCGAAGGCGACATACTCCTTTTGGGCCAGGAGCAGGATGCGGTCGGCGATCTTGACGGTCAAGTCGCCGATGCGCTCAAGATCGATATTGATCTTGAGCACGGCCACCACAAACCCTAGGTCTCCGGCTACCGGGGTATGCTGGGCCAGAATCCGCAGGCAATTTTCTTCCACCGAAATCTCCAGGCTATCGATATCGGCATCTGTTGTGATAATCTCGGCCGCCATTTTTGGGTCGAAGTCCAACAGTGCTGTTTCAGCCCTGATCAGACTCGCCTCGACCTCAGCGCCGAGCTGCAAAATTCTTTTCTTCAACTTATCAAGTTCAAATGCCAGGTTCTTAATCATACTTTCACCGAAGGTTTTTGGTAACTATCCAGGTTGGATTGGCATCCTCTTGGAGTGCGGTGACGCGTCACCGCTTTTGAAAGCGGCGACATGTCGCCGCACTCCACATCCGGCGGCCTTTAACCATGTCACCCTGAACAGGCCCGAAGTAGGTTGGGTTAGCGCAGCGTAACCCAACACCCATGGCCCATTGAGCGTTGGGTTACGGCCAAACAACGGCCTAACCCAACCTACGAATATTTATAGGTTACAGGATTTCTCCGGTTCAACCGAAGCGGCCGGTAATATAATCCTCCGTCTCCTTGCGCACCGGGTTGGTGAACACCCTCTTGGTCAGGCCGAATTCGATCAACTCGCCGAGGTAGAAGTAGGCGGTGAAATCGGAGACCCTGGCCGCCTGCTGCATGTTGTGGGTGACGATGATGATCGTGTAGTCGCCCTGCAGTTCTCGGATCAGCTCCTCAATCTTGGCGGTGGAGCGCGGATCAAGGGCCGAGCATGGTTCGTCCATCAGGATGATCTCAGGTGAGACCGCAATCGCCCGGGCAATGCAGAGACGCTGCATCTGACCGCCGGACATGCCCATGGCGGACTGGTGCAAGCGGTCCTTCACCTCGTCCCAGAGGGCCGCCCTTTTCAGGCTCTTCTCCACCGTCTCGTCGAGTATGCCCTTGTCTTTGATGCCGGCGATCCTGAGCCCGTAAATGACATTTTCATAGATCGACTTGGGGAACGGGTTCCATTTCTGGAAGACCATGCTCACCCGGCGTCGCAACTCAATGACATCGATGTTGTTGTCATTGATATCCTGTCCATCAATCTTGATCATGCCCTCGATGCGGATCGACTCTATAAGATCGTTCATGCGGTTGAAGCAGCGGATGAAGGTCGATTTGCCGCAGCCGGACGGGCCGATCAGGGCGGTGACCTTCTGCCGGGGGATGCTCATGGTGATGCCACGCAGGGCCTGGCTGTCGCCGTAGTAGAGATGCAGGTCCCGCACCTCGGCGATGGCATCGGTGATGGTCATGATGGCATTGGTTTGTGGGTTCATTTTAACTCGATTATGGTTGGGGGGTAGCCTGAATACTTAAAGGTTGAAGCGGTCGGGATTGACTGTTTGTCCGTCTGTTTTTGTACCATTAACTGTTCCCTGAGCGGAGTCGAAGGGGAACAGGGTTAATAGCCTTTTTGCGACGCCATCAGACATCGGCAATGGCGTAGCGCTTGCGCATCGTGTTCCTGAAGTAAATGGCCAGGCTGCACAGGGCAAGGACGATGAGGATCAAGAGGAGCGTCGTCACATAGACCATGGGTTTGGCCGCCTCGACGTTGGGCGACTGGAAGCCGATGTCGTAGATATGAAAGCCGAGGTGCATGAATTTCCGGTTGAGGTGAAAGAACGGGAACTGGCCGTCAATCGGCAGGGCCGGGGCCAGTTTGACCACGCCGGTGATCATCAAGGGCGCGACCTCGCCGGCCGCCCTGGCCATGGCCAGGATGAAGCCGGTCATGATGCCGGGCGAGGCCATGGGCAGGAGGAGCCGAGTCAAGGTCTGAAAGCGGGTGGCGCCTAAGGCCAGCGACCCTTCCCGGATCGACGGCGGGATCGAGCCTAAGGCCTCCTTGGTGGCGACGATGACCACCGGGATGGTCAAGAGGCCTAGAGTCAGGCTGGCCCACAGCAGGCCGCCGGTGCCGAAGGTCGGGTTGGGGAGCCGTTCCGGGAAAAAGACCTGGTCCAACAGGCCGCCGATGCCGTACACGAAGAAGCCAAGCCCGAAGATGCCATAGACGATGGAGGGGATGCCGGCCAGGTTGTTGACCGCGATGCGGACGATCTTGACCAGGATGCCTTCATGGGCGTATTCGCGCAGATAGATGCCGGCGATGACCCCGAGCGGGAAGGAGAGGATGCTCATCAAGAGCACCAGGGTGACAGTGCCGAAGATGGCCGGGAACAGGCCGCCTTCGGTGTTTGATTCTCTGGGGTCGTCTACGAGCAACTCGCGCAGCTTGCCGCCGTAATGGCCAAATTTTTGAAGCAGGCCCATCTGGTTGGGCTGGTAGAGGCGGACCATGTTGGCCAAGAGGACCTTGCTCTCCTTGCCGTCTGCGCTCTGAAACAGGGCGTAATAGGCGGTCAGTTGCTCGGTGTTGCGCTGGCCGTCTTCCACCAGCTCGGCAAATTGCGCCTTCAGGGTATTTTTTTGCTCGCCAAGGGTCTGCATCTGTTGGTCCTGCTCGGCAACCTGCTGGTAACGGTAGCGGGCGAGCTGCTGGTCTATCTGGTCAATGGCCGAGTTTAAGGCGTTGAACTGGCTGTTGATCTGCCGTTCTTTGGCCAGGAGTGACGCCACCTGCTGGCGGGTCCGGGCCAGGGCCTGGCCTAGCCCGCCGTCTTTTTCGGTAACGGAAGGCTCCAGGCTATGCACTTCCTTGAGAAAACCGTAAAAGTTGCCATACTCCTGGCGCTCAATGGCATAGACCTCGTCTGGATAGCTGCGGGAGCGGATGTCGGCCTCGCTGATCCAGGTGAAGTCCAGGCCGTTTAGTTCCCGGTTGCCGATTTTTAGTTGCAGGCGCGACGCCTTACTGGGGTCCAGCTCCTCTTGGGTCAATTCGCCAAGCTGCGTCTGCCCGTCCTTTAAGTTGAGCTGCAACAGCCGTTGCGGCCAGAACACCCCGATGCCGTTAATGATGACCACATACAGCAGCAGCGCCGTCATGCTGATGATGATCGACAGGGTCAGGCCGGTGGCCCAGACAAAGGGCTCGCCGCGTCTCCAGAAATTTTTCATATCAATACCGTCCGTATTTTTTGCGCAGCCGTTCCCTGATGATCTCAGCGCCGGTATTCAAGATAAAGGTCAGGGAAAAGAGGACCGTAGCGCATAGGAAGAGGACCCGGTAAAGGGTGCCGCCCAGCGGCGCCTCCGGGATCTCAACGGCAATATTGGCCGACAGGGTGCGCATGCCGTTCATGATCGACCAGTCCATGATCGGCGTGTTGCCGGTGGCCATCAAGACTACCATGGTCTCGCCCACCGCCCGGCCGAAGCCGATGATCATGGCGGCGAAGATACCGGGACTGGCGGACGGCAGGACCACCCGCCACACCGTCTGCCAGCGGCTGGCCCCCAGGGCCAGGGAGGCGGCGGTCAGACTGGGCGGGATGTTTGGAGATGGCGTCTTCGGTAATCGAAAAGATGATCGGGATGACGCAGATGCCTAAGCCAAAGGCGATGATGATGCAGTTACGCTGGTCAAAGCGCATGCCTAAGTCCTGATAGAGCCAGAGTTTGAAGTTACCGGCAAAGAGCAGGGCCTCCAGGGATGGGGCGAGCTGCACGGCCAGCCAGCCCCCGCCAAAGAGGATGGGCCGCATGAGCAGAAATTCATAGCCTCTGAACAGATTGACCAGCCGCCGGTTTTTGTAGAGCGGCTGAATGAGGACCATGACTGTGGTGAAGACGAGCGGCAGGACAAAGAGGCCGACCACGATCGGGAACAGCGAGCGTTCAACGATGGGCGCGAGCCACAGGGCGATCAAAAAGCCGATGACCACCGACGGCACCGAGGCCATGACCTCAATGATCGGCTTGATGTTTTTGCGGAAGCGGTAGGAGGTGAACTGACTGGTGTAGACTGCCCCGAAGATGGCCACCGGGATGGAGAAGAGCATGGCGTAGAGGGTGCCCTTCATGGTGCCGAAGATGAGCGGCACCAGGCTGAGCTTGGGCTCCGCGTCGTCGGACTGCGAGGACGATTGCCAGACAAACTCGGGCCGGTTGTAGCCCTCGTACCAGACCTTGCCGAACAGGGTCTTGAGACTCGCCTCCGGGTGCGGGCTATCGATGCTCCACATATGAATCAGGCCCTTGTCTTCCAGGGCAATGAGGCTGTTGTCCTTTTGTGAGACGCCAAACACCTGATAGACGGACGGGGCCTCGAAGAGATGATTCTCGCTGGTCATGTGGTCGGCATGGACCACGCCCGCAGTCGACATGGTATAGATGGTCTTGTTCCGTCGTGAGGCGAGGATGGTGCCGACTGCCCCGGCATGGGGCGTGAGCGTATGGATCTTTTGCATCTTTTTGGTGGCGCTGTTGGCCTCGGTCGGCACCGGCATCCAGGTCGTAAGCGTACCGCTCTGGGCACCGACCACCAGCGACTGTCCGCCAAAGACCAGGCCGAGTGCCGAGATGGCCGTTGACTTGTCGGTCGCGGCAAAGGTGTCGGTCTTGTGAATGGTGTCATTGGCACTCAGGTCCCAACGGACGACATAGCCGTTATCGGTGCCGGCATAGAGGGTCGCGCCTTGGTCATCAAGGGTAAGGGCGGTGATGCGGCCGGGGAACTCATCATTAATCTGGAGTGTGGTCGTCTCAGTCTTTTTATTATCGAAGAGGTCTGTGGTGGTGACCTCATGGCTGATCGAAATGGTATTGTCGGTCAGGAGGTCGATGCGGGAGTAGCGATTTGCCTCATTGACGCGCACAAAACTTGCGGCGAGGCGCTCAGGCGCGGCCAGCGCCGGCCAGGATTTGACGATCTGAAATGAGGGCTCGATGTTCCTCTTGCCCGCTTCATCGAATTTGGGCTGATAGCGCACCTCTATCATCAATAGCGAGCTGTCGGCCCAGAGGATGTTGTAGAAGGCGTTCTTGTACTGCTCGATTTGCTTGACCGGACCTTCGCCTTGATTCTGCAAGGGGTGGCGGGAGAGGACGGCGCCGCTTTTCGCATCTAAAAAGGAGATGGCGCCCTGTTGGTCGATGAGGTGCAAGACCTCGCCATAGCTGTCAGTGCCGATGGCCGCAGTCATTGAGCCGATCTCCGGTGCCAGGGCCACAACCTGCGCATTGCTGAGTCGGGCTGGGAAGAAGAGGGGCAGGGTGACGTTGACAATCAGGGCCAGGATGGCAAGGACAGAGACAATCACCATGATGCCGCAAGTCTTGATGAGCGACTTGGCGATCTTGTCCTTGCGGCCCTTACCGGCTGGAATTGACAACGGGGAGGGGTCTTCCCATCTCCCGAAGAATGGTTAATCGCTAAGAGGTAAATGTCTACCAGTGCCGCAGATGCGCGGAAGAGGCCTGTTCGCTATAGCAGCGCTATGCGGACAGGCCTCTGACAAAGCAGATGTGGTGCTTGTAGACATTTACAGCTTGTCCGCTTCTCTTTGGTGGCAACCGCAGCCGGCAGCGGCAGGTAGCCGTCTTTGGCCACATAGATGTAGAGCATTCTGGACAGGGGGTATTTGCCGGAAAGGACATTATCCATGGTCGGGGCAAAGGCCTCCGCCCCTTCCTTGGCGGACAGGGCCAGGGCCTTGACCCCGGAGGTGCGGTAGCCGATGCCGGAGTAACCGATGCCGGCCTTGTCCTCGGTGATGCCGGAGACCACGGCGGCGGAACCCGGCTGTTCCTTGACCGTGTCCTTGTAATCGCTTTTATAGAGGGCGTGCTCCTTAAAATAGCCGTAGGTGCCGGAGGCGGAGTTACGCCCGTAAAGGCTGATCGGCAGGGTCGCCAGGCCCTTGTCCTGGGTGAGGGACTTCCACTCGGTGATGTCAGTGGCCGCGCCGCCTTTGCGGGACTTGGAGAAGATGGCGTCCACCTGCGGCAGGCTCAAGGAGGCCAGGGAGTTGTCCTTATTGACATAGACGGCCAGCGAGTCCAGGGCGACGCCAACGGCGGTGGGCTTAAAACCATACTTCTTTTCAAAGGCGTCTTCCTCCTCGCTCTTCATCTTGCGCGACATGGGACCGAGGTTTGAGGTGCCGGCGATCAGCGCCGGCGGGGCGGTGCTGGAGTCCTTGCCTTCAATCTGGATCTTGACGTTCGGGTATTGCTTTTTGAAGGACTCGGCCCAGAAGGTCATCAGGTTGTTTAAGGTGTCCGAGCCGATACTGTCGAGGTTGCCGGCCACACCGGTGGTCTTTTGGTAGACCGGCAGCTTCTGGTCTACGCTGACGGCCTCTTCGGCAGGGGCCATGGTGGCGGAAAGGGGGAGGGCGACGGCAACGAGGGCCGCCATCAGGAAGTGTCTGCTCTTGAAAGTCTGGCGCGGCATAGTCATGGTTTGCTCCTTTCTGTTAGGACTTGATGAGCAGTGGATTAAATTTGGATTAAATTAAGGATACGGCATGAATCAGGAAACAATTTGGCTGGTAGAGGACGAAGAGGATATCCTGGCGTTGATTTATTACAATCTCGTCAAGGAGGGGTATGCGGTGCGCGGCTTTGCCAGTGGCGAGGAGATGCTGGCAAAGCTGCAAGCGGAGCGGCCCGATCTGTTGCTCCTGGATGTCATGCTCCCCGGCATCGACGGGCTTGCCATCTGCAAAAAGATCAAGGCCGAGGCCCGGACCAGCCTCGTGCCCGTCATCATGCTTACTGCCAAGGGCGAAGAGGGGGATGTCGTGGCCGGTTTGAACCTGGGTGCGGACGACTATATCCCCAAGCCCTTCAGCCCCAAGGTCCTCATCGCTCGGGTCAGGGCGGTGCTGCGGAGGCGGGAGAAGCGCCTTGACCCGTTGGCGGAGGTGGTCAGCCATGGGGAGTTGGTCATCGACCTTGGCCGGCATGAGGTGCGGGTCGCCGGGCTCCCTCTGCTGCTGACTGCGACTGAATTTAAGATCCTGAGCCTGCTGGCCAGCAAGCCCGGCCGGGTCTTTTCGCGGGACCAGATCATCAATGCGGTCCACGATGGCTATACCGCCGTCACCGACCGCACCGTCGATGTGCAGATCGCGGCGCTCAGAAAAAAGCTCGGTGAGAGCCAGCACTGCATCGAGACCGTCCGCGGTATCGGCTATAAACTGAAGGTATAAGGGTAGGTATCCATGAAACGAAAACGCCTGCTCTGGCAGATATTCCCCCCCATGGTCCTGGTCATGATCGCAACGGTGATCGGCGCCACGTTTTTTGCCGTGCGCTATGTCAAGGAGTTCACCATCACCCAGGCTGAGGCTGACTTGGCGGTGCGTGCCCGCTTGGTGCTGAAAGAGGTGCGCGCCCCCTTGCTGGCCAACGATTTCAAGCGTTTGCACGACCTCTGCCAGGCGGCAAGCCAGGAGGCGCGGGCCAGGGTGACGGTGGTCCTGGCCGATGGCGCCGTGGTCGCCGATTCAGAGGATGACCCTGCCAAGATGGACAACCATGGCGACCGGCCTGAGGTGATGACCGCCCTGGCCGGAGGCGTCGGGGCCTCTACCCGTTTCAGTCGCACGCTTTCGAAGAACATGCTCTATGTCGCGGTGCCGGTCCAGGCGGCGGTAAACGGACCAGGCCGCCCTGAGCGTTCCATCCATGGTGCGCTCAGGTTGTCGATCCCGTTGACGGCGGTGGACAACTTGCTGCGGGAGGTGTCGGTGAAGATCCTGTTGGGGGCGCTCGTCCTGATCGTGCTGGCCGCCAGCATCACCCTCTCGGTTTCACGAAAGATAAGCCGGCCCTTGGAGGACATGCAGCACATTGCCGAGCGCTTTGGCCTGCATCATTTTGATCAGAAGATCACCTTTGCCAGTCAGGAAGTTTCAAGGGAGGTGGCTGCTTTGGGGGAGGCCTTGAACCAGATGGCCTTTGAATTAAACGAGCGGATTGGCACCGTGACCCAGCAGAAGAATGAACTGGAGGCGGTCTTCAAGAACATGATCGAAGCGGTCTTGGTCATTGATAAGGATGAAAAGGTGGGGAGGGTGAACGAGACGACCGTGCGCCTGCTCGGTCTTTCAAGCAGGCGAGGGGAGGGGCGGTCGCTTGTCGAGACGGTCAGGAATGTCAACCTGCTCAAATTCGTGCGCGAGACCTTGACCAGTTCGGGCCCGCTGGCCCGTGAGATTGCCTTTGGGGCCGGGGCAACGGAGCAGCATTTTCATGCCAGCGGTACGGCACTGTTCGATGGCCAGGGCCAGCGCCTGGGGGCACTTATCGTCTTGAACGATGTCTCCAAGATGAGGCGGCTGGAAGAGATGCGGCGCGAATTCGTGGCCAATGTCTCCCACGAGTTGAAGACCCCGATTACCTCGATCAAGGGCTTTGTCGAGACCATCTGCGACGGCTCCGTCGAACAGCCGGAAGACCGGGAGCGGTTTTTGCAGATTGTCCTCAAACAGGCCAACCGCTTAAACGATATTGTTGACGACTTGCTGGCGCTGTCTAGAATCGAGCAGGAGGAAGAGCATCAGGAGATTAAATTGCAGTTCGGCCTGCTCGCCCCTGTCCTGCAGAACTGTATTGAGGCCGGGGCCATGAAGGCCAAGGAGAAAGAGCTGACCCTCACCCTGCAATGCGACAGTGCGGTCTCGGTGCGCATGAACGCCAGGTTATTGGAGCAGGCGGTCACCAACCTGTTGATCAATGCCATCAAGTACAGTCATGAACGGGGCGAGATCCGGGTTTCGACAAGCCAGGACAAGGATGGAGTAATCATACAGGTGACCGACTTCGGTTGCGGCATCGCCAAGGAGCATCTGCCGCGGCTCTTCGAGCGCTTCTATCGCAGCGATAAGGCCCGCAGCCGCAGGCTCGGCGGCACCGGCCTGGGGCTCGCCATCGTCAAGCATATCGCCCAGGCCCACAATGGCGCGGTCAGCGTTGACAGTGAATTGGGGCGGGGCAGTGTCTTCAGTATCAGACTGCCGGCGGGCGGAGAGGGATAATTCCGGTTTGCAATCAAAGTTGAAGTTATTGTCCATAGCCAAGAGAAGATCGCCGAGGACGAGGGCAACAACGCCGGCAAGTCCACCTTTCTCAAGGTCCTGACCGCACAGACCAAGCCCACTACAGTCCTTTCCCCTTCCCTTCGCCCAGGACCCCCATGGCCCGTTCCAGGCCGACGCGGGCGACCAGATGGTCCCGTCGGGCCTGGGCCAGGTTGCCCCGAGCCTGGAGCAGGTTCAACTCGGCGTCCTCGACCTCCAGCCGGATTTTGACCCCCAGACTGAACCCCTTCTCGGCCATGGCCAGCAGCTCTTCGGCCTGAGTGACCGTGCCGGTGAGGGCGGTGACGATCTCCTTGGTCTCCTGGGCCACGTTGACCCCGGTCCTGATCTCCAGGCTGATCGCCTCCCTGAGCTTAGCCAGGTCGATCGAGAGCGAGCGGCGTTCGCTCTCGGCCTGGGCCACCTTTCCCTTGGTCTTCATCCCATCGAAGAAGGGGAAGGAGAGGACGACCCCGGCGTTCCAGGCCGGGCCGCTACTGTTGAACGTCTCGCCCAGCTCAAGCCGCTCCTGGCCGTAGCCTCCGTTCAGGTCGAGGCGGGGCTTGTCCTCGGCCTTGGAGATGGTCACCAGTTCGTCGGCGATTGTTTGGCGAAGGGCCAGGGTCAGGAGTTCGGGCCGTCGCTCCTGGGCCGTGGCCAGGGCCTGGTCAAAGGAGGGGAGCGGCTCGTCACTAACAACCAGTGAGCCGCTGGCATCGACGTCGTCCTGGATCCCAAGCAGGAAGCGGAGCTGGTCGCGGCTAGTCCGCACCTGATTTGCGGCCCGGATCACCCCCGGCCCGGCATTCTCTGCCGCGACCTTGGCCGCCAGCAGGTCGTAGTCGGTGGCCACGCCCAAGGCCAGCCGCCGGGCGGCCTCATCCCGGTGACTCTCTTTCTGGGTCAGGTTCTGGCGGGCGATGGCCTCCTCCTCCCGGGCCAGCAGGACGTCGTAGAAGGCCGTGCTCACCAGGCGTCGGGTGTCCTGACGGGCGAGACGCAGGTCCTCGTCGGCGGTCAGGAAGCCCTTGGCCGCAGCCCGGATGGCGGCGCCCAGCTTGCCCCAGGTGAAGAGGGCTTGGGAGAGGCCGACCGAGAGCGAGCGGCTGTCCTGGGTCATGGTCTCCCCACCCGTGAACAGACTCTGCCCCTCCTGGCGCACGACCTGGCCGCTCAAGGTGAGGTGGGGGAGGGCCGCAGCCCGTTCTTCCAGGTACTTGCCCTCCACCAGGCGGGAGAACTCCCTGGCCTTCTTGATGTCGTGGTTGCCGCTGTCGGCCAGGGTCAGGGCCTGGTCAAGCGTGAGGGTACGGACCTCGGCGGCCTGGACCGGGGTGGTGAGGGCCAGGGAGATGGCGAGGGTGAGGGTGAGGGTGAGGGTGAGGGTGAGGGTGAGGGTGAGGGTGACCAGAAACAGTGCGGTGCTCCCCTTGGGTGTTGGGTTACGGCGATACTGCCGCCTAACCCAACCTACGGGGGAGGGGAATAGTTTCTGGAAGTGCGGAACATTGGGCGCCCAGCGTCGCAGAGAGTTGCCTGCCGGAGTATCCCCTCCCCCCGTGCCTTTGGGGGGGAGGGTCAGGGTGGGGGGCTGTTTGAATCTCGTTGTCATCTCACCCCCTCCCGCCCTGCCAGCGTCGTTTGAGCCATTGCCCCAGGTCGTCGGTGCAGGTGTACATCACCGGCACCACGAGCAGGGTGAGGAGGGATGAGGTCAGGAGACCGCCGACCACGGCCCGGGCCATGGGGGCCCGGCCCTCGGCCCCGGAACCCAGGGCGAAGAAGAGGGGGAGCATGCCGAAGATCATGGCCAGCGTGGTCATGACTATGGGCCTGAGCCTGACCCTCCCGGCCTCGATCACTGCCGCATGCCGGGGCATACCGTCCCGCTGCTGGAGGACCTTGGCGTAGTCGACTAGCAGGATGGCGTTCTTGGTCACCAGCCCCATCAGCATGATGAGGCCAATCAGACTCATGATGTTCACCGTGTCCCCGGTCAGTTTCAGCATGCCGGCCATGCCGACCAAGGAGAGCGGCAGCGACAGCATGATGGCGAACGGTTCAAGAAAGGACTCGAACTGGGCGGCCAGGATCAGGTAGACGAAAAGCACGGCGAGCAGCAGGGACTCCCCCATGTAGCCGAAGGACTCGGCCATGTCCTCGGCCTCGCCGGAGAAGTTGACCGAGTAGCCGGGCGGCAGGTTGATCCGCTGCACCGCCGCCTCCACCGCCTTTACCGCCGTGCCGATCGGGAGATTATCGAGGTTGGCGCTCACCGTGACCAGGCGCGAGAGGTCGCGGCGGTTGATCTCGGCCGGCGTAATGGCGGCCTCGGGGACGGTCAAGGCCCCGAGCGGCACCAGCCGTACCCCGCCGCTCCCATCGGCAACCGAGATCTTCAGATCGCGGAGCTGGGCCGGGTCGCGGCGCAGCTCCTCCGGCAGGCGGACCCGGACGTCCACCGCGTCGCCGTCCTCGTCCTCGAAGGTGGTGATCGCCTCGCCGCCCACCAGCCGCGACAGGGTGGTGACGATCTCATTGGATGAGACCCCGGCGGAGAGGGCCCGCTCCCGGTCAACCTTGAGCCGGTACTCGGGGATGTCGTGTTCGAGTGTGGCCGCGATATCGACGATGCCGGGCACGGTGTAGAGCTCCTCCTTGAGCCGGGCCGCGAGCCCCTTCAAGACCGCAAGGTCGTCGCCCTTGAGGTCGGCGTTCAAGGGCTTGGCGGAACTGCCCATGTTGCCGACGATCTCGATGGAGAAGGTGATGCCGGCTACCTTAAGGAGCCTCTCCCGGACCTCACGCTGGACCTCCTGCTGGCTGCGTTGGCGCTCCCGTTTCTCGGTAAGCTTGACATAGAGCAGGCTGTCCCGCACCGTGCCGGAGTCGCCGGCGCCGATAGTGGCATAGGTGTGGTCGATCTCCGGGATCCCCTTGATCAGCTCCAGCACGGCCCGCAGCCGGTCCTCGGTCTCGACTATTCCGGCATCCGGCGCGGTCTGGATGTTGACCTGGAACTCGGCATTGTCCTCGGTGGCCATGAAGGAGGACTCCAGGGTGCCGAAGATCATCACCCCGCCCACAAAGGTGGCAAAGGCCGTGGAAAGCACAATCTTTCGGTGGTGCAAGGCCCAGCCGATGGCCCCCCGGTAGCGGTCTGCCGAGCGGTCGAACCAGTCGTTGAACCCCTCAAGTAAGCGGGCCAGCCCCCGGCGACGGCCATGCGCCCCGATGGCGGGGTCGTGCCAGCGCGAGGAGAGCATGGGGTCCAGGGTGAAGGAGACGAAGAGCGAGACCAGGACGGCAAAGGAGACCGTGACCCCGAAGGGGAAGAAGAAGCGCCCGACGATGCCCCGCATGTAGGCCACCGGTATGAAGACCGCGATCACCGACATGGTGGTGGCGAAGACCGCGAGCCCGATCTCACTGGTGCCGAAGCGCGAGGCCTCCATGTGGTCCTTGCCGTGCTCCAGGTGACGGACGATGTTCTCTCTGACCACGATGGCGTCGTCGATCAGGAGGCCGATGGCCAGCGACAGGGCCATCAGGGTCATGACATTTAAGGTCATGCCCATGGCGTTCATGACGATGAAGGAGGAAATCACCGAGATCGGCAGGGTCACCCCGGTGATGACGGTGGAACGCCAGGAGTTGATGAAGCAGAAGACGATGACCACGGTGAGTATGCCGCCGATGACCAGGGTCTCCTGGACATCGGCCAGGGACTCGCGGGTCATGATCGAGCCGTCCCGCACCAGGGAGAGGGTCACCCCGGGCGGCAGTTCGGGCCCGACCTTGGCCATCACCTTTTTGATGCTGTCCACCACCTGCACCTGGTTGGCCCCGGACTGCTTGTAGATATCGAGCCCGATGGCGGGCTCTCCGTTGACCAGCGCCAGCCGTCGCTTTTCCTCGGCGCCGTCGCGGACCTCGGCCACCTCGCCCAAGGCGATCGGCCGTCCTCCCTTCTGGTTAATGACCATGGCCCGGTAGCCCTCGACTTGGGTAGGCTTGCCCTCGATGCGGAGCGGGTACTCGCTGCCGCCGTGGGTGAGCCGGCCGAGCGGGGTGTTGGTGTTCTCGCCGCGGATAGCGGCCACCAGGTCGTTGACCCCGAGGCCCAGGGACTCCAGCCGGTCAGGATCGATATCGACCCCGACCTCCCGGATAAGGCCGCCCACCATGTCCACCTTGCCGACCCCGGCGACGCTCTCGAAACGCTTTTTGATCTTTTTTTCGACCAGCATGGTCAGCTCACGGGGAGAGAGGGAGTCGGCGCGGACCGCGAGGGAGGCCACCGGCATGGCGTTGAAGTCGAGCTTCTGGATGATCGGCTCCTCGACGCTCTCCGGCAGCTGGCCGCGGATGGCGTTGATCTTGGCCCGGGACTCCTGGGCCACCTCGTTTAGCTTCTCCTCCAGCCTGAACTCCGCCACCACCGTGGAGACCCCTTCCCGGGAGATGGAGACCACGTGTTTTACCCCCGCCACCTGGTTGACCGCCTCCTCCAGGGGTTTCGAGACCTCCCGTTCCACGGCCTCCGGCGAGGCGCCGGGGTAGGTGGTGATGATGGAGATCACCGGTATCTCGACGTTGGGGAACATCTCGACCGAAAGCCTGCGATAGGAGAAGACGCCTAAGGTGACCAGGGAAAGCATCATCACCGCCGCGAAGATGGGACGTTTTATGGAGAGGTCGGAGAGGATCATAGAGCCGCCTTGCCCCCCGTCACCGTAACCGGGTCGCCATCTTTCAGGGTGAAACCGCCCCTGATCACGTATCGTTCGCCGGCCTTGGCGCCACTGGCGATTTCGACCAGATCGCCGTCCACTGCGCCGGTCTTGACCTCGCGCCTCTGTACCGTGTCGCCCTCGACCACAAAGAGCCCGGCCTGGCCCGCGGCCATCTGCCAGCCGAGCAGGGCTGGCCTGGGGACTTGCAGGATCCCGTCCCGTTCGGCAACGATGATCCGGCCGCTGACGAACATGCCGCCCTTGAGGCGCTCGTCGTCGTTCTCCACCTTGACTACGACTTTGAGCGAGCGGTCCGCCGAATCCAGGAGCGGGTTGATGTACTCCACTCGGCCGCTGAACTCCTCGCCCGGCATGGCCTCGGTAGTGAAGGTCAGGGACTGGCCCGGCCGGACCTTGGCCTGGTCCGGGGCCGGGATGGTGACGGTGAGGTCGAGGCGGCGGTTATCGACGATGGTGAAGGCAGACGGGGCCGCGGCGGCGTCGCTGGCCAGATCGCCGACATTGATGGCGCGGAGGGCCACCACCCCTGCCATCGGCGCCCGCACCAGACCCTTGGCCAGCCGGGACTCGGCCTGTCTCCCCTCCTCGCGGGCGGTCCCGACCAGGGCCCGGGCCGCCTCGACCCTGGTCCTGGCCGTCGCCTCTTCGCTTTCGGCATCGTCCACGCCCTGTTGGGTGGCAAGACCCGCCGCCTTGAGTTGGCAGGCTCGGTTCCTCTCCCGCTCGGCCCGCACGGCTGCGACCTCGGCCTCGGCCAGGGCGGCCTGGGCCTGGGCCTGGGCGGCTTGGGCCCGCCTGACCTGGGCCTCGGTCTCGGACACATCGATCCGGGCCAGGGGCGTCCCCTTTTCCACCCGTACCCACTCCGTGACAAAGACCTCCCGGACCAGGCCGGCGATCTCGGTCTTTACCTCGGCCTGGTCCTTGGGGGCGAGGGTGCCGGTGACCCGGACCCCTTCCACCTGCCGGCCAGGTGTAAGAATGGCGACCTCCACCGCGAGCGGCGGACGTTTACTGACCTGACTGGCGGTGGCCTCGCCCTGGCGGGAGCAGCCGTAGAGGGACCCGGCCCCGAGGACCGCGACGATAATAAGAGAAAAAATTCTGATCATGAGCGGCCTCCTTTAGCAATACCGTCGAAGACGAGATCGAGCATGGCCACCAGCCGCGTCCGGTCCACCCTGGGCGGGTCACTGCACAGGCACAGCTGCTCTTCCATCACGGTGTTCATGCACGAAATAATGATCCAGGACGCATCACCCTTTTCGACCTCCCGAAACTCGCCGGCCACCACCCCCTCCTCCACCATATTGGCCACCACCTCCAGCATGATGGTGTAGTACTGGTCATGGGCGAAGTACGGCGCCCCCTGGGGCGGTCCGAAGAAGATGGCGTAGATCAGCCGCATGACCAGGATATTGTCGACAAAGGCGTCGAAGATCATGGTGGCGAAGCGGATGATTCGCGCCCGGGCCGACCCTTGGGTCTCACCCAACACGGAGAGGATTCCCTGGAAGAGGGCATAGGTCCCGGTCATCAGCTCCAGGTATATCCCCTCCTTGTTCTTGAAGTAGTAATAGAGCACCGGCTTGCTGACGCCGGCCGCAGCGACGATCTCGCGGACGGTGGTGGCCGCATACCCTTTTTGGGTGAAGAGCTCCAGCGCCGAGGTCAGCAAGCGCTGTCGCGCTGCCCCACCGCCCTCCATGGTCTGTTCCGTTGGTTCCACTTGGCCTATCCTCCTATTGGTGAAGGTCTTTTTTGTATACCTAACGGTAGGTAAGATACTGCCGTTGGTTTGTCAAGAAAAATGTCTAAATGGGGAATGTCGGTCGATTAAAAAAACCGCTAACTTCCAGATAAACAAGTCAGATCATCGTTCAGGCCACGGCGGTGCGGTCAACGTTGAAAGTGAATGGGGGCGGGGAGTGTTTTTTTTGTATCAGACAGCCGGTGGGCTGAGGGTGATAAGCGATGCCATTAGGCGACAACATTTACGCAACGTTACCGCCTCAGGGGTTTGCGTTTGAGGAAGTATGCTTCTTATCTATCGAGCTGGCAACATTCTGCGCCCCTCCTGAGCTGGGACATGTTGTTCGGTGTTAATCATCTGGCTCAAGGCCGTGACAATCTCGTTTAGCTTGTCGGCTTGTTCCGTAAAATTTTGTGAGATCGCCGCCGATTCTTCGGCATGGGCGGTGTTGGTCATGGTGATATCATTAAGGCTATGGACCGCATCGGCAATATGTTTGATGGCATTTGACTGCTCGCTCGCCCCTCCTGCCACCTCTGCTATCAGTTTTGCCACCGTCTCGATGCTGTCTTTCACGCTTTGAAAATCAGCATTGGTTGCGTCCACCAGAAGGGTTCCTGTCTTGACCTTGGCAATTGATTGCTCAAGGAGGTCCGCCGTGTTTTTGGCGGCCTCGGTCGAGCGTAAGGCCAGGCTGCGCACCTCATCAGCGACAACGGCGAAGCCTGCCCCGGCCTCGCCTGCCCTGGCGGCCTCGACGGCGGCATTAAGGGCCAGCAGATTGGTCTGGAAGGCGATCTCATCGATAGTTTTTATAATTTTGGATGTCTCTTCGCTTGATTTCGAAATTCCCATCATGGAGTCATGTACTTCATCCATGGAGTCTTTGGTCTTTTTGACAATCAGCAGGACCTTGTCCATGTGGGCCTTGGCCTGATCGGTGCTGTCGCCGCTACTGTGGACCATTGAGGACATTTCATCAAGAGACGAGGCTGTTTCCTCCAGAGAGGCCGATTGGCTGGCGGCCCCATCCGACAGCCCCTGACTGGCTGCGGCAATCTGGGAGGAGCCGGTATTGAGTTCTGCGGAACTGTGGCCGAGAATTCCGACGATATCTTGCAGCGGCGCCACAATGCTGCGGGTGATAAGCAAGGTCATAATGACAAAAACAACTAAAGAAATGGTGGCCACGACCAGGATCCAGGTCTGCATGGACTTTTCGGCCTGATCTGCGACATTTTCAACCTTGGCGCGGGTGCTGTTGATTTTAGCCTCAGGTTGCCCCGTACAGAGGGCTCCAACCGTCTTATTGTCGCCATCGGCCAGCGCTGAACAGGTTGAGAGGTATTTTTCTCCTGCCAGATTGAGGGCCCGGCGAAGATTTCCCGTGTTCTTGTAAATAAGCTCGATGTCTTCTGTGGTGAGTTTCATGCTGCCGGCATTCTCAATCTTGGCGGAAAAGCCGGCAAAGGAGATTGCCTGAGTATCAAGATAGAGGGCCGATGACGCCCCGGCGGACTTGAAAAGGTCTTCAAAGGGGGCCGTGTATCCATTAAGGATCTTCCCGGCAATATAAAATCCGAGCGGGTCGCCGAAGTCGTCCCGCACCACGGCCACCGAGCTGATACTTAAGGCATCATCGCCCGGGATTGTTTTTTTAATGCCATAGAGCTCTAAAAAGAGCTCAGGATGCTTGGTAATTGCTGATCCAAAGGGCTTCTGGTCTTTGGCGGTAAGTAGATTTTTTCCTTTTTGGTACAGAGAGAAATTTGCATTAAATTGTTGGAGCTTGGCCTCATCGACCGAAGGATAGGCGGCCTGGAAATTGCCCTTCAGATCGTAAAGTGTGCCATAATCGATGGTGTCGCCCGTGGCCGCCTTTTTCAAAACTTTGACCAGGGCCTGCGTTTGGTTCTTTTCCATGTTGGCAATGGTGGCCGGGTTGTTGGCCACATCATAGACATGCAAGGAAATTCCTCGTTTAATGGCGTCAAGCAGGCCCATGGCTACGGCGTTGTGGCCATCGACCACTGATGTGGTCAAGAGGTCTTCGGCTGTCTTGGTAATCGGCAGGTGGGTAGAGGTTCGTCGAGAAAGAGTAGATTTGACCAGTCCCAGGCATTTTTTCAGTCTCGGGTGCTGTTTTAAACGTCAACAGAGGCGATTCTCGGCAATTCGTGGTGGCAACCCAGAAAATTTTTCTGGCGAACTTAAGTCTGGTCGATTAAAACAACCCCAACCGAAAAAAAATAACGGCCTAGAGGCAATCCTTGCCCTATAACAACATTCAAGAGGAGACCTACAGATGATCAACAAAGCCATTCTCATCGGCAATCTTGGCGCTGCCCCCGAAGTTCGCTACACCCAGACCGGCACGGCGGTGACCAGTTTTAACCTGGCCACTACCGAGACTTGGACCAAGGACGGCAAAAAGGAAGAAAAGACCGAGTGGCACCGCATTGTCGCCTTTGCCAGACTGGGGGAGGTCTGCGGCGAGTATCTTTCCAAAGGCTCCAAGGTCTATATCGAGGGTCGTATCCAGACCAGACAATGGGACGACAAAGACGGCAACAAACGGTACACCACCGAGATTGTCGCGCGCGAGATGAAGATGCTCTCCCCGAAAGGTAGCTCAAGCGACCAAGCCGGATACCGCGAAGAACCGCCGATGCCGGAACCTCCGACCATGGGCGAGGATGTGCCGTTTTGACTTTAATCTGATTTATATTATGTAATTTTTAAGGCAGGAGATGCTGAATCTTCTGCTTTTTTGTTTGCCCAGCGTAGCGGGCAAACCCGGCCTGCTGTAAGAAGCAGGCGTCACCACGACCAGGGGGAAACAATCCTAATCGCAAGGGCGTTGCCGGTAACGGCGGGGTCTGAAGGAAGCGATAGGAAGTGAACTGCACATAGCGCAAGCGACCTGATTCGGCGCAGCGGGAGGGTAAGCGTCCAAAATAGCGCGATACCCGATACCTGGTCAGTCCCGATGCGTGATTGAGGATGGAGGTAGTTCACAGGGAGCTCGAAGTAACCGGGGAAGCCTCATGTCGTTCCCGTAAGCCATGGAATGCAGGGATAGGGACGCTCAAGGGGGAACCTAAGGCAATGACTCAGCGCAACACCCCGGTAAATCTGGAGAAGGTGATAAAAGACCTGAATCCATTATTGAGAGGGTTTGCCAATTAAGCGGACTGCACCGGGGAGTATCAGCGGCTGTCGTCATGGATACGGAGAAGGCTGCGGGCCATCCAGCTGAAACTGTAGAAGAAACCAAATCGGCTTCATCGCAGGTTAAGGCAACTTGGCTATGCCGGCGAGTTCGATGCGATCAAAATGAACTCCTGGGCAAACGCCGCCTGTCCACTCACCACTTGCCTTGCCCAACAGCTATCTGCATGGGGAATTGGGGCTCTTTGACCTTGGTGCTGTAACAACTGGTATTTCTGTTTCGGTATAATAAATACGGAAGGAAAATAAACAGGAGCCGTACGAGGCCCGTATGTACTCTCTCTGTGAGAGGGATGAGGCGAGACCGATCAACTCGTCTCACTCTACTCGATTTGCGTTTTCAAGATGAGGTCCTGTTACTGATGCGCCTCAATGGCCTCGGCCTTTTCCATATAGCGGGCATGGAAGTTGTTGTGCTTATAACTCTTATGGATGGAGGCGATGGTGCGATAGCAGTCAGCGGCCTTTGCCTTCTCCTCCAGCTTTTGATATATTTCGGCCAGGGTTTCTAAGGCCTCAACCGCCCCCCGCGGGTCGCGCAGGGCGTTATACTCGTCAATAATGTCAACGTAGGCGGCAATCGCCTGGACATGATCGCCCGATTCGTCATAGACCCGAGCCTTTTTGCGCTCCAGAGAGAAGAGGCTGAAACGGTCCTCATGGCGCTGACAGATGGCGTAGGCCCGGTCGAAAAAGGCTATGGCCTTGGCGAACTCCTTTTTTTCCAGACAGATATCGCCCAACTTGTCAGCGGCGTTCGCCACGCCATTTTCCTCCGCGTCTTCTTCAAAGCCAAGCAAGGCGTTGTGAAAGGCCGCTGCCGCCTGACCCAACTCCTGTTTCTTCAAGTATTCCTGGCCATTCTCATAATCTTGTTGGGCCTGGGATTTTTGTTTTTCTTCCGGTGTCTTCATCTCTTCCTCTCTTATTTTATGATGTATTCACAAAAAGGCCGCCCATCCCTGGACGGCACTGATGGACCTTGCAAGTCCATCAGTTGTGATCTGGTGCATTTTATGCCGCCAATTGTTTCAGGGCCTGCCTGGCCAAGGCAGCGACAGTAGTCTGTTCGGGTTTGCCCTCACTATAGAGGGTGAGCATGGCGTAGTCTCCCTGCAAGCCTTCGATCTGACTCTTGACCTCGTTTGCCTTAATCAGGCCAAACAAGAGGACGGCGTGGCCGCGGGTCAATGGGTCGGGATGGGCCAGCATCGGGGACAGGCTGTGAAACGGGGTGCCGCGGATGATATCAGGCCTGGTTTTGGCGATTTCCGCCAAGGCCCAGAGGGTCTGCACACGGGTGGTGGGCATGTGGCGATACAGCAGGAGATGAGCGGCAAAGGCGCCAAAGAGATCAGGCCGCCCGGCAATAATGGAACCGACCGTCTCGATCAATCCCCAATGGCTGGCGGCGGAGTCCGAACAGGCCTCGAACAGGCGATGGAGGAGATCGCTCACCGCCCCTGGCTTTTGCGAGGCGTAACGGGCGCAAACTTTGCCCATGATGAAGGCATAATGCCACCTTTTATCTGGCTCCGGGTCGTAGAACAAGCGTTGTAAATAGCGCATGGTCTTGGCGTCGTCAAACAGGAGGTCTACCAGCCCATCGATGTCGCTGTTGTCGGCCATGACCTGCACGTCGGTTTTGCTCGCCCTTTTTTTGATTCGTTTCGGATCGCGGATGGGCTCCATGGGCGGGCGCACAACTGGGTTGGTTTGCTCACCAGACACCGGCTGTTGGCCCTTTTGGGCCGCCATCTGGGAGAACTCCTGATGCAGGCGCACGAAATAGAGGACACCACGCACGGCGCGGCCATCGAGGTTTCTGGTCTCGATCACCTGATGGGTCACCTCATCGTAGTTGTCGATCTGGTCGGTAAGGTAATCTTCCTCTGGGTTTAAGTCCCAGGCCAGTTCCCAGTTGTCGTGGCTGGCGTGCACCAGGCACTCAACCATGGCCGAGCCCAGGTTGTGGCCGGTCGGGTCGTTGACATAGACCGCCCCGCATTGGCATTCGCCCATAGTGAACTCATTCATCTTGCGCTGGACCGGCGCTTGGGGTGGGGCCACATTTTGGCCGCAGAACGGGCACCACGGCTTGACAGGAATGCAGGTCTTCTTGGCCATAATTAGAGAGCGCCGCGCACGGCTTCGATAAAGCGGGGATCGACGGGGTAGCCGGTTTTGATGGCCGTCTCCATGGCCGTCTTGGCCCCTTGGTAGTCCTCCTTGTAGAAAAGGGCCACTGCCAGGTTGTTCCATGCCATGCCCAAACTGGGGTCAAGTTCGGTGGCCTTGCGGGCCGCACGCTCCGCTGCAAGGAAATCGTCGGCCATGACTTGGGCCGTGGCCAGATTGACCCAGCCCAGGGTAAAGTCCGGATCGTGAGTGACGGCCTTGGTGTAGGAGTCGATGGCCTGCTTCACTTCGCCGCGCTGTTGATGGATGAGGCCGATATTGACATGGGCCTGGGCCGGTTTGACCAGGAGAGTCAGGGCCTTCTTGTTGGCCGCCATGGCCTGATCGAGATCGCCCAGCTCAAAGTAGATGCCGCCTAGGTTGATATAGGGTTCCGCCGAGTTGTCATCAAGCTCGATTGAGCGTTTGATTTCACGGATGGCGTCCTGGTGGCGACCGGCCTTGCGGTAGACGAGAGCCAGATGGTGGTGGGCGATAAAGTTATCGGGCATCTCAACGCATTTCTGCTCCAGTTCGGCAATTACCATGGCAATATCTTCAACTTTTGGCGCGGCAGTCATTTTGTCTTTCCTTTTTGATTGGCTATTTAGTGGCAGGGAGATGTTTCTAAGTTAAAAAAAACGTTACGTTTAATTAATCATGACCGGCGCAATTGGCAAGGGGTTTGAAATCATCTTTCGTGCTTGATGCTCTAGAAGCGCGTACTTTACTGTTGCCTGCGCCGGTACGTTCCGCTAATGTGTCTGACATTACTAACTTGACTGAAGGCCTTGATCAAGAATGTCCAACACAATCCCCTCGCAAACTCGTGGCTTCGTCATTGCCGGCCTCTGTGGCGGCTCAGGCAAGAGCGTGGTCGCCGTTGGCCTGACCGCAGCCCTTGCCACCCAAGGCCTCAAGATCGCCCCCTTTAAAAAAGGTCCCGATTATATTGATGCCGGCTGGCTGCAACTGGCCGCAGGCAACCCTTGCCATAATCTTGACCCCTACCTGATGGACGCCGCGACCATCCGTAGTTCGTTCACCCAGCATGCCATCGGCCATGATCTGGCCCTGGTCGAGGGCAATCGTGGCCTCTTTGACGGGGTCAATGCGGAGGGGGCTTACAGCACCGCCGAACTGGCCGCCATCCTCGACCTGCCGGTCATCTTGGTGGTGGACTGCACCAAGACCACCCGCACGGTTGCCGCCCTGCTTCTGGGCTGCCAGCAGATGGGCAAGGGGCTTGCCATTAAGGGCGTTATCCTGAACCGCATCGGCTCCAGCCGCCACCAGAACATTATCCGTCAAGCGGTCGAGCAGTACACCGATATCAAAGTCCTGGGCGCTATGCCCCGGCTGCATCAGGATGTCTTTCCCCAGCGCCATATCGGCATCACCCCCTGCCCTGAGTTCGATGGCGCCGAAAACGCCGTCAAGTCGCTGGCCGAGCGGATTGCCGAAAATATCGACCTGGAGGCGGTCATCGCTCAAGCCGGACCCGTTCCTTCGCCGCCAGCGACCGATATCTATGGACGCTGGCAAAGTAACCAAGCCGAAGCCGTCAAGATCGGCGTCATCAAGGACGCTGCCTTTCAGTTCTACTACCCGGAAAACTTACGGGCACTGGAGTTGTGCGGCGCCAGCCTCTGTGAAATCAACGCCCTATCCGCCCAGGAACTCCCCGACCTTGACGGCCTTTATATAGGCGGCGGCTTTCCGGAAAACAGCCTTCAGGCCTTATCCGCCAATCGCAGTTTTCTGCGCTCATTGAAGCAAAAGATCGACCAGGGCCTGCCGGTTTACGCCGAGTGTGGCGGACTGCTCTATCTGGGCCGGGCCATGGAGGTCGAGGGCGTCTCCTACGGGCTTGCCGATATCTTCCCGGTGACCTTCCGCATGGAAAAACGGCCCCAGGCCCACGGCTACACCATGCTCACCGCCACCGATACTAACCCGGTCTATCCGGCCGGCACCGAGATCAAAGGCCATGAATTCCGCTACAGCAAGGTGGTTGAATGGCAAGGCACTGGGCATGACCTGGCCTTCACCATGCAGCGCGGCATAGGTTTTGCCGATGGCGGTGACGGTCTGGTCTACAAAAACTGCCTGGCCCTCTACACCCACATCCATGCCCTGGCCACCCCTGAGTGGCCCAGCCTGTTCGTCGGGCTGGTCAGAAGAAACAAAAGCCATCATTGACCTACCGCTGCGGGCTACCATTCGCTATAAAATATGGCCATGTCGTGGCCCTTGCCAAATCAATTTGAACAGGATACATTCCAGCCATGCCCATAACGAAATACTTGCCAGTCGAACTTCTTGATAAATATGAAGTCCATAATTACCGCCATGCCGCCGAGGTGCTGTTTACCAGTTGCCCCGATGAGCTTAAAGAGCTTGTGGCAGCTCTTTTGCAATTTACAATAACAACCGCCGACATCCTTGCTCCTGGGGGCAACGAATCGCAAATACCCAAAAAAATGGCGTCTATTCTCCGTCCGTCCAAGTGGTTTGAAACGAGAATCAGAGGCGATCTTGTTATCACAATAGAAACCCATGCGGACGGCGGTATGGAAAAAACAGAAGAAAGAATTAACGACTTCATGGATGGGCATAAAGTTGACTTCGTGAAAAATCGAGTTGCTTTCGATCTTGAATGGAACAGTAAAGACCAAACCTTCGACCGGGACCTGTACGCTTTCCGTGCATTTCATGAAGCTGGCGTTATCAGTGCCGCTGTATTGCTTACCCGTAGTGAGTCCCTGAACGCCGTTTTCAAGGAGTTGGGCATTAAAACCAAGTATGGAGCAAGCACCACCTGGATGGGAAAGCTCCTGTATCGTCTCCGCGCCGGAAGAAACGGAGGATGCCCAGTTCTTGTTCTTGGCATCACACCAAAACTGATTGAGGACTGGCCACAATGATCTCTGCATCTCAAGATCTATTAAAAAAAGTTGGAACAAAAAAGTTCAGCACTGTCTTGGCTGATCCGCCGTGGCAATTTCAAAATCGTACCGGGAAAATGGCCCCCGAACATAAAAGACTGAATCGCTATGGGACCATGACGCTTGACGACATCCTTTCGTTGCCAGTAGCCGATATTGTTAAAGAAACAGCACATCTTTATTTGTGGGTCCCTAATGCTATGCTGCCAGACGGTCTTTCTGTTCTTGCCGCCTGGGGTTTTACCTACAAATCAAACCTTGTCTGGCATAAAGTCCGTAAAGATGGCGGTCCTGATGGTCGAGGGGTTGGTTTCTATTTCCGCAACACAACAGAGCTTATCCTGTTCGGGGTCAGGGGCAAAGATGCCAGGACTCTCCCGCCCGGCCGGAGCCAAGTCAACATCATCCGCTCAATGAAGCGTGAGCATTCCCGAAAGCCTGACGAGCAGTACCAAATAATTGAATCTTGCAGCCCAGGTCCTTTCATCGAACTATTTGCCCGTGGCCCCCGCGAAGGCTGGACAACATGGGGCAATCAATCGGAAGAGTATACCCCTTCTTGGCCGACTTACGCCAACCATTCCCAATCGCACCTCCCCGCCCAGAGTCAGCCGTAACCGTAAAATCAAGAGGGCTAATGGTCTTTCTGCCACTTGACACCTCGCAAACCCGTCTTTTGTCTCTTTGATATTAGAGGGTTTCTTCATGAAAATTTTCTTAAGCCCAACCAAGCAGTCGAAATAAGACCTACCGTTGACAATCAGTCTGAATATGGTACCGTATTTGGACAGGAGGTGCCACCATGAAAGTATCGTCCGATATTAAATCAATTTCTTATCTAAAATCTCACGCCGCAGATATTCTGAAACAAATCAACGAAACCCACCGCCCAATTGTCATAACGCAAAATGGAGAACCAAGAGCCGTTGTCCAAGACCCAGACAGTTACGACAATATGCGAAATGCAATTGGTATTCTTAAGCTAATTTCTCAAGGCGAGGAAGATGTAAGGCAAGGAAGATCAAGAGGGCAAGAAGAAGTATTTAAAGATATTGAAACATTACTGGCAATTAATGACAAATAAACACCATGTTTAAAGTAAAATGGTCAAATGTTGCCGAAAATGATTTGCGAAGAATCATTGAATACATTGCAAGAGACAATATTGCTAATGCCAAGAAAGTATTCGCACATATAAAAGAGAAAACTGCTGACCTCAACCAACTTTCAGACCGAGGGAGAATTGTTTCAGAATTACAAGATTATGGAATCACGCTATATCGTGAAATAATTGTCCCCCCATGGAGGATAATTTACAGGACAACTGACAAGGAAGTACACGTTTTGTCTGTTATTGACTCACGCCAAAACGTTGAAGACATTTTACTTAACCGTTTGATCAAAGAACTGAATATTTGCTAACACTTAGAAGGCCTCCCCGGGTCAATGGCTAAAAAAATCCGTTAATGAAAATTTCACAGGAAACGTCGAAGTGGCCTACTTTTTTCTCTCGGGCCGTGCTTTATTCTTGATGAACTCGCAAAAAGTCGAGAGATGGCTAAGCAAAAGGGCCGATATCCAAGGCGCGGGGTATTTTTGTGAGTGAGGCCATACACCAGGTATGCCGAACGAACAAAAATGTCACGCAACGCAGTAGATCGGCCTTTTTGCGACGCCATCATCCTTACTATACTTACGAGTCGTTATCCAGCAAGGTAGCAGGCAGGACCATCTGGCGGCCAAAGGCATCGTTGATATTATCCACCGCCTGATTGATCTTCCGTCGTTTTTCCTCCAGATCGTTATCCAGGCCAAACAGGGAGGCCGGTCGAGCCTGCCCTGAGTCCAGCAGATTGGTGGCGGTGATCCCCAAGAGGCGCAGGGGCTTGCGACCGGCCATGGTTTCAGCCAACAGCGCGCAGCCGGCCTGGTAGAGAGTCTTTTCATCCGCCGTGGCAGTTGCCAGGGTCTTGGAGCGGGTGGTCTGGACAAAGTCATAATATTTGGTTTTCAAGACCACGGTCCGGGCAGTAAGCCTATGCCGCCGCAGCCGTTTGCCCACCTTGACTGCCAGGGCCAGCAACTCCTTTTTGATCACAGGCATGTCCAACAGGTCTTCGGCAAAGGTTTCTTCATGCCCCACCGACTTGGGTTCCCTGTCCGCATAGACCGGACGGCAATCGATGCCGTGTGCCGCTTCATGCAGATAGCGGCCCTGTTGCCCCAGTTTCTTAACCAGAATCGTCTCGGGGATTTTGGCCAGGTCGCCAATCGTCCGCACGCCAAGCAGGGCCAGTTGCTTCATGGTGGCCGGCCCGACGCCTGGTAGCCTGCCGACGGCCAGAGGTGTCAAGAAATCAACTTCAGTGCCCGCTGTCACCACGGTCAAACCATCCGGTTTGTTCAGGTCTGAGGCAATTTTGGCCACCAGTTTCGAGGTGGCAACCCCAGCCGACACCGTCAGTCCAACCTCGTCTCGTACCATTTCCCTTATGCGGGCGGCCAGTTCCGCTGGTGGGCCAAAGAGCCTTTCGGTGCCTGTCACATCGAGAAAGGCCTCATCCAGAGAAAGGGGCTCAACCAGCGGCGTAAAACGCTGAAAGATCGCCATGATCTGATCAGATACCTCATGATAACGGCCCATGCGAGGCGGCAGGAACACTCCTGATGGGCACTGTTGCCGGGCCGTCATCATCGGTAGGGCGGAGTGGACCCCAAAACGCCGGGCCTCATATGAGGCCGCCGACACCACGCCCCGAAGTCCCCCGCCGACAATCACCGCTTTGCCACGCAGGTCTGGATTATCGAGGATTTCCACCGACGCAAAAAAGGCATCCATGTCAAGATGGATAATTGCACGGGGCAGGTTTAGCAAGGGCCTGTCAAAAAAATGACGAAACAGGCAGGGGGCTGACCCCGGCCAGCCAGCCAAGCCGGTAAAATTTGCCTACTTGAAAGGTCCATAATAAATCGAGAGTCCGCCGTGTCGGGTCTGGTCAAAATTTATTTTTATACGCGGCTCTAAACAATTTTCAGTCGCAGTTGTTGCCTTGAACGCCAGTGATAGCGCCTCTTGGCGACTGATCGTGGCCAGGAGGCGCTCCTGCTGGGGACCATCGATTTGTCGCTATTTGGGGGTTTATTTGATAATTTTTATTGATAAATTTTTTCATGTAAAAACAGTGTAATATCCGTTAAAGGCCAAAATTAAAGGAAAGCGACAACCTCAAAAAAATCACCAATAAGAGGAACTGGCACACAAATGGCATCAAGTGATTGTTGAAAGGTACCGATAGGATAACCAGAATGAACCGTATAGGAGTCATGACTATGGAAACGACAACCTCTGCTGCTGCCGATTACACCGAAACCAATACATTCACCAGCGTCGCCAATATGAACAGCCTTATTGTCGAGTTGGAGCATTATCGACGCCAGTCCGAATGGTTGTCCATGGTCAATGAACTTCACGCCCGGTTAGCTGGAGCAGTGGACATGCCGGCCATGCTTGAGGCCTTTTCAGTGTGGCTGATGCCGTTGGTCAACCACGACCTGCTGGCCTACAGTAATGCTGCTCGGTCCCGACGGCACCTGCTCTGCTCCTGTCATGGCCCATTGCGGCGGCAGGCGATGGCGGTGGCCAAGGAGGCCTTTGTCAGCCAGCCGGATTGCAGCGAGTCCTGCTGTTGGACCAAGGATGGTTACCACATCCAGAGCTGGCAGCTCAATCAATTTTCCGGCAGCGGGACCCTCCTGGTGTTGCGTAAGGGCAAAAAGATCGGCGGATACGAAAACCAGATGCTGGCCAAGGGCCTCCAAATACTCTGCGAGCCCCTGCAACGGGCCTTGGAATATGAAGACCTTTACGAGCAGGCCAGTCGCGATGCCCTCACCGGCCTCACGAACCGTCGGGTCTTTGAAGAACGAATCACTTCGATTTTGGCCCAGGCCAACCGCCACGGCCATCCCGTCACCCTGGCCTGTATGGATCTAGATAACTTCAAGCAGATTAATGATACTTACGGTCATGGGGTCGGCGATCTCGTCCTGCAAAAAGTCTCAGCCAGCATGGAGCGGATGGTGCGAAACTGTGACATCCTGGCCCGAATGGGCGGAGACGAGTTCATGCTGATTATGCCTGACACCATGCTGGCCGCTGCCA
>JANNQL010000191.1:0-8191 GCA_031400755.1 Pseudomonadota bacterium | reverse complement strand
CTTCCCCTTTGGGCTTGGTGGTGAAATATGGTTCAAAGATTCTCTCAAGGGTGCGCCGGTCCATGCCATGGCCCGTATCACTGACCTCGAGCTGGACATAGGGGCCGGGCTCTAAATCAAGGCTGGCGACTTTGCGGTCATTCTCTTCAATATCAAGCTTGGCCAGACTCACTCCCAACACCCCGCCATTGTCGCGCATGGCGTGATAGGCATTGGTGCAGAGATTCATGATGACCTGGTGGACCTGGGTCGGATCGCCGAGGATTGCCCCGCAATCGCTGGCAACTTTCTGGCGGATCTCAATCGTCGTCGGCAGGGATGAGCGCAGGAGCTTCAAGGCCTCCTTAATCACCAGGTGCAGTTCAAGAGGCCAGCGCTCATCCTCGGCCTGCCGGCTGAAGGCCAGAATCTGCTTGACCAACTCTTTGGCCCGATTGGCGCCCTGGGTAATCTCCTTAAGGTCGTTGGCTACGACATCGTCAGGCGACACCCTGTCCAAGGCCAACTCGGCGTAGCCAAGAATCGGCACCAGGATATTGTTGAAGTCGTGGGCAATGCCACCCGCCAGGGTGCCGATAGCCTCCATTTTTTGGGCCTGCCGCAGTTGGGCCTCAAGCATTTTATGCGCCGTAACATCCTTGGCGATATGAACAAAACCATCCATTTTCCCATCTTCAATCAGAGGAAATGACGACACCTCAACAGTTTTTTGCAACTTGTCATGAAAGATGATGGCCGAGTGCGGGGTGTGAGTGTTGCGGGCTAGGACCTCAGGGCAACCTGGACAGGGCTCGATAAAACCGCTGAAGAGTTCAAAGCAGTATTTGCCAATTAGTTCACTTGGCTCAACCTGCAAGAAGCGGCCTGCTGCCTTGTTGGCGCGGACAATCCTCATCTCCAGGTCATGGATGGTGACGACCTCGTCGATGGCGTCAAAGGTCATTTCCCATTGTTCTTTGGCTCGCAGGACTTCACGCTCCATCTTTTTTTGTTTAAAGATGGCCCACATGCCGGTTACAAACGCTGAAAGTTGACGGCTGTCCAACTCATCATAGGGCTGTTCCTTGTTCCCTACCCCGATGATGGCGACAATCGCATCGTTATCAATCAGCGGCACGCTCATGTGGCGCCGGACAGGATAGTGTCCGGACGGAACCCCTTTACGGTCGGAATGATTTGGGTAGTCATTATGGATGACAGGTTGACGCAGACGGGCGCAGTCGGCCCAGATTCCGGCCTTGTCCAACGGGTAATGAAGCGGCGTCTCCACCGAGCATCCGGCAGGCACCGCCTGCGACCAGGTCAGCAGCTGAATTTTCTGCTGTACTTCATCCATGAGATGGAAATAGCCCACCTCACTTCCGGTCAACTGCACCGCCTCCTCGACGGCATGGCTGATCAATTCTTCTTTCGTGGCCCATGGCATTTGCGAGAGTTTAAGCAGTGCTTCCGCCCGTCTTTCGTCGTCCTTTACCTGGCGTTCGGCCAGCTTACGCTTGGTGATGGGAATGACCATCTCCAGGGCGGAGGTGAGGTTGCCATGATCATCATACAGGGCGGTGGCGACTATCTCCGAGAAAACAGGCGTGCCATCCTTGTCATAGCGAATTGCCTCACTGGTCACCGAGTGTTTGCCGGTCTCGAAAATTTCACGTACTCCGCACCACGGGCAGATATCCTGCTGCTGCGAGTAGGTTATGTAGCAGGTCTTGCCGATGGTGTCGCCAAAGGTGTCTTTGATGATGCTGTTGGCCCAAATGGTCTTGTAGTCCTTGGAAATGATGCGGAGCCCAAACCCGATGTTTTGGGCAATTGACTCCAGGAGGTCTCGTTCCGCCTTCAGTTGCCGCTGGATTGCCAGCTGTTTTTCGAGCTGCTGGACTGTGTTTGCCTCTTCCATGTGCTCTCGCCGTTAATGTTAGCTGGAAACTGCCCCAAAGACGATACTGTTAAAACTACCCATACTGATTCAGTCTATCACATCTGTCGGTCAGGAGAATTTTTTTTGTGTTTGTCGTCCGAACCAGATTTGTTGCAGGCCACGATCCCTTTTCACAGGCC
This sequence comes from Pseudomonadota bacterium, assembly GCA_031400755.1. GTDB lineage: Bacteria > Desulfobacterota > Desulfobulbia > Desulfobulbales > VMSU01 > VMSU01. Next base: position 6,130 of record JANNQL010000191.1, on the reverse strand, counting down.
CGCAAATCACCCCTTATTGAAACATTCCGGATAGAGTTTTTTGGCGCAATCTGGACAAATGCCATGGGAGAATTCCGCTTCGGAATGATCTCTGATGTAGCTCTCGATCTGTTGCCAGTAGCCATTGTCATCGCGGATTTTTTTGCAGGAGGCGCAGATTGGCAAAAAGCCGCTCAAGAGCTTCACCTTTTCCAAGGCGGCCTGTAGTTCGCCGAGCATTTTTTCCATCTCCGCCTGGGCGTTACGGGCCATGGTTCGGCAGTCAATATTCTCTATGCATTTGTCGATGGCGGCCAAGAGCTTTTCGATGTCAACCGGCTTGACGACATACTGGTCAATGCCAACATCAATGGCCTCCATCATATAGGAGATGTCGGTAAAGGCCGTGGTCATGATGATTTTGGCGTCACGGCTGCTGCGTCTGATCTCTTTCGCCATGGTCAAACCATCCATCCCCGGCATCCGAATGTCCGTCACCACCAGTTCCGGATAATGCTCACAAAAAAGCGCCAGCCCCTCATGACCGTTCTTGGCGACCAGGACTTCCTTGCCTCGCCGCTTCAAGATGTGGACCATCTGCTCACGGGCGGCATCATCATCTTCGACATATAAAATCCTGCATTCAGGCTGACGTGCTTCAATCATGGAGTACCTCTCTGTAAATGATTAGGACTAAGGACTGAGTGCTGAGCGATTACAACTCAGCACTCAGTCCCTCTTACGCAACGGCCGGCAAGGCCATGACAAAAGAGGCCCCTTGTTCGGTATTTTTCACCCATAATTTGCCGTGCATGTGATCTTCAATAATAATCCTGGCCAGATACAAACCGATGCCGCTCCCCTTGTCCGGCTCCTTGGTCGTGAAGTACGGCTCAAAAACCCGGTCAATCGCCTGGCCCGGGATACCGCCGCCATTGTCGTTCACCGTAATAATAATTGTATGCTCAGTAGTCGCGAACTCAAAAGAGATTACCCCTTTCTCGTCTTCCGCCATCAACCCATTTTCTCGCCTCTGGCAAATAGCGTCCTTGGCATTGCTGAGCAGGTTCAAGATCACATGTTCAAACTCGTTCTTATAGCCTACCGTATTTTTAGCAGGACAGGCAACAATGTCCTCAAGCCTGTCAAAGGTCTGCTGATGCGTCTTACAAGTCAGGACAAAAGATATATCGTGGGAGGCAAGCTGGGCCGCAAACAGTTTCAGAACCTCACCCACCGCCGGCATCGCATCAAATACAACCTTGTCCTTGTCCGGTTGAAAGAAGTTTCTGAAGTCGTCGATGGTCTTCGACATATGACTGATCTGCGCCATGGATTTTTGCACAGTTGTATCGAGATAATCCTGACTCAACTCGCCATAGCGATAGGAATCCTTGATATTCTGAATGCAGAGACCCAAGCTGTTAAGCGGCTGCCGCCACTGGTGGGCAATTGCCCCCAGCATCTCACCCATGGCCGCCAGTTTTGCCTGCTGGAGCAGAATTTGCTCATTCTTGCGCCGCCGGTCAACTTCTTTTTCAATCTTATTTTCAAGGTTCCTGGTCAGGTCCTCAAGCTGAACGGTCCGTTCCTTCAGGGCATCGGTCACTTTTTTTCGTTTGGTAATATCGTTAGCTATGACGAACATCACCTGCCGCCCCTGCCAGCGATAGAGGCCGCCGGCAATCTCCACCGGAAAGATGGTGCCGTCTTTCTTCAGATGGTAGCGCAACGGGATGAAGATGGAGCCTTGGCGCATCGCCAGGTCAATGGCAAAGTCGGTTTCGTCCGTCCAGGGGGTGATATCGTGGATGGTCATACCGCCGGCCAGCACCTCCTCGCGGCTATAACCATAATGGGTGGTATAGGCCGCATTGACATCCAGAATCCGCTGGGTTTCAAGGTCAAAGATATAGATGGCGTACATCTTGTTCTCAAAAATTATCCGGTATTTTGCTTCGCTCTCCTGCAAGGCCCGGGTCCGCTCTTCAACCCGTTCTTCCAGGGTCAGGTTCAGATGCCTGCTCTCGGAAAATTTTTGAACCAAAAGATCAGCCACCTCCCTGAAGTTGACAATGAGATCATCAACCTCTCGAATAAAGCTCTCGGGCCAGGTTATGTCGTGGATAAAATCAAGTCTTGCCGGCAAAGTAGAGGATATCTCCTGCAGGCGCACCACCGAGGCCAGCACCTTGCGGCTGAAAATCTCGGCACAGGCCAGGGCGGTAAAAAGGATCAAAAAAACTATCCCAAGTTGATCGGCATAACTCTTATAAAATTCTTCCAGAAAGGGGGCTACCGGCTGCTCGATGATTATTTGCCATTCGGCTAGGCCGCCAATCTTTCGTTCAGCAAAATACAAAGATTTTTGCCAGCGTTCCGAAAACGATCTGTTGGCGGGGAGTGGCGGGTGCCATTGATTAATGTCGCCATCCAACTGCCTTAGCGTCCCTGCGCCTCGGGAAAATGGCTCCATAACCTTCAGGTCATCACGGTTGGTGGCGATAACCATGTTGTTCCTGTCGAGTATTGTGCACCACAAACCATGCTCCGTGCCCTGTAAAGAAAGGATGCGCTGCACCCTCTTCAGGTTTAGTATGCTGGCGACATAGCCCTCATAGACACCTTGCGCCACAATCGGGGCCAGCAAGACGACAATCGGCTCAGGCTTACCGATCTTCGAGATTACGACCTCCGAAAGCTGGGGCAGCAAGGTCCGCTTCAACTCTGACAAATAGGGCCGATCGGAAAAATCCTTGCCGATGGCGCTCTGGCCGAACTCGTCAATCTGCGGCGAAAAAGCGGTGCTGATGGCGTTTTTATCGATAATCCCGACCGCATTGAGGTCAGGGTCCATCGAGCGCAGAAAATCGAGCCCGTTTTGCATCTCCGGAAAACCATGCAAGTTTATCCAGGCCAGATGGGCGATGCGACTGGTTTTTTGCCCAAGCCACGACTCGATGCTGTCTTCCATGCTCCGGCTGCCCTGAATCAGCGCCTTGTGAACACTATGATCAATCTCCGTGAACTCCTCCCAGCTATGATGGGCCATAAGCGCCAGAGAAGGGATGAATACGAAGAAGGCCAAGAGGTTAAACGTCACCTCGCGCAATGGAAATAAATTCTCCCGGGAGCGAAAGTTAATGGCCATGAAGATCAGTCTGGCCAGCAAGGCGTTGGCAATGCCGTTGATCGCCAGTGTGAACATGCTGATCAAGACGCTGCTTGACTGGACCTGGAGCAGTCCACGGTAGAAGAGATAGATGAGTGGCATGCCGAGGCAGAACCAGTAAATGGTATCAGCCACCACCAGCCCCAAACCTTTGCGGCGGAACAGCCAGCCCACGGCGATGACCTCGGTGGTCATGACAATGATGGCGTAGGGATGGTTTGAGCTGATAAAAGTGATGCTGCTGATGGCAATGGCGGCGATGATCCCCGGGCAAAAGCCCAAGAACTGCAAGACCAGCATGGCGAAGATGCTGCCGAGCAGAAATTCAATACCAAAAAAGATGGGGCATCCGAAATAGTTGACAACAAGGCCGACTGCGATCAGGGCCAAGAGAGGTGCGATTATCTTTTTGGAAGGGATGGGCGCCATAGTTTTCCACTTGATGAAGAGGGCAAACCAGAAATTGGGGTGCCCCTTAAAAAAGTATAGTGAAATTTAGAGAGAAAGTGAAGAGGGATATAAGGGATTAAACCAACTGCCTGACTTCCTGCCATTTCAGTTCAAGACGCTTGGCGGAAACCGGCATGGCGGTCTTCAATTCCGGGGCAAAGACCGAGACCTTGAATTCATCGACCATCTGACTGAACTGGGCAATCTGCACCCTGGCCTCCTCCTGCTGAACGGGGACCTGAATCCTGGCCAGAGCGGCCAGGAGTTCGTGTACCTGGGCCTCATGAGGTGCCACCTGCTCTGCCTTTTCCTGATCGCGGCCTGGTGCGACGTGGGCCCGTTCCACCCGGATGCGCAAGGCCTTCAGATAGCGCGGGACCAGGCCCAGACCCTCACGGTCAATGACCGACAGAAAATCCACCGGCAGCATGAGGGCCAGGGTCTGCTCATAGTGTTTGAAGCGTTGGCTGTTAAAATGCGACTTGACGGCCAGGCCTTGAAACTTCTTGAGATGGGCCACTGTCTCGGCCCGCTCCGCCAGCACCCCGCGCGCCAGGTCAAAGATCGCACCTGCCTGCCGGTAAAAGACCCCGTCCGCAAGTGAGGCCAGGCGCGCCTCGAACTCGGCCTTGCCTGGCAGGCCTTGCTGCAATCCACAGATCGAAGTCATCAGAAAGGTCATGATCTGCTCGTTCACCGCCTTTAAGCTGCCCAACCATTGAAAGAGGGCCCACTCAGCCTGATTTAGGGCGAAATCCTTGGCCACCTTCTTGACTTGGGCGCTCAAGTGATTCTCAAAGAGAATACGGAGTCCGGCCCGATTCTTAAGACGGCTCTCTACCTCCGAGAGAAAGAGACGCAGGCCGATGGTGCGGCCCCCGATATCGACTAGGGCCGGGAAGGCGTAGCCGGCCAATCCGCCTGTCTCCGGCTGGATGGGGATGCGTGGCGGCCACGACTCGTCAAGGGCCAGGACGCCGTCTCTCTCCCACTGTTTTTTGAGGTCATGCAGCGGACTGCCGCCGGTCACCTTGACCTCGGTGGCAAAGAGCTCGGTAAAGACCCGGCTGACCTTGACCACCTTACCCTGCTCCGTCACCAGGCAATAGCGCATCTTCAGGTGTTCGGGCAGATCATCGAGCCGCCAGTCAGTTTTAGCGATGGCAAGGCCTTCTACCTGCTCAATCAAGCGGGCCAGGGCCATGGTCAGGGATCCGGCCCCGAACTGAAGCCGTTCAGCCAGTCGGATCGCAGTCTGATTGACCGGCACCAGATGCTTGCGAATGCCCTTGGGGAGACTGCGCAGCAGAACTGTAATCTTTTCGGCAAGCAGCCCCGGCACCAGCCAGTCGAAAACCATCGGATTGAGATGGGGCAGGACCGCCGCCGGGATATGGACCGAGACCCCATCCTCACCGCTGCCTGGGGTGAACTTATAGAAGAGCGGCAGGCGAAACGATTCAATGATCAGCTCCGGCGGGAATTCCTGGAGCTGATCCATGTCCGGGGCCTGGGACAGCAGGTCATCTTGGGTCATAAACAAGGTCTTGCCGATCCGGGGCAGGACACGCACCAGACTGGCTACGTCCCAGACCTGATCGGGCAAGCGCTGATCGTAGAACTGGGCAATGGTGAAGTCATCCACCATATGACGTCGCCGCACCCGGTCCTCGATCTCCTGCAACTCGTCGATCAGGCGCTGGTTGCGGCCCAAAAAAGCAAAATCACGGCTGACCTCGCCCTCGACCAGGGCCGACTGGATGAAGATCTGGCGGGCCTCCTTGGGATTGATCGGCCCAAAGTTCACCCGGCGGCCCTGGACGATGATCAGACCAAAGAGGCTGACCTTCTGCAACGCCACCACCTGGCCCCGCTTCTTTTCCCAATGAGCGTCGCTATATGAGCTGTGGCAGAGGCCGCCAGCCAAACTCTCCAGCCATTGCGGATTAATGGTCGCTACCGTCCGGGCATAAAGCCTGGTGGTCTCGACCATCTCGGCGGCCATAAGCCACTCGCCGCTCTTATTGAACTGGCCGGATCCCGGAAAGACCATGACCTCCTTGCCAAAGGCACTCTGGTAAAGATTTTTGTCCTTGCGGAGAGCGATATTGCGCAGGATGCCGGAGAGGATGGACTGATGGATGGCGTCAAAGTCGCCAGGGCTCGAGTCGACCACAAAGCCGCCGTCCTCCTCCAGGGTGCGGCAGATCTGCTCATAGATATCGCACCACTCCCGCATGCGCTGGGCCGCCAGAAAATTTTGCTGGCAGTATTTGCGCAGCCGGCCACGGGTCACGCCTCTAGCCACCTGATGATAGAGACGCCAGATATTGAGATAGGTGATAAAGTCAGAGGCCGGCTCAAGGAATTGACGATGGGCGGCATCGGCCTCAGCCTCGTAGCCCAAGGGCCTAAGACGCGGTTCCTGGATGCTCAAGGCCGCGGCGATGATGATCACCTGATGCAGGACCCGCCGCTCCCGGGCCTCAAGGACCATGCGGGCGATGCAGGGATCGAGCGGCAGACGGG
>JANNQL010000190.1:0-4303 GCA_031400755.1 Pseudomonadota bacterium | reverse complement strand
ATAACAAAACATGGTGTCCGGCCAGTGCAGCATGGGCGCTTCTATGAAAATAAGTTCTTTAGCGCCGAGAGAGAGGCGGTCGCCGGTCTTGACTATCTTGAAATTCCAGTCCTGATGATAGTGGCCGGTAAGCGACTTTACTGCATTTGCCGTGCAGTAAATCGGCTTTCCTGGAATCGCCTTCATGAGCTCGGGCAAGGCGCCGCTGTGGTCTGGCTCGGCGTGGTTGGCGACAATAAAGTCAATTTTTTCCAGATCAATCTCTCTTTTGAGGCGGCTGACAAATTCATCCGCAAAGGGCGCCCAGACCGTATCGATCAGCGCCGTCTTCTGGTCGCGGACGAGATAGGAATTATAGGTGGAGCCACGGTGGGTGGAATACTCCTCACCATGGAATTTCCTGATCTCCCAGTCCTTTTTGCCAACCCAGGTGATGCTTTCATTAATCGCGAAACTCATATCTTCCTCCCTTGTGTAGAGCTATGCCGATAAACGGGAAGAAGGGACCGTCAGACCGTCTTTATGTTTTCGACCAGTTGCGCAATCTGAATACCTAAAGAGATGCATTTCTTACCCACCAGGCATTGGTCCGCCTCGTCAATTTCGAGATGGGTTTGCAGATGATGCTTGTCCTTCTTCAAATCAACAACCCAGGCCCCTTTCTCCTTGTTGAAATCAACATTAATATCGATACCGCAGACCCCGATTTCCGGATAAATGGAGGTGATCTTCTTGCACAGCTCTTTTTTGTCAATCATGGCTATTCTCCTTGGCTGAGGTTAGTAAAAATGGTCCACTTCCTGCCTTGCCTCGGGCCGGAATACCGGTTGTCTGGCAAGAGACATCGCCCTGATAGGCGGCAGACGCTGTTCACATGTTTCTCGTTTGTTCCGGTAGAAAATACCTGTCGGAATCTTCTCCCCCCATTCCAGCGACCGCCTGAAGGCCTCTACCCGGTCAGTGGGGTCATAGCCATCCTCCAGACGGTAGACCCGCTCCTTGTACCAATGGAAGGTGTTCACCATGTTGAAGGACACGCAATTTTGCAGGATGTCCACCAGGGCGAAGCCTTTATGGTTGATGGCCTCCTTCATGATCTCCTGCAGGAAAGGCAGCCCCGAGGCCCCGGCAAAGGCCCGGGCCACGAAACTGCAATCCAGTGCGATAGCCAGGGCCAGCGGGTTTAATGGCTCGGACGGGTTGCCGAAGGGCTGAGTCTTGGTGACCGTACCCGCCATGGTGGTCGGCGAGGCCTGGCCTTTGGTCAAGGCGTAGACCTGATTGTTATGGACAAAGAGGGTGATATTGACGTTGCGGCGGATGGCGTGCAGCAGGTGATTGCCGCCCTCGCCGTAGCAATCACCGTCGCCTGCGACCGTAAGGACGGTCAGGTCGTGATTGGCCAGCTTCAGACCGGTGGCCACCGGCAGCGACCGGCCATGCAGGCCGTTGAACAGGTTGCAGGCCAGATAGTGCGGCAGCTTGGCGCCCTGGCCGATGCCTGAGACAATGGCAAACTGGTGCGGTCCCATATTCAGGTCCACCAGGGCCTTTTTCAAGGTGCTGAGGATGGCGAAATTCCCGCAACCAGGGCACCAGGCCGGTTTCTGTCCCTTATAGTCCTCGAAGGTGCTCATTGATTTCTCCTAACAGGGTATCGACTAGGAAAGGCCTGCCGTCATACTTGTTGATGTTGGCGCTGCATGCAAAGCCGGTTTCCATGCGCAGCAGCTTGGCGAATTGGCCGCTGGCGTTATTTTCCACACAGATGGTGAGTGCTGCTTGCTTGAGCAGGGCGACGTAGTCAAATTTTTCCAAAATGGGGAAGGGCCACACCTCAGTAAAATGGAGCAGGCCGATCAGATGCCTTTCGATAAGACGGGCGCAGACCTCCTGCAGCACCCCAAAGGTGGAGCCGTAACCAACCAGCACCGTCTCTGCCTGACTCGGCCCAAAGTAGGTGGGCGGCGCTATCTCTTGTTGGATGAGGGGCATTTTCTTATGCAGCCTCTTTGCCACCATAGCGATCCTGGTTGGCGCATCTTCAATGAGATGGCCCTCTTCATCATGCTCATCACTGTCAACGGCCACCAGGTGTCGTGAGGCGCCCGGCACCGCTAAAGGTGAAACGCCGTTGTCGCTTTGGTCATAGCGTTTGTACGATGACATTCCTTTAAGGGCCTCGTCGCGAAGCCGAAAGTCCTCATTTTGCAAGTGTTCCGTATCAAGACCGGGGAAGGTCCATTCCGAATCCGCCAGATACTGGTCAGACTGGATGATGACCGGAATCTGATATTTTTCCGCCAGATGAAAGGCCTTGTTGGTCAGGTGAAAGGCCTGTTCAGGGGTGCCTGGGGTCAGCACCACCTTGGGAAACTCCCCGTGGCCGCCATAGAGGACAAAAAAGAGGTCGCCTTGTTCGGTGCGGGTCGGTAGCCCTGTAGCTGGACCCGGACGTTGCACCTCGGCGATCACTACCGGGATTTCGGTGATGCCGGCTAGAGAAAGCCCTTCAGTCATCAAGGCAAAGCCGCCGCCCGAGGTGGCGGTCATGGCCCTAACCCCGCCGTAGGAGGCGCCCAAAGCCATGTTAATCGCGCTAATCTCATCTTCAGCCTGCTCGACGATAATGCCATATTTCAGCGCCTTGTCCGCCAGATATTGCATGATGGAGGTGGAAGGACTCATCGGATAGGCCGCGAAAAACTTGCAGCCGCTCAATAAAGCTCCCAGGCCGATGGCCTGGTTGCCGGTAATCAGCATTTGGCCTTTGCTCTGCGGCTTAACCACCTTCAGGGAACCAATCTCGGGGTAGTTCTGTCCGATATAGTCAAGGCCGGCCTGGGCAACGGCAATATTCGTCGCCATAACGCCTTCGCCTTTTTTTTGCATGGTCGATCTGATAATCATCGCAAACAGATCGAGTTCAAGACCGAACAATCCTAAGATAGCCCCAATTGCCACGGAGTTGACCATGATCTGATCGGCGCCGTTCTCCTCGACGATCCGCGCCAACGGGATGTCCAGAAATTCCTGGTCTGAAAACTTCGTACCAAGTGAGGCCGCATCATAGACAATTTTGCCGCCAGCCCGGAGGTCATGGCGGTGCAACTCGATGGTATTTATATCGAGGGCGAGGAGTACATCCACCTGCTCTCGGGAGGCGGCAATTGGGCTATCTGCGAATCGAATCTGGTAGAAATTATGGCCGCCCCTGATCCGGGACATGTAGTCCTGGTGGGAGAAGACATGGAAGCCATAGCGCGACAGGATCTTGGTCAGGGCGTTGCCAATGCTCAGCAATCCCTGCCCGGCTTCGCCTCCTACTCGGATTGTATATTCCACTGGCGCCCTCCTTCTCATTTCACACGCAAAAAAATACAGCAAGGGAGCAAATGATTATTCACGACGGCACATCCTCGGTGTTATCCGACAGCGGTTCTGGTTCTTTTTTGACCAGGACGATCGAGCAGGGCATTTTCCTGACCAGTTCATCGTTGCTGGGACTAAAAAGGAGGTGTTCCAGGCGGCCCTCTTCATGGGCAAGCATGACCAGAAGGTCAATCTTTTTTTCCTTTATGACCTTCAGGATCTCCTCGTTGGGCTCTCCTTCCCGGACCAATTCCGTTATGGACAGCCCCTCCGTCATCTCGGCCTCGACCAGGTCCGACAACTTCTCCCGGGTATTCAGAAGAATTCTTTCATACTCTTTTTCAAGCGACAGGGTCCCTACACTCCAGCCCTTAAGTCCGAAGGGGTTGTATATGGAATGAATCACATAGAGTTCGGCATGGTACTTATGGGCAAGTGAAACGCCATGTTGAATCGCCATCCTGCATGATTGGATCATTCTGCTTACGACAAGAATGCGTTTATATTCGATCATGATAGGCCTCCTGTTAGTTAACATATTAAGGATAAACAATATTAGAATAAATAGGGTGTTGACCTTATTTATTCTAATATTGGCCGTAAATTCAGCCCCGATTTTGGTGGGTGAAACAAAGAGCGCGGGGCAGGCAAGTGCCATCCCAGACTGTAAGCTCTGGGTCAAAAACAGGTGGCCTTGGAGGTCCAGACCTGTTTGTAGCTTTCAGGGCCAGCACGATGATTGACCAGGCAATTTTCAACTTCGCTAAGAAGCTGCTCCGAAGTAAATGGTTTTGCCAGGTAATTGTCCACACCTTCTTTAATGGCGTGAGATTTGATGATTACATCCGGGTCGCCTGTTATGATCATGACCTTGGTTGTGGGTAAGTGGTGCTTGATCCATTCCAGCAAGTCCCTGCCATCCATATCTGGC
>JANNQL010000189.1:0-2550 GCA_031400755.1 Pseudomonadota bacterium | reverse complement strand
CGAGATCACCGCACCCGGCGATCCGACGCGCTTCCAACTGCGCGATCGCACCGGCACCATCGTGCTGCAAACGGCGACCTTCGCGAGCGGCGCGCCCTGGGCACCGCCAGCCACCCCCAGCAGATCGAGTTTGCCCGCCTCAACCTGACCTTCACGGTGATGAGCAAGAGGAAACTCCTGCAACTGGTCAATGACGGTTTGGTCAGCGGCTGGGACGACCCACGGATGCTGACCATCTCGGGGCTCAGGCGACGGGGCTATACCGCGGCCTCGATCAGGAATTTCTGCGAAATAATCGGCATCAGCAAGAAGGAGAGCCGCATCGGCATGGGGGTGCTGGAAAACTGTGTCCGCGAGGACTTAAATGAAAATGCCCCTCGCGCCATGGCGGTGCTTAGGCCCCTGAAGATCGTCATCGACAACTATCCAGACGATCAGGTAGAGGAGATGGTGGCGGACAACCACCCCAAGCGGCCTGAGTTGGGAACGAGGATGGTGCCGTTTTGCAAGGAGATCTATATTGAGCAGGATGACTTCATGGAGGTGCCGCCTGCGAAGTTCTTCCGGCTGGCGCCGGGACGCGAGGTGCGGCTGCGCTCGGCCTATCTGATCTTCTGCCAGCGGGTGGTGAAGGACGAGGTCACCGGCGAGATCACGGCGGTGCACTGCACCTACGACCCAGCCTCCCGCGGCGGTTCGGCACCTGATGGCCGCAAAGTCAAGGGCACCCTGCACTGGGTCTCGGCCCGGCACGGAGTCAAGGCCGAGGTCCGGCTCTATGATCGGCTGTTCTACACCGAGGACCCGGAGGCGGACAAGGCGGTGGATTTTAAGGCGAACCTTAATCCCGACTCTTTGACCATCCTCGACGGCTGCGTGTTGGAGCCAGGACTGGCGCAGGAGGTGGCAGGGAGGCACTATCAGTTTGAGCGGCAGGGCTATTTTTATGCCGATCCGCTGGTCTCGGGGGAAGGTAAGTTGGTATTTAACCGGACGGTGGGGCTGAGGGATACATGGGCCAAGATCCAGTCGTAAACGTCCTCCAGCACCGCACCTGCTTCGCAGTACCACTCAAAGATGAATCTAGTTGGTGGAGTTGCGGGAAATGGTGTAAGGTTTACGGAACTTATTAAGACCAATTGAATTATTTCGACATTCAGATTTTGCCGACAGACAGGTAGGGACGTTCAATGACATCCGTTAGAAAATCAGCACACATGACCGAGAGGCTTCGCGAGCTTTCCGATAAAGAATTGAACAAGATCACGAAGGCCGTCGGGGAGCAGGTGAGGGCGCAGACCGTTGACCAGAAGGAAAAGATGAAGACTAGCCTGCGCCAGGAAATTGACGCGGCCCGGGCCGCCTTTAACTCCCACGGCAAAAAAGGTGCTTAGACCCAAGCTCATCGTGATAGCCGGTCCGAATGGTTCTGGCAAGACGACATTCACGAATCAGGTCCTGCGGCATGACTGGTCCGAGGGGTGCCTGTTCATCAACCCAGACGAGATCGCCAAGCACGATTTCGGAGACTGGAACTCCCCTGCCGCCGTCATGAAGGCTGCGGTGCGCGCCCAGGAGTTGCGTGAGGCGTGCCTGAGGGACAGAAAAAGCATGCTCATCGAGACGGTCTTTTCCGCCCCGGATAAACTCGATTTCATACAGTCGGCAAAAGAAGCGGATTTTTTCATCCGCTTCTTTTTTATCGGCACCGACGGTCCGCAGATCAACGCCGCTCGTATCGTTAGGCGAGTCCTGGATGGCGGTCACGATGTCACGATGTCCCCATCACCAAGATTATCTCCCGCTACAACCGTTCCATTGCCAACGGCGCCGTGGCCATGACCATGGTGGATCGAGCCTACGGCTACGATAATTCCGTTGACGATCAGGAGCCGAGAAAAATGTTTCGCGCCAAAGGAGGAGAGATCGTCAAGACCTACGCCGACCTGAGAGAGCATGGGTGGGCGCAGATGATGGCCGAGGAGCTGATGACGCCGTTGGAAACCGGGAATTAACCTGGGTAGCGCCTGGCGCAGGGCTTCATGTCAGGCCAGGGTTCACCGCTCTCTTTGCAAGCGGAGGGAACATGCTGTTTGTCCGATTTGAAGCCCAAGACGACCGACCGCTTCCTGGCGACCGACCCTTCCTCCCCCATTATTCGCCGTCCTTCCCATCTCCGGCCGGTCACTCGTCTTACGACCCATTCCCCCTGCGCATGGCCCTCATCTTCGCCTCTCCCAAAGACCAGAGCCAGCTCATGGTCGAAGAAGAATTGATCACTGTCGCCTTCTCCCTTGCCGAGCCGATGGCAGAGGGGCGGCTGCTGGTGGACGAGACATCATGAGATGGGGGGGGGCTGGCACCAGATCGGCATGGTGTACGAGGAGCAGGAGGATTTCGCCGGCGCCCTGCGAAATTATCTGCAGGCCTGGCTTCTCTGTTCCCAAACGGAGATGTCGCACCATGGCACCATTGTCCTGCAATCTTTGCGCAGGCTTTTTTCTGCCGTCTCGGTAGAGGAAAGGGAGGAGTTCACGAAGACCTTGCCGC
>JANNQL010000188.1:0-1700 GCA_031400755.1 Pseudomonadota bacterium | reverse complement strand
TGTTCAGCACCCTGCACACCAACGATGCCATCTCGGCCGTGGCCCGGATGATCGATATGGGGGTGGAGCGTTTTCTGATCTCTTCGTCCTTGCGTGCCATCCTGGCCCAGCGGCTGGTGCGCTGTATCTGTAAGGAGTGCAAGTACCCCAGGGGTAAGATCTCGGAGTTCCTGGCGACTCGCCCCAAAGACGAAGATTTTACCATCTATAAGGGCAAGGGCTGCGAGAACTGTTCGGCCACCGGCTTCATCGGCCGGATCGGGGTCTATGAGTTTCTGATGATCAGCGATGCCATGGGCAAGGGCATCTCTCAGGGTCTCGATCTGATTGATCTGCGTCGGATCGCTGACAGCGAAGGGTTTTTCACTATGTATGCCGATGGTCTGGCCAAGGTCAAGGCCGGGATCACCACTTATTCCGAGGTCATGCGGGTGACCAGGAGCGTCATGCATGAGCTTTTATAGCTATTCGGCGCTCGATGCGGCGAACAAAGTCAAACGTGGCGTCATCGAAGAGATTGATAAGGCGGCGGCGGCCAGGCGCTTGATGGGCCAGGGCTTAAAGCCGCTGGAGATCAAGCCGCACCGGGTGAGCAAACAGGGCGGCTTCTCGCTTGAGTCCTTTCGCAAAAACAAGATGACCAAGACCGATCTGGATTTTTTCACCACCCAGATCGCCCTGCTGTTGAACGCCGGACTCTCTCTGGACGCCTCGCTCCGGACCATGAAACAGAACAGCCAGAAACCGGCCTTCAAGCACTTCACCGGCGAGATCGAGCGTAAGCTGAAAGAGGGCAAGTCATTCTCCGAGGCCCTGGCCGATTATCCGATGTTCTCGCCGATGTACATCAGCATTGTGCGGGCGGGTGAGGAGGGCGGCATCCTGCCGGCCATGCTGCTTCGGATCTCGGAGTACCAGAAGACCTTCCAGGAATTGGGGCAATACATCGCCTCGGCGGCCATCTATCCTTTGATCCTGCTGGTAGTCGGCATTGTCGCGGTGGGGATTTTGGTCACCACCATCCTGCCGCGCTTCGAGGTCCTCTTCCAGGGCATGGGCCAGCGCCTGCCTTTGCATGTCAGGATGCTGATGGAGGGGGCGGGCTTTATCTCCAGCCATTTTCTGTTGGTGGGGATTGCCCTGGCGGCGCCGGTGGCTTGGGCGGTCTATTATTTCAGGACCGAACAGGGCCGGCTCTTTCTGGACGCCAAGGCCATCTCTCTGCCGATCATTTCAGGCTTTGTCCGGGAACTGGAGACCACCCGCATCTTTCGCACCCTTGAGGTCCTGGTCAAGAACGGGGTCCACCTGGCCACTGCCTTGAAGATCTGTAGCGGGGTGGCGGCCAATATCGAATACCAGCGCCTCCTGCAGAACGCCACCCGGGCCTTGAAGGAAGGCCAGCGCATCGCCCCCAAGCTCCAGGGCAAGGGGCTGTTTCCCGACCTGGCCGTCGATCTCCTGGCCATTGGCGAGGAGTCGGGCAGTGTCGGCGAGGTCTGCGGTCAGGTTGCCGATCATTACGACAAGGAACTCAGGCAGCGGGTGAAGCGGATCATTGCCTTGGTCGAGCCGTTGTTCATTCTGGTGATCGCCTTGGGGGCCGGGTATATCGTCATCTCCATGCTGACCGTCATTATGAGCATTAATGATATTGCCGGGTGATGTCTCTGGATCGTAGACTTCCAAAACGCCCCCTC
>JANNQL010000187.1:0-10060 GCA_031400755.1 Pseudomonadota bacterium | reverse complement strand
AAAACAGCACCTTCTTTCCGTCACCCCGGCATGGTTTTAGCCGGGGTCCAGTGCTGCGGCGTGGCAAACTGGATTCCGGCTTACTGCATGCCGGAATGACGACTCTGCGTAATTTTATTGAGTTGCGCGCTTAAGTCAACGGCATTACCCCGCCCCTCCCCCCGAAAATTCCGGGGGGAGGGAGTTTCATGCAAGTTCTTAACCGGATAACACTTGACTGAGTTAAGAGTTTTTTTGGAATTTTGTCGAGCAAAAATTCAGCAAGCAGACGGTTGTTTTGTAACATTTGGTGGTTGTGATAGATCAGCGATTGGCGTAAAGTTTATTTTTGAAAAATTAAGGGGCTGTGGTCCCAAAGTAAAACCGGTCAAAAAATCGATTTGGAGGATGTAATAGAATGGCAATGGACTGGGAAGCGGCTTTTTTCGAACAGTATCAGGATGCCTGTGCCGGTAGGCTGCTGCGCGGGATTCTCCACAATCTGAACGGGGTCAATCAGGCCTTTTCACTGCAGGCGACCTTGTTTCGGAGCATGTTTTCGCAGGCGGAGAAGGTCCTGCATGACGCCGAAAGCGCTTGCCCCGGACCTGGCTGCGGACTGCCCGCCTTGCGGGACTTGCTGCGCAAACGGCAGGTGATGGTGGAGCAGATGGAGGAGAAGGTCGAGACCAGCCAGCGGATTGTGGCCCGGATTCTGCCGCTGGCGCAACAATACAGAGTGGAGCAGGGCGGTGAGGTGCCGCTCGCCACTATCGTTGATCTGGAGATGGAGATTCTGGCGGCGGACTCGTTCTTCAAGCACCGGATAGCCAAGACGGTTGATCTGGCCGCTGACCTGCCGCTCATGCGCCGGCATTGTGTCGAGCTGCATGCCATTCTCTATGCGCTGCTGGATAACGCCATAGCCGCCTTGCGCGATGCCCCCAGTCCGGCCTTGCGTCTGGAGGCCAGACGTTCGGATGGTTCGCTGCTCATCAAGGTGCATGATTCCGGACCGGGGATCGACGAGACACAGACGGCGCTGATCTTTGAGCCGTTTTTTTCAACCAGAGAGGGCGCCTTGGGGGTGGGACTCTATCTGGCCCGGAAGAATGTCACGGCCATGGGCGGGACGATTGAGTACGCACGAGAGGCTGGCGATACCTGTTTTACGGTGACCGTGCCCCTTTCGGCGGTGGCTTAAAGATGGACAGCGCGCTGCCCCCGGCCTTGCTTGATAGCCGTAAACCCCGCCCTGGCAGCGGCACCCTCTACGTCGTCGCCACCCCGATCGGCAATCTTGAGGACATCACCCTGCGGGCCCTGCGGGTCCTCAAGGAAGTGGCCCTGATTGCCTGCGAGGACACCCGTCATACCAGGAAACTGCTTACTCATTTCGGCATAAACACCCCGCAGACCAGTTATTACCGGGAAAAGGAGGCGCAAAAGACCGGAAAAATTATCCAGGTCTTGCAGGAGGGCCGCGACGTGGCCCTGGTCTCGGACGCCGGCGTGCCCTGCATCTCCGATCCTGGTTTTGTGCTGGTCAACGAGGCCCAGGTCTTAGGGCTTGCCGTGGTAGCGGTCCCTGGCCCTTCGGCCCTGACTGCCGCCATCAGCATGGCGGGGATTAAGGCCGATCACTTTTTGTTTTGCGGTTTCCTGCCGGCCAAGAAGGCCGAACGCCGCAAGACCTTGCAGGGTCTTGCGGCGCAGCCGGCGCTCTTGGTCTTCTATGAGTCGCCCCACCGGCTTAAGCAGTGCCTTGAAGATTGTCTGGCGGTCCTGGGCGACAGGCTGGTCGTGGTCTGCAAGGAGTTGACCAAGATCTACGAGCGCTGCCTGCGGGGAATGGTATCCGAGGTGCTGGCCGCCTTGGCCGTGGATGAGGTCCGCGGTGAGTTCGTGGTCCTGGTGCAGGGGGCGACAGTCCTTGAAGCGCCGGTCGCGGGGCACGACCTGCGCGTCTTGTTAGAGTGGTACAAGGCGGAGTCCGGGCTGTCGCTCAAGGCGGTAGTCAGTAAGGTCGCAGGCGACCTCGGCCTGTCACGGTCGATGGTCTATGGCGAGGCCTTGCAGGTATGGGGGAAGAAGGACTGAGTGGCCCAGGACTGAACGTCTCACCCCGCCTGCGGCAGGGATTTATTGTCAAGCTACTTTGATAAACGCACAAAACGGCGTCACCCCGGCGAAAGCCGGGGTCCAGATTGGATGTCAGCCACCGAACACTGGGTTCCGGCTTTCGCCGGAAAGACGGGGAAATGGAGTTGCTTGGAGGATACGGCTATACCTCGTCGAGGGCCTTTTTTTCGTTGATCGCCCTGGTGACGGCGGCGAAGTTTGACGTGTCGCCCAGCATGATGCAGCCGATGACCTGCTTGCGGTCATCAAAGACGATTTTTTTGTAGACCGCCGCCGTCTCTTCGATCTTGGCGCTAAATCGATTTTCGCTATCGATCTCGCCGGCTGAGGCGAGGTCAATGCCGACAACTTTTAGTTTGTTGGCATTGATTGACCCTTGGTAGGTCGTGTCAACCCCCGCCATATTGGCGCCGGCCGCTTTCCCTTGTTGCATGGCGGTCGGCCAGATGCCATGAATAACGCCATTAAACTCAGCCACATCGCCGGCCGCAAAGATTTCAGGCCGATTGGTCCTGAGGCTGGCGTCAACCAGGATTCCCTTGTTGCAGGTCAGGCCCAGGCCTTTCGCCAGTTCAAGGTTGGGCCGTACTCCGGCAGAAATGATCACCATCTCAGCCGGGATGACTTCCCCTGAGGCCAGGACCACACTCTCCGGTGCAGTCGTGCCGGTGATCTCTTTGGTGGTCGCGCCCAAATAAAAGGCGAAGCCCATTTCTGCCATGATCGCCTTGAGCCGCTCCGCCCCTCTATCGTCCAGCTGTCTTGGTAAGAGGCGAGGGGCAAACTCGACAATCGTCACCTGCTTGCCTCGTCTTCGCAAGGCCTTGCCGGTCTCAAGCCCCAGCAGCCCGCCGCCGATGAGCACGACCTTATTGATATGTTCGCAGAACGAGATGATTAGCCTGGCGTCATCGACGGTCCGCAGGGTGAAGACGCCAGGCTTGTCAGCACCCTGGATGGGCGGCACGAAAGATCTGCTGCCGGTGGCAATCAGTAAGGAGTCGTAGTGAAACCTTTCAAAGCTGCTGGTGACGATGACTTGTTTGTCCGGCTCGGCGCCGGTCGCTTTGGTCCCGGTCTTGAGTGTGATCCTGTGCTCGGCATACCACTCGGGTTTCTTAGCGATGAGGGCCTGCTCGCCAATCTCGCCGCTGATGAAATCGTTAAGCCGTATTCTGTAATAAAACGGCAGCGTCTCTTCGGTGAGGATGGTTATTTCGCCGTGCTCGTCATGCTGGCGGATCGCTTCGGCGGCGGTCGTGCCGGCCACGCCATTGCCGACAATCAGGTAGTTTTTCATGTCAATCGACTTTGCCTTTTGGGAAATCTGCTTATATCTCCCTGGCCTTTACTTTAATGTAATATTCACATGTAGCACAGTTGCCAAGCTTTTGGGCGGCGGTGCCCTGCACCTTGCCACCGCAGAATGTGCCGGCAACAAGCCAGCAACTACGCCCATTGTCCGGATGGGCCGGGCAGACGCCCAGCTCTACAGCCTTTGCACCACCGGTTTCCCTGCCGCATTTTTTGAATTCCCAGCAATTGATCTTACTCATGACAACACCTCCTTGTTCTAATGATCGTTAGTAAGTTGGGCGACTTTATTTACAGAATCCATCAGGTCGCCCATCATGTCAAAAGTTGTTTCAATGCCTATGGCGATTTTTCTTGCCTCGGCAAGAATTACATCCATCTTTGAACTTGTCTCCCTGCTCACCTCGAGCTGGGTATTTGTCGAGTAAATTATCGACTCTATGCTGCTGTTTACTTCTGTGACGCCGTTGTTGACCTGCCTGAAGGCCTCACCTGCCTTTGCCGACAGCTCTTTCCCCAGAGTAACGCCGCAGACAATCGATTCGATGGATTTCACCACGTCCCTGATCTCGGCCTGTGTCGTACTTATCATGGCGCCGATCTCTTTGGTGGAATTTGTCGTCCTTTTGGCAAGCTTTTTGACTTCGTCGGCAACTACCGCAAACCCCTTACCCTGGTCGCCGGCACGCGCCGCTTCAATGGCCGCATTCAAGGCAAGCAGGTTCGTCTGCTCAGCAATCATAGTTATGACTGATATTATATTTCCGATGTTCTCTGAACTTTTTCCCAGCGACTGGATCTTGGCAACTGATTCATTCACCTTCTCGGAGATGGAATCCATTTCAGACTGCACCTGCGTAATTGTTTCATTTCCTGAGTCAGAGGCCCTTGCCGCCACATGGCTGTATTCAGCAAGATCGGCGGTCCCTTCGGATATGGTGTTCGCCATCTCCATAAACTGTTTTATCTCGTTTGTGGCAGAGCCCAAATGGACAAGCTGCATCTCGGTCGAGTTGGCGACCTCCTTCAACTGCTCGCTCATGCCTTCTTCCTTGTCCTTTACGCCACAGAGGCTGTTTTGTATCTCGGAAATAAGCGGAGAAAGGTCGTCCTTGCAGGAATCCAGACCGCACAAAAGCCTTTCGAGCTGGTTTGTCTGGCCAGAGGACCTTTCCATGATATCGGGATGGCTCTCGAAATACGGTCCCAGTGTTTTTTTGAATTGGAAGAGCGTGGCCGCGACGCAAAGGCCGCTTATCGCTATTACTGCTATGACTTCTGCAAGAACAACCGTGAAAGGGGTGTTGCTTATTATTGATAAAATAATGTGAAGTGAACCGATAACTAAGGGAATACCTGCTATGGAATATAAAATTTTCCTCGGCAGGAGGTCAATTGTTTGAATGTTAACCATGACTGTCCTTTGCGATGTGATAATATCATCAAAAACTATGAATATAATAAAGTGCCTGCTTGGGCCTTTCGCGAAAGGCATCGCCCCGGCGAGTACACAATGTAGGATTTTTGCAAGAGGTCCTTATCTTTATAATGTCTTTTTATTTTTTGTCTTGTCAAGGGTTTCATTAGGGGGCCTGGGGAAACCTAAAAAAAACCTGGGTGCGTGGCTGTTTAGAGGTAATCCTGAAAGGGCCGGGAGGCTTACGCGGTCTGCCCTTGTTTTGCCTTACAATTTCAGTTGTCAATCCGCCAGAAATAAACTACTTTTCAGCACCTATTATTCAGCCAAGGCGGTTGCCCGTGAAGGAAATCCAGGATTACTATTTCAAGAAGGCCCAGAAAGAGGGCTATCCGGCCCGCTCGGTCTATAAGCTTGAAGAGGCCAATCTTAAGTATGGCTTCTTGAAACGGGGCTGTAAGGTGCTGGATATCGGCAGCTATCCGGGCAGTTGGTCGCTGTATGCCGCCAAGACCGTTGGCACCCAGGGGCTGGTGGTGGGTGTCGATCTACAGAGCGGCAAACGGCGGGTGGAAGATGGCCGGGCCCGGATCGAATTTGTCCGCGGCGACATCATGGCTGATGAGACTGTTGCCGCCATTACAGGTTTTTCGTCTGAGTTTCAGGTGGTGCTGAGCGACATGGCGCCGCAGACCACCGGCAATAAATGGTCGGACCAGCAAAAATCACTCGACCTCAGTCGGCGGGCCTTTGACCTGGCCAGCAAGTTCTTGGCCAAAGACGGCGTTTTTTACTGCAAGGTCTTTGATGGCGAGGATTTCAAAGAGTATTTCGATGGGGTGCGGAGTTTCTTTCAGAAGGCGAAGATTGTCAAACCCAAGAGTTCCAGACAGGAAAGCCGCGAGGTGTTTGTGCTGGGATTAGGATATAAAGGCAGGCTGTAGGTGTTTAGGCTGTAGCAAGAGGAAAAAACGAGGAGTGTGACCTTCCTGGGTAATCTGCGTTAGTTCTTTTGCTTTTGTTAACAGCCTTCAGCCTATAGCCTATTTTTTAATCAAGGAGAACGTAATGTCTGGACATTCAAAGTGGAGTACAATCAAGCGCAAGAAAGGCGCCGTGGACGCCAAGCGCGGTAAAATTTTCACCAAGTTGATCAAGGAGATCATGGTCGCCGCCAAGATGGGTGGGGGGGACCCGGGCGGTAATCCGCGTCTGCGCTCTGCCATATTGGCCGCCAAGGCGGTCAATATGCCCAAGGACAATATCGACCGGGCCATCAAGAAGGGCTCCGGCGGTCTGGACGGGGTGATCTATGAGGAGATCCGCTACGAGGGCTATGGCCCGAGCGGCGTGGCGGTCTTAGTCGATTGCATGACCGACAACCGCAATCGCACCGTCTCTGAAGTCCGTTACTCCTTCAGCAAGAGCGGCGGCAATATGGGTGAGTCCGGCTGCGTGGGCTTCATGTTTGACAAGAAGGGCGTCATCCTGGTGGACAAGGCCATGACCACTGAAGAGAAGTTGATGGAATTGGCCCTCGATGCCGGGGCGGATGATGTGGTTGAGGAGGACGACCTCTTTAAGGTCATGACTTCACCGGTTGATTTCAATGCCGTCAGCGAGGCCCTCGAAAAGGCCGGGATCAAGATGGAATCCGCCTCTATCGACATGATTCCCCAGAACACCATCGAGCTTACCGATGAAAAGGTGGCCCGCCGGGTCATCAACATGATTGAGATGCTTGAAGACAATGACGATGTCCAGAATGTCTATGCCAATTTCGACATCCCGGACGAGTTGATGGAGACCCTGTCCTGAGCCCTTCGACTCCGCTCAGGGACCACCCTTCGGCTCTGCTCAGGGACCACCCTTCGGCTCTGCCTCCCAACCGCCGGTCCCTGAGCGGAGTCGAAGGGACGATTACTAATCGTTTCTCCCGTATCCTTGGTATTGATCCAGGCTCGCGGATAACCGGTTACGGGGTGGTTGAGCAGCGCGGCGGGGTCATCTCTTTTATTGCCTGCGGGGTGATTAAGTCGACCCCGGCCTTTTCTTTCCCAGACCGTTTGAAAGAGATCCATGACGGGGTGCTGGCCGTGGTCGATGCCCACCGCCCTGACCTGGCGGCGGTGGAGGACATCTTCTTTGCCAGGAACCCCAGCTCCGCCCTCAAGCTTGGCCAGGCCCGGGGGGCGATCCTGATGGCGCTCTTGAACCAGCGTCTGCCGCTCCATGAGTTCACTGCCAAGCAGGTCAAGCAGGCGGTGGCCGGCTATGGCCAGGCCAGTAAGGCCCAGGTCCAGCACATGGTGCGGCTGCTGCTCAACCTGTCGGCCTCGCCCAGCGAGGACGCCGCCGATGGCCTGGCCATCGCCCTCTGTTTGACCAATCATTTACGAGACGGGATTAGCCCATGATTGCTTCTCTGCGCGGCACCTTGATTCATGCAACGACCCAACGCCTGATCGTCGAGGCCGCTGGGGTGGGCTACGATGTCGCCTTCTGCGCCTCGGGCCTCAGGCACCTGCCGGAGCTGGGCTCGGAGGTCTTTCTGCACATCTTTACCAAGGTCAGGGAGGACGCTATTGAACTCTTCGGCTTTGTTGACCCGCTCGAAAAGGAGATGTTTGTCGTCCTGCTCGGGGTCTCGGGCGTGGGGCCGAAGGTGGCCATGAACATCCTGGCCGTAGCCTCGCCCGGTGAACTGGCGCGGGCGGTCATGGCCGACGACCTGCACCGCTTGACCGCCCTGCCCGGGATCGGCAAGAAGACCGCCGAGCGTCTCTGCCTGGAACTGAAAGACAAGATCCAGGCCTTTGCCGATCTGGCTGGGTCGCCGCCCCATGAGATGCGGCCAGCCATAGAGGAGGTCGATCAGGTGGCGGCTGACGTGGTCTCGGCCCTTGCCAACCTCGGCTACCCGCCGGCCCAGGCTCGGGAGGCCCTGCGCCGGGTCCGCCAGGCCCTGCCGCCGGAACTGCCTGCCCCGCCCATTGAAGAGGTCCTGCGTTTGACCTTGAGGTCGCTTGCATGAATTACGAGGAGGAACGGATAGTCAGCGCCAGCCCCCGTCGTGACGATTTGATTGAAGAAGTTTCGCTACGGCCCCAGACCCTGGCCCATTATATCGGCCAGGACCAGCTTAAAGACAATCTCTCCATCGCCATCCAGGCGGCCCGTTCCCGTAACGAGGCGCTCGATCATGTCCTCTTCCACGGCTTTCCAGGTCTCGGTAAAACCACTCTCGCCTATATCATCGCCAACGAGATGGGGGCCAACATCAAGGTCACCTCCGGCCCGGTCATCGAGAAGGCCGGCGATCTGGCCGCCATCCTCACCAGCCTCCAGGAAGGCGATGTCCTTTTTATCGACGAAATCCACCGTTTGAATCACGTCATCGAGGAGATACTCTATCCGGCCATGGAGGACTTCCAGCTCGATCTGGTCATCGGCCAGGGGCCGGGGGCCAAGTCGGTGAAGATGAACCTGCCCCACTTCACCCTGGTCGGCGCCACCACCCGCACCGGCCTCCTGACCCCGCCGCTTAGGGACCGTTTCGGCATCCTGCTGCGGCTCGAGTTTTACGCACCGGATGAACTGGTGGCCATTGTCGAGCGCTCGGCCCGTATGCTCTCCATCCCCATGGACAAAGACGGCGCTGCCGAACTGGGCCGCCGTTCGCGCGGCACCCCCCGCATCGCCAACCGCCTCTTGAAGCGGGTCAGGGACTTTGCCCAGGTCAAGGCCGATGGCCGCGTCACCCGCCAGGTGGCGCGGGCCGCGCTTGAGATGCTCAAGGTCGATGAACTGGGCTTGGACGACATGGATCGGCGTATCCTGCTTACCATCATCGATAAGTTCCAGGGTGGCCCGCTCGGCCTCGACACCCTGGCCACCTCGGTCTGCGAGGAGCGCAATACCTTAGAGGACGTCTACGAACCATTTTTGATCCAGTCCGGTTTCCTGCTCCGCACCCCGCGCGGCCGCATGGCCACGGCTGCCGCCTATGAGCATTTTGGTAAGCCCTTCAACGGCCCGCCACCGGTGGAGGTGTTGGGGCTGTTTGATTGATGAATTTTGAGCGACACGTCGGGTTACGGCTATCGCCTAACCCGACCTACAAACTAACCCGACCTACAAACTGGCAGAATATATGACAACATGACGTTCGCTTCTTTTCTGGTTTTACACGTATGCTGTACTGCACGTCTTGGGATGGATCGTCATAGGACAGATGAACGACAACGAGAGCCCGTAGGTCGTAGGTCGGGTTAGCGGCCTTTTCGCGTAACCCGACAACAACAATATTGCTTGCAACCACATGAGATACCGTCGCGCCGTCCTTGCCGGGGGCTCGTTTTTCTTCACCCTGGTCACCGAGAAACGTCGACCGTTGTTTGCGACAGCCGAGACGGTCGACGTGTTGCGCCAGGCCTTGGCTAGCGTCCAGGCCAGCCGACCGTTTGACCTTGAGGCGGGAGTGGTCATGCCCGATCATCTGCATTGCATCTGGACTCTGCCCACCGACGATGCCGACTTTGCCACCCGCTGGCGTTTGGTAAAGACCTGGTTTACCAAACACTGTGACCCTGAGCTGCGCCTCACCCCTGATCATGCGCGGCGGGCCAGGGGTGAACAGGCCATTTGGCAGCATCGCTATTGGGAGCATGCCCTGCGTGACGAGGGCGACTTTGCCCGGCACGTGGAGTACATCCATTTTAATCCGGTGAAGCATGGCTATGTTGCGGCCGCCATTGATTGGCCGTACTCAAGCTTCCGGCGTTATGTGGAGGCGGGGATCTATCCGTCCGATTGGGGGCAGGGTGAGATGGACTTCGATGGCATTGGCCGTGAATGAAAGGGGAATGTCGGGTTACGGCTATCGCCTAACCCGACCTACGGGTGTTGCCGTTTTTCCTAAGGGGAGGTGCGTATGACCAAAAAACTGACGGTGGCCGATATTCGGGCTATGAAGGCGGCGGGCGAGAAGATCACCGTGCTCACCGCCTATGACGCGAGCTTTGCCAGGCTCCTGGAGATGGCCGGCATCGATATCCTGCTGGTGGGGGACTCCCTCGGCATGGTGGTCTTGGGCTACGACTCCACGGTGCCGGTGACCATGGAGGAGATGCTGCATCACGCCAAGGCGGTGCGGCGGGGGGCGCCGGGGAGTCTGGTGGTGGGCGACATGCCGTTCATGTCGTATCA
>JANNQL010000186.1:0-44917 GCA_031400755.1 Pseudomonadota bacterium | reverse complement strand
ACACTTGACGTATGGTCGTGGGGATGGCTCGGGAAATCGGTATACGCTCCGTGACAGGCCATGCAGTTGCCGCCGCCTGCGGGAATGGCGGTGACGTATCGCCGGGATGTGAAATCGGCCAAGGTGGTGCCGACCTCGATGTTTTCGTGGCAGGCATTGCAGGAACTCTTGTGGACAAGGATCGGATTGTTAGCCAGGTGGCAGGCGCCGACGCAAGTCTCTGAATCAAGGACCATGCCAGAACCTGCGGCACTGTGGTCGATGGCGGTAATATTCGTCATGAAACCAATGGTTATATCGTGGCAGTCATTGCAGGGTTTTGTGTGTGAGCTGTTATGGTTGTCAGCAGTGCCATTTTCTTTCCAGTAGTCGGTATATTGGTGGCAGGTCTGGCAGATACCTTGCCGGGCAGTATTCGGGTCGACATAGCCTCCGACTTTGCCAGAGGAGTACAGTATGTTCGGGTCGAAGAATTTGATATTTCGTGCTGTGCCGCTGCTCTGTGAAGTGATGTTTGATTTGATGAGCTGGCCATAAATAAGTCCAAAGGAGTCTGAGGTTGGGGCTGTTTGCGTGTCGATTGCAGCTGGGTCGAGGATGCCCTTGAGGATGATGGTATTGTTTGGGCCATCGGCGGAAAGTATCGTAAAGGTGTTGAGCGATTTTGTTGTGTCGTGAACAAAGGTGAGGCCTTTCTTATTGCTGAGGTTCGATACGTCTTTTCGTTCCCAGGTTAAAATGGCGGCGTCTGTACTGTTAGGTGTCGACCATCTTGGGCTGTTGACAGCGGGTGAGTTGTTGTAGATGATGGTAGTTGTTTTGTCTTGAAAGTCTGGCGTAGCTGAGGCTATGGTGCCGGTGACCAGGAACAGGTCTGTATGGTTGTCGGTTAGCCAGTCAAGCTGATTTTGTTTGTGCGGGTCGTGGCAGTCGGTGCAGTCCGTTTTCCAAGATGTCTCCCATGGGGCAGGGTCAGTTTTGGTGACCGGGTTACTCTCGTGCGAGTGGGCCAACATTTTGGTGCTCTGAGATTTTGTCCCGTTATGACAGTTAAGGCAGAGGGTATTGATTTTATCCTTGTAGATGCTAGTGCCATTAATGTCGACGAGTGCCGAGATTGGCGAGTACTGCCACCAAATTGAGTAGCTGTGGCATGATCGACAGGAGACACCTGAGGTTTCGTTGTGCGGGGCGTCTATGACAGAGGCCATGGCGGGGGCGCTGAGCATAGAGAAGAAGAGGACGGTGGCGATAAGGATTTTTTTCATGGTGGCCTCGTTCGGCGTATTTTTTTGCAATTAGTCGTTCATTTTTACGATAAATTGCAGTTTTGTGGGGAGCTAATATTTAAGGAATTGCCTGTATATCTGCAAATTATTTAATGCATACAAAATGTACGCCATAAAAGAATAAAAAATAGTAATATAAACAATAGCAGATAGTTAAAAAAAAAGTGCGAAAGCTTGATTGGCAGTACAACCATAGGTAATGGGTTATATAACTTACCTTATGGGTGAAAATGCATTCTGGCTGACAAGAAAGTTGAAATGAAAAATAAATACGACAGGGTAGTATGAGGGGCGTGATGGATTTAAGGTGTTTTTTTGAATTGTCATTTTGAGTGTGGTTACGCAAATACGTAACCTGCAACTTTCGCGCTGAATCGCTTATGGAATGACAGAATAGAGAGGTTTTAAGGAATTTTGGGCACTTCGTAAGTGTCGCATGGTGGGGGAGGGACTTGTCAAGTTTAATTTTTTACATCAGCGTTTTACTTCAATTTTTTGGAGGGTGTCCAGGTATAGCGTTTGATTTTCCAGAAAATCGCTATTGGTGATATCCTGGACAACTGCTTTGAGGTGGTAGGGGAGGCTGATATTATATTTGTTGATGGACTGCTGTGATGCCTGGTTGAGGATTAGAACACAGTAGTATCTTGTGAGGACCCTCAGGGTTGAATCGCGTCGGGACAGATAGGACTGGCCGCCCAGGGTGTTTAGGAAGAAAGCGGCGTATTCATAGGATTTCGCTAAGGGGAGTTGGATTTTGATTTTAGAACTGTTGTGGCACTCATTTCCCATCGTGGTCCAAGCGTAAAACAAAGCGAGTTGTTGTTCAATGGTGGGTTGTTCGTTCGTCAGGATGTCCTTGAGTAGTGATAGGTCTTTGGCGCCAAGGAGCCGAAAAAAATGGGCGGCATTTTTGAGAACGGTCAAGATGTCGGCGGTCTCCTTTTCGTTAACCGGAGGGTTGTTGAGGATCTTTGTGATAATGCCTTCCAGGTAGCTTTGTACCGGTTTGTTCTGTGTGTAAGCCTTAATGTATTCCTGGCCATCGAGTTTTTTGAAAAAAAGATGAAGATCGTCTGATACTTTTTTGCATGATGTGCTTGGCGTTTGTATTTCTGATTCAGGCGGGGATGGTGGTGGAGAAAGGGCCTCGATTGTTGAGGATGTAGTCAGTGTAGTATCGATATTTGGCGGGGGGGTGTCATTGGGGGTTTGTGTTGTCGATGGGCTTCCGGCGTTACCGTCGCCAATGTTTTTTTTGTTGTCGAAAATTGAGTTCTTGAGTAAGAACAGAGCTATAGCGGCGATGATCAGGAGGACGATAATGGTCGAGTATGATCGCTTTGGCTGGATGCTTCGGTTTATTTTTTTCATTGTTTTTTTATGTCTGTCTCTGGTTGTTTGGATGTGGGACGCCATGTGACAAGTCTCTGTAACAAAAACCTTATCGTGCTTCAGTGGCGAGGTCAAATGAAATTTATAAAGAGTATGGCCCCTTTTTGCTTAGCCAGGTTGCTGAGATGGCGGTTATAGGATTGTTCAAGAAAATGCTTGTCGAGGCCTTACCGTTTGTGGCCCGTAGTCCAGAGATGCAGGTGGACTGGTTGATTGGGGAATTCCGAAATGGAGTGCTCAGTGATAGGGAGATTGCGCCCTATGTGCACCTCCTGGTGTCGGAGTATGTTGGCAGAAAAGAGAGGGGAGAGTGTACTGATGATTTGCGTGAAATTTTTGCGCACCTGTCTCGGGAAATAGTAGTGGCAATGGTCCGCTGCGTTGAAATTTACGATATCCCGGATTTGCTTGAACTCATTAGGGTGCTGACGGTGGAAGACGCGATCCTCCTCTTAAAAAAAGAGCCGCCGCCCTATGAAAAAAAATCTCTTTTCTTGCTGGACCGGGTCTTTCAGGCAGTTAATGGTTGCGGGGACCATTTGTTGGAAAGGGCGGCGCGGAAGATGGTGAGTGATGGGGATGCCCCTGACCATTTTGCCAGTGCGTATGAAAGGTTTCAAGAAATTTTGATTGATGAGAAGATCTTGACCTTGCTCTATCCGCAGGCCAAAGTATAAAAAAAAGGCCCCTGCAAACAGGGGCCTTTTTGGCTTTTTTAAGTAGGAGGTAGGGGAAATTGCCTATTTTTTCCCCATTGCCCGTTTGGATGCCTTTAACGGGTTGACTTTGACAGTGGAGGTCAAGACTTCTGGCTTGACATGGGAGGCGAAGTTGCAGATGCCCAGTTTCCACTTGGCGGCTGGTGTGGAATAGGTCTTGCAGAATTTTTGTGATTCCACTTCAATTACCCGATCGCAGCCGTCACATCTGTCGATGACAGGGTTGAAGATGCCAGTCGTATATATTTGATTGTTTGCTGTGGCCATATGATGGTCTCCTTGTAAATAGAGTAGAGTATGTCTGACTGTATGGAACTCTTTGATTGGAACGAAAAAATAAGGTGATAACTTACCTGTAACGAAGAACTTGTTTATATAAAAAAAATGACCTCCTGTGTCAATAAAAAAAGTAGCGCACCCTCTTGTATTTGAAATAAAATACTATAAACTGCATAGAGTAAGTTTTTTGTTGTATTCACAGAGTTAATTGTTGAGCGAGGAGGCCTACTGTGCCAGTTTTTGTATATAAAGGGATCAATTCCTACGGCGAAAAACGGACGGGCAAGATTGAATCAGTTAATCTTGCCGCCGCTCAATCGCAGCTTAAGAAGATGCGGATTACGCCCTCCATGGTCAAGGAGGCGCCCAAGGATCTTTTTGCCGAGGTTGCTTTTATGCAACCGAAGGTCACGGGGCGGGATGTGGTGATTTTTACCCGGCAGCTTTCCACCATGATTGACGCAGGCCTGCCGTTAGTGCAGAGTCTGGAGATCTTGAGCAAGCAGCAGGAAAACGCCACCTTTAAGAAGGTCCTCAAGGCGGTGCAAACGGACGTGGAAACAGGTAGCACCATCGCCGAGGCCATGAAGAAACATCCTGACATTTTTGATAATCTCTACTGTAACATGATTGATGCCGGTGAGGTTGGAGGTATCCTTGATACCATTCTGGCGCGCTTAGCGGCCTACATGGAAAAAAACATGGCCCTAGTCAAAAAAGTGAAAGGGGCCATGACCTACCCGGTGATTTGTCTGTGTATCTCGTTTGTGGTTATTGTAGTTATGCTGGTCTTTGTGGTGCCCGTCTTTCAGAAGATGTTCAAGGATTTTAATTCGGCCTTGCCGGCGCCTACCCAGATGGTTGTCGACATCAGTGAATTTGCCAAAGGCAATTTTCATTTTATTATCGGGGGGCTTTTTGGATTTGTATGGGCCGTGAAAAAGATTAACAAGACAGACAAGGGGAAAACGCAAATTGACAAATTGATGTTGGTAGTACCGATTATCGGGCCGCTTATGCGGCGGGTGGCGGTGGCCAAATTTACTAGAACGCTTGGGACCATGATGCAAAGCGGCGTGCCAATCCTAGAGGCATTAAATGTGGTGGGCAGAACAGCGGGCAATAAGGTCATTGAAATGGCGGTATTCCGGGTGACTGATGCCATCAAGGAGGGCCGCCCCCTGGCGGAGCCTTTGGAGGAAACTGGGGTGTTTCCAAGCATGGTCGTGCAGATGATTAATGTCGGTGAGTCCACCGGCGCCCTTGATATCATGCTGGAAAAAATTGCCGATTTTTATGATGATGAAGTTGATCAGGCTGTCGAAAATCTTACCGCGGCCATTGAACCATTAATGATGTGTTTCTTGGGTGGTCTGATCGGCGGTCTGGTGATTGCGATGTATCTGCCGATCTTTTCCATGGCTGGAGCGGTGGGTGGTTGATGCCATTCATCATCTCAGCTTGAATGAAACTTCGAATTAATTTTACGGGAGGATAGGGGGATGGGCGAGATTGTCGGTGTCTTGGGGCGTGAAGTATTTGATTCCCGCGGGAACCCAACCGTTGAAGTCGAGGTTTATCTCGATAGTGGCATAGTCGGCCGGGCGATTGTGCCGTCTGCGCTTCGACCGGAACCAGGGAGGCCCTTGAGCTCCGGGACACGAAGCGGAAGCGTTTGGGCGGCAAAGGGGTGCTGCAGGCGGTGGATAATGTCAACACAATTATCGGCCCTGAAATCATGGGGTTAGAGTCATGTCAGCAGGTCCTGGTTGATCAGGCCATGATTGCCTTGGATGGCACGGACAATAAAAAAAAGCTGGGCGCCAACGCCATCCTTGGGGTCTCGATGGCCGTGGCCCGGGCCTCGGCTGAGGAGGTCGGCTTACCGCTCTACGCCTACCTGGGCGGGGTCAATGCCAAGGTCTTGCCGGTGCCGATGATGAATGTTTTGAATGGCGGCTCTCATGCCGACAATAATGTCGATATTCAGGAATTCATGATCATGCCGGTGGGGGCCAAGAGCTTCTCCGAGGGGTTGTGGATGGGGGTGGATACCTTTCATAGTCTGAAGGCGGTTTTGAAAAAGGCGGGTCACCAGACGGCGGTTGGCGATGAAGGTGGTTTTGCCCCTAATTTACGTTCCAACGAGGAGGCGATGGAGTCATTGCTTGAGGCCATCGTCAAGGCTGGTTATAAACCAGGCCGGGACATTGTCATTGCCTTGGATGTAGCGGCCAGCGAGTTGTATGACCCCAAGAAGAAAAAATATGTCCTGGCGGCGGAAAAGGACGCAGCCAAGACCTCTGAGCAGATGATTGAATTTTTTGCAGGATGGGTCAAAAAATATCCATTGGTCTCCATCGAAGACGGCTTGGACGAGGCGGACTGGAAGGGTTGGAAAAAACTCACGGAACGACTGGGCGACAGCATTCAATTAGTGGGGGATGATGTCTTTGTCACCAACACCAAAATCCTGCAAGAAGGTATAAACATGGGGGTGGCCAATTCCATCCTGGTCAAGCTCAACCAGATCGGTTCGGTAACCGAGACCCTGGACGCGGTGGAAATGGCCCATCGGGCCGGCTACACGGCGGTCATTTCCCATCGTTCGGGAGAGACAGAGGACACCACTATCGCCGATCTCAGTGTGGCCTTGAATACGGGGCAGATTAAGACAGGTTCTTTGTCGCGCACCGACCGTGTAGCCAAGTACAATCAATTGCTGCGCATCGAAGAGTCTCTAGGGGCAGCAGGACGTTATGCCGGCAGGGCGAGTGTTAGGAATTTAGCGAAATAACTCAAAAGTGGTCTTTCCATATCAATCATTTTATTATCTGGAGGCGTTTAAGGATATGACTCTGACAAAGGCTGATTTAGTTCATAAGGTGTATGAAGCGCATGACTTGACCAAGGTGCAGGCGACTGATGCGGTTGAGGCATTTTTAGGCATTTCAAAGCGGTGCCTGGAAAAAGGCGATGATTTGTTACTGAGCGGTTTTGGCAAGTTCAATGTCAAAGAGAAAAAGGCCAGGCGGGGTCGTAATCCCCAGACTGGTGATGCGCTGATGCTGGATGCCCGTACGGTTGTGACCTTTAAACCATCTGGCATATTGCGTGATCGGATCAATGGGGCGTGAGATGATTTGCTGTGTATTGTTTGATTGACTCAATATCGATCAGAGCGAAAAAGGTCCGCCATGCCGTTCGTTGATTGATGACGGGGCCCTTATTTTTTTTGTTGTCAAAATCGGACAGATACCCCTAGCCGGAGTCTGTCCGATTTTTTTTTGTTCTTAAGAACAAAATTCCATGGTATTAATGCGCAGTTTTACGGAAGGGATGAAAATTTCACACATCATGTCAGATCGCTTTGGACAGTGTATGGTAAAGACCATGAAGGATGGAGGGGAGACCCCGTTGAGTCGCCCTGTTCATGATTCAAACAATGAGAACCCTTGAAGAATTAACAGCGCTGGTAGGCGGCAGGTTGGAGGGCGACGGCTCGATATCGGTGACTGGAGTTGCTGACTTGGAGTCGGCGCGTCCTGGGCAAATCACTTTTCTCGCCCATGAGAAGAATATTGATCTGTTGTCCCGCTGTCAGGCCACTGCGGCCGTGGTGCCGATTTCGTCGAGTGATTATGCCCTGCCGGTGATTCGGGTTCGGGACCCCTATCTGGCCATAGCCATTATCCACAATCTTTTTTTTGACCAACCGTTTCAGCCCACGGGCATTGACTCACGGGCGGTGGTAGGTCATGATTGTCAGATTTCTGAAGCTGTCGCAGTTGGCCCCTTGGTTGTTATCGGTAACCGGGTCGTGCTCGGGCAGCGAGTCACGATTGAGCCTGGGGTAGTGATTGGCGATGATGTCCGGATTAACGACGATACTACCCTTAAAGCCAATGTCACGGTTGCTTTCGGGACGATTATCGGTGCCCGAGTCATGGTCCATAGCGGGACGGTGATCGGCAGTGACGGATTTGGTTATGCCACCGATCACCTGGGGCGTCATGTCAAGCGGCCTCAGGTCGGCATTGTCCAGATTGATGATGATGTCGAGATCGGCTCCAATGTCTGTATTGACCGGGCTACCTTCGGCAAGACCTGGATCAAGCGTGGCGTGAAAATTGACAATTTGGTGCAGATTGCCCATAACGTCGTCATTGGCGAGGATTCGATTATTGTTGCCCAGGGTGGTATTTCAGGTAGCACTACCTTGGGTACTGGGGTCGTGCTAGGCGGTCAGGTTGGCGTGGCAGGCCATCTCTTGATTGGTGACCGGGTGGTGGCGGCGGCCAAGACCGGCATCCATGCCAACCTGCCTGTAAAGGCCGTGGTCTCAGGATTTCCGGCCATTCCGCATCCATTATGGCTGCGGATCAGTTCGCTATTGGTCAAGTTGCCGGAGCTGTTTAAGGATGTTCGGGCTTTGAAAAAACAGATTTCGGAGTTGAGAGAGAAATGATGGGCGGCAATCTGGATGGGTAGTCATCTTAGTGCCGCGGCCTCTAAGTGCAGAGCAACTGATACCTTCAGGAGGAACTATGAATACCGTCATTGAATCCCTTGATATTGTTGAAATTTTAAAATTGTTGCCCCATCGCTACCCCTTTATCATGATTGATCGGGTCACAGAATTGGTGACCGGAGAACGGATCAAGGCCTTGAAAAATGTGACGATCAACGAGCCGTTCTTCCAGGGTCATTTTCCGGTGTTGCCGGTGATGCCCGGTGTCATGATCCTTGAAGGCCTGGCCCAGGCCGCAGCGGTTATGGCTTATGTGACCATGCGGGAATATGTCGGCACCAAGCTTGTCTATTTCGCCGGTCTGGATAAGGTCCGTTTCCGGCAGAAGGTGAGCCCGGGCGACCAGTTGATCTATGAAGTCAAGACCATCAAACGGAAATTAAGCTTGTGGAACCTGGAGGGCAAGGCCTTTGTCGATGGCAAGTTGGTGGCCGAGGCCATCCTGATGGCCACCTTTGGCTGAGCGTTACTTTCTAAAACTAAGCAAATGTTATATTAAATGACTATTCATCCAACCGCGCTCATTGATTCCGGGGCCAACATTGATTCCACCGCGACCATCGGCGCCTATAGCGTTATCGAGAAAGGCGTTGTTATAGGCGCTGATACTGAAATCGGCGCTCATACAGTAATTTCCGGTTGCACCACGATCGGTAAGCGTAACCGCATCCATTCCTTTGCCAGCATCGGCGCCCCGCCGCAGGATTTGAAATATCAGGGTGAAGACACCCGGCTTGTCATTGGCGATGACAACTTGATCCGCGAATATGTCTCCATTCACCGGGGTACGGTCACCGGCCATGGGGTGACCACTGTCGGCAATGGCAATCTGATCATGGCCTATTCCCATATTGCCCACGACTGCGTGGTGGGTAATATGGTCATCATGGCCAATGGTGTGACGCTCGGTGGTCATGTGCAGGTCAATGATCATGTCAACCTAGGCGGCATGGTAGCCATTCATCAGTTCAGCCGGGTTGGGGCGTTTTCTTATATTGGCGGCATGTCAGGGATCAGCAAGGATGTGCCGCCTTTTGTCATTGCGACTGGTATCCGTGATCAACTGCGGATCACCGGCATCAATAAAATCGGCTTGCGGCGCAGTGGTTTTGCGGTAGAGGACATCAACACCCTGAGCCATGCCTTTGTTACCATCTTCAAGACCGAGGCCTTGTTGAGCGAGGCCTTGGACAAGGTGCTGCTTGACTTTCCGAATTGCCAACTGGTGCTTGACCTGGTCGCCTTTATGAAGGCCCCGAACCGGTTTGGCGTGGTGCGCAAATTCGATGTCGAGTGATCTGATTGGGATTATTGCCGGCGGCGGCCAGTTTCCGCTGCTCTTTGCCCAGGCGGCCAAGGTCAATGGCCGGGTGGTGGTCGCGGTAGGGCATCGTCATGAGACCGATGTCAGTCTCGAAGATATTGCCGATGAATTTTGCTGGGTCAAGTTGGGCCAGCTCGGCAAGATCATCAAATTCTTCAAGGGGCATGGGGTCCGGGAAGCCGCCTTTCTGGGGACAATCACCAAGACCAAGATTTTTACCGAGGTTTGGCCTGACCTGAAAGGGCTCAGCCTCTGGAACAAGATCGACATCAAGCATGACGACTCCATCCTGCGGGCCATCGCCGCAACTTTGGAAGAGGAGGGCATCCGGGTCGTTGATTCCACTCTTTACCTGCAGGACTTGCTCTTTCCGCTGGGGGTGCTGACCAAGAAGAAACCGTCGCCGGCCCAGATGGATGATGTCCGTTTTGGTTGGCGGATTGGCCGCGAGATTGGCCGTCTGGATATTGGTCAGTGTGTTGTAGTGCGCGACAGTACGGTGCTCGCCGTCGAGGCCATTGAGGGGACTGACGCCGCCATCAAACGGGGTGGGGCCTTGGGCCGCAAAAAAGCAGTGGTAGTCAAGGTCAAGAAGCCGGGGCAGGATTTTCGTTTTGACCTGCCGGCTATTGGTCCTAAGACCATAGCCAGCATGGTTGAGGCGCAGGCCTCAGTCCTGGCGGTCGAGGCTGGTCAGGCCCTGCTTTTTGACCGGGACGAGGTCGTGCGGCAGGCTGACAAGGCCGGGATCGTCATTGTTGGTTGTCTCGAAAGTGCCGATGGTATAGGCCCAACGTTTTCATGAAGGCCATGATCCTGGCCGCTGGCCTGGGCACCAGACTACGTCCTTATTCTCTGCTGCGCCCCAAACCGTTATTTCCGGTCATGGGCGTGCCCTTATTGCTCCGCACCATCAATCAACTTAGGGCGGCTGGTTTTGCTCAGATTATCGTTAACGCCTACCACTTGGCCGACCAGATGGTGGCGCTGCTTTCGGGGCAAGCCGATATCATCCTGCAGTGTGAGCCGATGGAACTGGGCACCGGCGGCGGCATGCGAATGGCGCTTGGCCATTTCGGCGACGAACCGGTCTTGATCACCAATGGTGATATTTACCACGATATCGATTATGGTGCCATTTACGCCCGGCATTTGGCGGCAGGATGTCAGTTGACCATGGTCATGCACGATTACCCTAGGTTCAACAAGGTTAAGGTGTGTGCTGGTCTGGTCCGCGCCTTTTCAAAAAGAGGGCCAGAGGCTGCCCCCGGCCATGGCGATTCTGATGAAGACGTCTTGGCCTTTACCGGTATCCATGTCCTGCAGCCCTCTCTGCTGCACGATATCCCACCCTCTTGTTTTTATTCGATCATTGACCGCTATCAGGGGCATTTGGATAAAGGTGGCATGATCCAGGCAGCCATAGTCACCGGGCATTTCTGGAAGGATATCGGCACCCCAGAAGATTATCTTGATCTGCACCAAGCCCTGCTAAGCGATTCGCAACCATGTTTTTGTCTTGCCGACGGTGTCAAGGTTGGGCAGGATGTGATTATGGAAGACTGGGGATATGTCGGTGACGGCGTATGCATAGGTGACGGCGCCCATTTGACCCGGGTCGTGGTTTGGGATGGGGCGATAATCCCGAATGGTGCGGTGCTTAAGGATTGTCTGGTGGCTAATGCGCCTATTAATTAGGACGGGTGACATATGACAGGTCGCATTTGTCCTATATGTCCTGAACCGTAACCATGGATGAAAGACAGATTACAGTCATTCCGAGACTGCTTCAGCAAGCCGGACTCAGTTCTGCGTGGGACACTCTGACGCCCTTGTCCGGTGATGGCTCAGACCGCCCCTTTTGTCGGATTGGTCTGGGCGGGCGTTCATGTCTTGCCGTGTTTCCTTCGCCGACCCTGGCCCGGGCCCGGGCCGAGGCCTATTCCACCTACTTGATCGGTAGGCATCTTTGGCAAAGCGGGGTGCCGGTGCCTGAGATCTTTGCCTATGACCAAGCGAGCGGGGCTGTCCTCTTTGAAGATCTTGGGGACCGGCTCCTCTTTCATGAGTTCCAGGCCGGGGGTGAGGGGGCGACGAATGAGTTCTATCGACAGGCAGTCGTCATTCTGGCCAACTTTCAGCTTGGGGCAAGCAAAGGTTTTCAGACCCAGTGGTGTTGGGACACCCCCCGCTATGATCGGGAGTTGATGATAAACCGGGAATCCAACTATTTCGCAAGAGAGTTTTGCAGCAAGTTTATGGGTCTGCCGAGGTTGCCGACCGGCTTGCATGAAGAATTCCTGGCCCTGGCCGAACGCATCAGTCAGTGTCCGGCCACCTATCTCATGCACCGGGATTTTCAGTCACGCAACCTGATGGTGGTTGGGGAGAGGCTGCGGGTGATTGACTTCCAGGGGGCGCGCTTTGGGCCCTTGGCCTACGATCTGGCGGCCCTCTTAAACGATCCTTATGTTAGCTTAAATGATGAGATCAAGCGTGAGCTGATCAGTCTCTACCTCCAGCAGGCGGCGACCTATATTTCCCTTGACCCGGCCCATTTTATGGAGGACTATTATCATATTGCCCTGCAGCGTAACCTGCAGGTCCTTGGGGCCTATGCCTTTCTGGTTTTGGAGAGGGGCAAGGAGTTTTTCAGACAATATATCGACCCTAGCCTTGAACGCTTATTAACCTTATTGGCCGATACTGCTATGGCCGCTGACTATCCGGTCCTTTATGACTTGGTGGGCCAGGTAGCCGCACGGCGGCGGGAAAACTAAATTCATCATGCCCGATAAACTGCAAATTGTCGCCTTAGTTGGACGCCCTAATGTTGGGAAATCGTCACTTTTTAACCGGATCACCCGGTTGAACAAGGCGATTATTGATTCAACCCCAGGGGTGACTCGCGATCGGCATTTTGAGCGGGTGGTCTTTGACGATAAGACGTTTATCCTGGTTGATACCGGCGGCATTGAGTTTGATCTCACCTCGGCAATTCCGGATGACCCTGAGATGAAGATTTCCGCCCTGATCCGTGAGCAGAGCTGGCAGGCGGTGGCTGACGCCGACATGATCGTCTTAATCATGGATGGCAAGGAGGGCTTGACCCGGGACGATTATGAAGTGATCGCCCAGTTGCGCAAGGCCAAGAAGCCGCTGTTCTTCCTGGTCAATAAGATTGACACCATGGCCCAGGAGCAGGGACGGTTGGCGCCTTTTTATGCCTTGGGCGTTCCCCAACTGTGGCCGGTATCCGCCTCGCATGGCTATGGCCTGAATGATTTCTTAGAGGAGTTGGTCAAGCGTATTGATCAACCGGCCCCTGAAGAGGAAGTCAAGACTGACGCCATCCGCCTGGCCTTTATCGGCCGGCCCAATGTCGGCAAATCATCCCTGGTTAATCGTCTGCTGGGCGAAGACCGGATGGTGGTCTCCGAGGTGCCAGGCACCACTCGTGACTCAGTTGACACCATGCTTGAGCATAATGGCCGTCAGTATTTGCTGATTGATACGGCAGGGATACGGCGTAAGGGCAAGGTTTACGGCAAGGTTGAAAAATTTTCGGTGATGCGGGCCTTGAGTTCCATGGAGCAGTGCGATATTGCCCTGATCCTGATTGACGCCGTTGAGGGCATTACCGAGCAGGACACCAAGGTCATCGGCTATTCGGTCGAGCGCGGGCGGGCCTGTCTCGTTGTCCTCAATAAATGGGACATGTTGAAGAATGACCCGAAACGGCAGAAATGGCTGCTCAATGAAGTTGAAATGGCCACCCGCTTTATCGGCTACGCGCCCACCGTCACCCTGTCGGCCATGACCGGCCAGGGAGTCAATAAGATTTTTGGGGTGATCGACAAGATATTTACTCAGTTTTCGACCACCGTCACCACCGGCCGCTTGAACCGGGTCTTGCAGAAAGCGGTGGAGTCCCATCCCCCGGCCATGCATCAGGCCAAGCGCTTGAAGTTCTACTACACCACCCAGGTCGCCATTAAGCCGCCGACCTTTATCATCTATGTCAACTACCCCAAGGGGGTCCATTTTTCCTATTTTCGCTATCTGGTAAACCAGTTCCGCACCGAGTTGGGGCTGGACCACACCTCGCTGCATATCATTTTGAAGGAACGGCAGCGGCAAGACTATGGGAAAAGCGGGCCTGCCGGGGCGATGTAAAAGATAAGTCCGTATGCCAAGGGTGGATAAGCGCAGCGCATCCACCTTTTTCCTGACAGTGGCTGTTTGGTCAAGGAGAGCTATGGTCGATCCTGACTTGAAGAGAGCCGATTTTCCCACCACCGGGCTTGCCTCTGTGCGTGAGGCCTTTGCCAAGGCCTTTCGGCGTACCGCCGCTGGCCACTCCACCATCGATGCCGCCCTGTTTTCCCCATTGCTGTCCTCCATTGCCGCTGACCTCGCTGGTTGCTTGAACATCTCCTCTCTGCCCGATGGTCTGGTGGCGTCCGCCCTGACGCTTGGCCGTGGGTTTACTCAAACCGGCAGGGATACAGGACTTGATTTTGATCAGCGCTTTGTCTTGGGCTGCCAGATTCGTGAGCTTTTTAGGCAACATTGTCTGGGCCATCTGGAGCCGGCATCTATTCTGTTCGATTACTTTGATGCCTTCTTGCGGGGCGTGGCCACTGAGTCGGCCCATCTGCAGACCATGGCCTTTCACAAGAAACTGCGGGAGGCCAACCGTTTTATCCTTCAGGAGCGGCGGCGGTATTATTCGATTTTTAAACGGATGGCCGAGCCTGCCTTTATCATTGACCGCGATCTGCGTCTGCTTGAAACCAACCAGTCCTTCGACCATTTTTTTAGAATCAGCGGCAAGGACCATATCGGCAAGAATTGTTATGAGGTCTTGGGGGATGAGTTTCGCGCCGCCGCCGTCTTGAACGATTTTTTACAGATGCAGCGAGGGGTGACCGGTATCGAGATTGATCTCGTCATTCATGGTGAACCTCGCAGTATCATTGTCAACGGGACTTTTCTTGGCGATATCAACCATGAGTCCAGCGGCGGCATTGTCATTCTCCAGGACGTCACCGAGCGCCGGATGGCGGAGCGGGCCTTGCGCGACAGCGAGCGGCATTATCGTTCCCTGATCGAGAATGTGCCGGATGTTACCTGGCGCGTTAATCAGGATGGTGACTTTGTCTTTGTCAGCCCCAATGCCCAGAAGATTTACGGTTATTCAGCCCTGGAAATGCAGGGGGCGGAATCGATCCGTCGCTTAAGGATCCACCCTGACGATAGGGATCTGGTCCGCAATGAATTCACCCTATTTTTTGCCTCCCATCTGCCGGCGGGCACGGCCTTGCGGCGCTTACTCCGGCAAATGCCCGGTGGCCTGATACACGGGGAAGAGGATGGGACCAAAAATTATGATGTGAAGTATCGTTTTCAAAAAAAGGATGGCAGCTGGGTCTGGCTCCACGAACGGGCCAGCCGCATTGATGAGCAGGATGGCGAGTGGTATGCCGATGGCGTCTCATCCGACATTACTGACTTGAAGATGGCCGAGGCCGAGCTGGAACGGCATCATTTTCGTCTGGCCGAGTTGGTTGATGAACGGACCGTTGAACTGCAGACCGCCAATCAGCAGCTCAAGAAAGAGATAGCCGTCCGCCGGCAGACTGAGCAGGCCCTGGTGGACCTGACCACACGCCTGGCCGACTCTAATCAGGCGCTTGATCAGTTTGCCCATGTGGCCTCTCATGATCTGAAGGAACCGTTGATGCTGATCACGGCCTTCAGCGAGCGCTTGATCAAAAGGTACAATTCCCAGCTTGAGGGCAAGGGTCAAGAATATTTGCGGCGGATCGGTTCAGCGGCCGAACATATGCGGCAGCTCATTGATGGTTTCCTGGCCCTGTCCCAGATAACCTCAGGGGCCAGGCCCTATGAGGAAATCGACTTGGCCGACTTGGTCCACGAAGTCCTGCAGAGTCTTGAAGAGCGGATCAAGGAGAGCCATGCCCGAATCGAGGTCGGTAAACTCGGACGCTTGGGCGGGGATCGGGTCCAGCTCCGGCAATTGTTCCAAAATATCATCGCCAATGCCTTGAAATATCGGAAAACGGATGGTCAGCCTTTGGTGGTGTTGCAGGGGGAGTTGGTTGGCGATGACTTTTATGAGATCCTGATTCAGGATAATGGAATTGGTTTTGCCCCCCAGGATGCCGAGAGGATCTTCAAACCGCTGGAAAGGCTGCACAGCCGTCGTGAATACGAGGGGACCGGCATGGGGCTGACGACCTGTCAGAAGATTGTGGCCCGCCACGGTGGCGAAATCTCGGCACACGGTGTGCCGGGACAGGGGGCGACCTTTATCATTCGTCTGCCAGCCGCCCTGCTCAAATAGTGGGGCTATTTTTGGAGTAGGATGGTGGCGAGTTCGGGCCAGACCTTGGTAAAGGCGGCTTGGTCCTCGAAGGTCGCAGTCAGTGTCACTTCGTCTTTTTCAAAGGCCGGGGCGTGGTTCACACTGAACCCTTTGGGCAGATTGAGCCGGTTGCTCAGTTCGACAAATTCTTTTTCCGCTGCCGCCAGGTTCGGGGCATGTTTTCGACTGATAAAACGCATGACCTGGGCGGTTTTCTGAGGCAGGTTGGCCTCTGGGTGGTCGATGATTTCTTTGATTTCAAGCCCTGAGAGGAAGGCATGGATTGAGGTGTCATGGCGTTTGGCCAAGTCCTGACAGATGGCGACGATTTTGCGCTGGTTGCTGACGCTCAGTTGCAGGGTGTCGATCAGGTCAAAGAGGGCGAGCCGGTCCCGAAAGGAAAGGTCGTGCATGGCAGCAGCCGTCTTTTCATCAAGCTTGCCTTCGTGCAGGGCCAGGGCCAGGGGCTGTTCCAGGGAGGACAAGGCGACGATTTGTTGCAGGTGATAGGGGTGGGGGGCCAGACCCAGGAGTGGTAAGAAGCGGCGGGCCGCCTCTTCTGGTGGGCAGAGGGTGAGGGCCTTTTTGAAAAATATCGATTTGGCCAGCGGGCTGATCGGCCCGCTCAGCAGGGCCTCTTCCAGGGCCAGGGCCAGGGTTGAAAGCGCATCGAACTCCATCGGCACGACCAGACAGTCACAGCTGGCGCACTTGAGCAGGTCGCCGACGATCCGCAGCCTCTTTCGTCCTGCTACGATCAGGAAGGCCCCGGCCGCAGTCTCCTTGACCAAGGGGGGGTGGAGGCAGCCAAGGCGGGCGATGTGCCGGGTGAGTGCCTGGCCGGGTTGCTCATCAAAGGGCATGAGGCAAAAAGTATGGTCATCGCGGTCGATCAGCTTGAAGGGGATTCGTTTGATTGGGAAAGGTTTCATGATTGATGTCTTTAAAGCAGATGGTTGAAGACGTGGTCCCTACGGGATGATGTCATGTTCTTGATAATCAAATATATGACGATGTATGGTGACTATGTCATTTCCCCTCAATGAAAGTCAAGGAAAGAATCGGTTCTATCGTAGCCCGCAAGGGGGCATTGAACAGAAGCAAACTAGGACTGGACCGAGTCTTGCCGATGCGGTCCTGGCCCCTTTGCCTGAAAAACTCCTGCACGCTCTGGCCGCAGTCTCCGGTCGCAGGCGTCTGCCGCTATATTTTAGCGGTGG
The DNA here is from genome assembly GCA_031400755.1 of Pseudomonadota bacterium. GTDB lineage: Bacteria > Desulfobacterota > Desulfobulbia > Desulfobulbales > VMSU01 > VMSU01. The sequence goes on along the minus strand of JANNQL010000186.1, from coordinate 27,769 downwards.
GGTGGTGCGGGACTGGCTGCTTGGCCTGGTCCCGGCTGATGTCGATATCACCATCGCCACCGGGGCCTTGGCCTTTGCCCGTGAGCTGGCTGCGACCTTAGGCGCTGCTTTTGTGCCGTTGTCCCCGGAAGAGGGAGTGGCCCGGGTGGTGTGGGGGGAGTTCTGCCTCGATATCAGTCAATTTAGGGAAGGGACTGCCAGCATTGAGGCGGATCTGGGCCGCCGTGATTTCTCGGTCAATGCCATGGCCGTGGGCTTTGACAGCGCTAGGCGCTCTCTGGCCAATGGCGGCCTGGTCATTGATCCCCTGGGCGGGCTGGCCGATCTTGCTGACGGCGTCATTCGTCTGGCCCACCCAAAGGCCTTTGCGGCAGATCCATTGCGGATGTTAAGGGCCTATCGTTTTCGGGCTGCCTTTGCTTGGCTGATCGAACCGCTGACCCAGGCCGCCATAGTTCGCCAGGCCACGTTGATCAGTCGGGTCAGTGGCGAGCGGATTGCGGTCGAACTCGATAAAATCCTGGCCTGTGGTCAATGTTATCCGACCATTCAGGAGATGGTCAGTAGCGGCCTGCTCTTCCAACTTTTCCCTGAACTCGCCCATGGGGTGGGGCTGCTCCAGCCGTCCAGCCATCATCTTGATGTCTTTAGCCATAGCCTTGAGACCTTGCGGCAGATCGAGCGGGTCATCCATGAGCCGAGCGCCTTTTTTCCAGCGCAGGGGGGGACGGACCAGGATCCGAGCTGGGGGCATGATATTTCGGTGTATTTGTTGAGCGCCCCCCGGCAAACGGTCCGCCTGAAATACGCTGCCCTTTTTCATGACCTTGGTAAGACCACGACCTGTGCTGAAAAAAAGGGCCGGATTACCTTTTATAATCATGATGAGGCCGGCGTCGCCCTCCTCGAAGACATTGCCGGCCGCCTTCATTGGAGCAATGAGGACACTCGGCGCATCAGGCAATTGGTGAAGCAGCACATGTGGCCCTTTCATCTGCATAATGCCAAGAGGCAGACCGGCATTACCCCAAGGGCCATTTTGAAGCTGGTCAAGGCGGCAGGGGAGGATCTGATCGGGCTTTTTCTGCTGGTGATGGCTGATAGTCTGGCCGGCCAGGGCACTGGTAAGCCTGAGGGCATGGAAGAGGGAGTGGCGGCGCTTTTTGCCGAGGTCTATCAAACGTATCAGGTGCGGCTTAAGCCCATTATGGACAAGCCTTTGTTGACCGGCCATGACCTGATTCAGACGTTGCATCTTACCCCTGGGCCGGTTTTCAAGCAAATTCTTGACGCCCTTCTTGAGGAGCGGGCGGTGGAACCGGGGATGACCAAGGACCGCGCCTTGGCCTGGGCCAAAGACTATGCCGCCCGCCTTGAAAAAAAATGACTAATCGGTCCAGACGATGCGGCCACGGCCAGCGTTTTTGGCCTCGTAGAGGGCCATGTCGACCCGTTTGATGAAGTGGTTGATATTTTCCTGCCATGACAACACCTGGTCGCGACTGAACTCGCCAACCCCGCAACTTAGGCTGGTGTTGCCGAAATCGTATTCCTTATAGGTGGAAAGGACACGTTCATTAATTTTTATGGCCTGCTCTATGGTGGTCTGGGTGATGATGATCGCGAACTCGTCGCCGCCGTAACGAAAGGCCCAGTCAACTCCCCGTCGCGCGTAGTTCCTCAGGATGTGGCCTAATGCCGCCAGAAGGTTGTCGCCTGCCTGGTGACCAAAGGTGTCGTTATAGCCCTTGAAACAATCCACATCGATCAACGACAGGAAGATCTTGTAATCTTGACGGATGGCCCGATGGACTTCATCAACGATCTTGGTGTCGAAGTGGCGCCGGTTGTAGAGGGTGGTGAGGGCGTCGGAAGTCGAGCGTTTTTCCAGTTCGTTGATTAGGGTCTGCTCACGGATCACCCGCCGTAATTTGGCCAGAAGTTCAGAGTTATCATAGGGTTTGGTCATGTAATCAATGGCGCCGGCGTTGATTACATCAATATAGGAATACTGCTCGCTTAAGCCCGTGACAACAATGACGCCGATTTTTGGGTGGTGGTCCTTGACATACCGTAATAATTGCATGCCGTCCATGTTCGGCATATTTATATCGGTGATGATGATTGCAAAATGGTCACTCTTCAATTTTGTTATCGCCTGCTGGCCATCGCTGGCGGTGTCGATGGCAAAGCCATTGGCGGCGATAATACTCTTGGTGACCTGCAAGACAAAGGGGTCGTCGTCAACGATCAGGATTTTTACATCTTCATTTTTGGGCAGGCTACAGGCGTAACGATCACTCATCATGCTCACCCCCAGGAGATGGTTGTTCTTGCTGCCGCAAGGCTTCGTAGAGAACGATACCGGCAGTCATCGCTAGATTCAAACTGCGAACATTATCGTTGGCCATGGGAATAGTATAGCATCTCTCGGGGTGTTTGTTCAGGAAATCTTCAGGCAACCCAAGGGTCTCTTTGCCAAAGACCAGAAAATCTCCCTTTCGGAAACAGGCTTTAGTGTATGGGCGGCTGGATTTTTTGCTGAGCAGGAACAATCGTTCCAGGGGGTGGCTGTCGATAAAGGCGGCAAAACTTGGCCAGTGGACAATCGAGACATACTTCCAGTAGTCCAGCCCGGCCCTTTTTAGGTAGCGATCATCGGTGCTGAAGCCAAGGGGGTGCACCAGGTGCAGGGTGGTGTTGGTGGCACCGCATAAACGGGCGATACTGCCGGTGTTGGGAGGGATTTCCGGTTCCACCAGGACGATATTAAACGACGACTCGTCTGGCATAAAGAGTGGGGTAAGGCAATCATACCCCATTACAGGAGCGTGATGTCGTGCTCCTTGGTAATGGTCAGGTTGCTGACCTTAAGGACTTGAGGGTAGGGGGTGAAGGAAGCAAAGTCGGCCAGGTTGTCAATTGTCTGTACTTCCTGTTTAAATTGACGAAGGTCCTTGCCGGTCAGGGCTATCTCTGACTTGAAGGTCATGGCAAAGGGGTCTTGAAATACCGTATGGTGCTGGACGCGGTAGTCAATATGAGGGCCGGTGGACATCCCGGTTGAACCGACATAACCGATGATGTCCTTTTTGCTGACCAGGCTGCCCCGGCGCAAACCATCCTTGAAACGCGACAGGTGGCCGTAATAGGTTTTGAAGTCGCCATTATGGGCAATGACGAGCTGATTGCCAAATCCGCCATTTCGTCCAAGATCAACAATCTTGCCGTCAGCGACCGCCATGATCGGGGTGCCGACCGGGGCGGAGAGGTCAATGCCAAGGTGTGGTTTGATCTGGCCGGTGATCGGGTGTCGTCGTTGGTAAGTAAAACTTGAGGTCAACTTGCCGACCGGCACCGGGGAGCGCAAAAACGATGTGCCAACCGCCAGTCCATTCTGGTCATAATAGACATCTTTGCCAGCAGATGAAGCATGCCGGTAAGCCTCAAGCGTAGTGCCTTTGACTCGGTAGTATTGGGCGGCTTCTATCTTGCCATAGCCGACTAGTTCACCATTTTTATAGTATTTATCCACCACCAGGCAGAAGCGATCACTTGGCTGGATTTCAGTGTTGAAGTCGATTTTGGAGGCAAAGATATCGGCAAAGGCATAGACCAGGCGCATATCCTCGTTTTTGTCGGTAAAGGCGGCAAACAGTGAGCTGGTGATCTCACCGGTAACCTTGACTTTTTTTCGTTCGAGCTCAATAGCGGCCTTGCTGACCTGATAGCCATCGTTGGAATTCTTGATGGTCAGGATGTCAAGCGGACTGGATTCGTAGCGAAAACTTTCCAGGCCCCCTTTATGGTCTAACTCAAGAGTATAATTATCTTCTGGTTTGATCCGTTTGAAGTCAAGCTTGTTGCGCAGGGCATCAATGATCGACAGCCGGAGATCTGTCGAGATATTTTGACGCCTGAGCGAGGTGTCAATGGATTCGCCGCGTTTAATTGTCCCGGCAATCTTGGCAATGGGCTGGTCCTGTTTGTGCGAAGCATCAAAGGAGGCATACGAGTCGACAGCAATAAAATCACTGCCTTTTTGAGGCTGACCATGGAGGTCGTGGACAAAGGCGTCTGTCCGGTCAAGCATGGTCTGCAACAAGGGTTTCTGGTTTTGTTTGGCCAGGTAGAGATTGCCAATCAAGGCGCTGCCAGCGAAGATGGCAGTCACAATAATAATGACCAGTTGAATATGCTTGATTAATTTCATTGGCTTCCCTGGATTGTTTCTCTGCAAAAGTCCAGACTTGGCTGGCAATTACAGATGGGTAGTATTTTTGGTCAAGTCGTGAAAATCAAGTAAAAATGGACACTTATAATATTGAACAGTTAGTGGCTATCATGTTAGCAAAAAAGATAACCGAAGAAAAGTGATTATTCATTCACTAACAAAATATATTCTAGATGACAAGGATGTTTTATGGTGATGTCCGGTTTTGTTAAAATTATCGGTTGAAATAAAAAAAATGTACAAAAGTAATCGGCCTGGTAGTATTATCCTCGTCTTTAGTTTGGCCGCTTCGCCAAGCGCAGTTGTAATTCCATTTACCGGGTTGAACTATTAATAAGGCAGCAAGGAGTTTGCATAAGCTATGTCACTTATTGTCCAAAAATTTGGCGGCACTTCGGTCGCCAATCCAGAAAAGATTAAGGCGGTGGCCGCCAGAGTCCTGGGCTACAGCAAGCGCGGCCATCAGGTCGTGGTCGTGCTGTCGGCCATGGCTGGTGAGACCAATCGTCTGGTCAGTCTGGCCCAACAGATGCATGACCAGCCGGACACGCGCGAGATGGATGTCCTCCTGTCCAGTGGCGAGCAGGTGACGGTCGCCCTCTTCGCCATGGCGGTCAAGGCGGCGGGTCATGACGCCATTTCGCTCCTCGGCGATCAGGTCAAGATCATCACTGACTCCATGCACACCAAGGCCAGGATCAAGTCCATCGACACCGAGCCGATCACCAGGCGCCTGGCGGAAGGCAAGATTGTCGTGGTCGCCGGCTTTCAAGGCGTCACCGATGAAGCGGACATCACCACCCTGGGCCGGGGCGGCTCGGACACCACCGCCGTTGCCCTGGCCGCCGCCCTTAAAGCCGATCAATGCGAGATCTACACCGACGTCGAAGGGGTCTACACCACCGATCCCAATATATGCTCAACAGCGAGGAAGATTGACCGCATCTCCTACGACGAGATGCTGGAGCTGGCAAGCCTGGGCGCCAAGGTCCTCGATATTCGTTCTGTGGGGTTTGCCAAGAGATACAAGGTGCCAGTTCATGTACGATCAACATTTACCGAGGCCGAAGGCACTCTGGTTGTAGAGGAGGATAAAGATATGGAGTCAATGCTCGTTTCCGGGGTCACCTATAATAAGAATGAGGCCCGCATCACCTTGTCCAAGGTCCACGATGTCCCAGGGGTGGCCTCTAAGATCTTCACGCCGATCTCCGAGGCCGGCATTGTGGTTGATATGATCATCCAGAACACCAGGGCCGGGGAGATGACCGACATGACCTTCACGGTGCCGCGCCCGGACTACAAGAAGGCCATGGCGATTGTCGCAAATATCGTCGCTGAAATTGGCGCTGGTGATGTCTCGGGCTCCGAGCAGATTGCCAAGGTCTCCATTGTCGGGGTCGGCATGCGCAATCATTCTGGTATTGCCACCACCATGTTCCGCATCCTGGCCCAGGAGGGCATCAACATCCAGATGATCAGCACCTCCGAGATCAAGGTCTCCTGCGTCATCGATGAAAAATATACTGAGCTTGCCGTCCGCGCCTTGCATGACGGCTTTGGCCTCGATAAAAAGAACCCGTCGGTAGCGGAATAACCGACAAGGATTATAGACAATGGCGAGAGAACTGACCATCTACGATACCACCCTGCGGGACGGCACCCAGGCCGAGAACTTCAACCTGTCCGTTGAGGACAAGCTGCGGATCACCTTGAAGCTGGACGACCTTGGCGTGGATTATATCGAGGGTGGCTGGCCCGGCTCCAATCCGACCTCGGTGCAATTCTTTCAGGAGATCCAGAGCTATGATCTGAAGCACGCCAAACTCTCGGCCTTTGGCAGCACCAGATTGTTTGCCAATCCAGCGCCCCAGGACGCCAATCTCCAGGCCTTACTGGCGGCCAAGACCCCGTGTGTCACCATCTTCGGCAAGACCTGGGACATCCATGTCGATATCGCCCTTCGCATCTCACTAGACGACAACCTGACCATCATTGACGACTCGCTACGCTACCTGCGGCCCCATGTCGAGCAGCTCTTTTATGACGCCGAGCATTTTTTCAATGGTTTCAAGGCCAACAAGGAGTATGCCCTGGCTACTGTTGAGCGCGCCTTGCGGGCCGGGGCGGATTGCCTCGTGCTCTGCGACACCAACGGCGGCACCTTGCCCACCGAAATTGCCATGATCATGGACGAGGTCCGCCATTTTTTTGAGACGAAGAAACTGACAGCCCACCTTGGCATCCATGCCCATAACGACTCGGAGACCGCAGTGGCCAACTCCCTGGTGGCGGTCGATCATGGCGCCCGCCAGGTGCAGGGCACCATCAACGGCTTTGGCGAGCGCTGCGGCAATGCCAATCTGACCTCGATCATCCCCGGTCTGGCCCTGAAGATGGGCTACCACTTCGCCGCTGCCGAGCAGTTGACCAAGCTGACCGAGGTAGCCCGCTTTGTCAACGAGTTGGCCAATCTCCCCCACAACAAATATCAGCCCTACGTCGGTGCCGCCGCCTTTGCCCATAAAGGCGGCATCCATGTGGCGGCGGTCAAGCGCAACCCCTTGACCTATGAGCACATCACCCCGGAAGAGGTCGGCAATATCAGACGCATCCTGATCTCCGACCAGTCCGGCAAGAGCAATGTCCTGCACAAGGCCAAGAAATTCGGTCTTGATCTGGAAAGCACCGATCCCCTGGTGACCACCATCCTCAAGCGCCTGAAGGAGTTGGAGAATCAGGGCTTCCAGTACGAGGGGGCCGAGGCCTCCTTTGAACTTTTGATGCGTCGGGCCATGGGCACCATGCCCAGCTTCTTTGAACTGAAGGGCTTCACGGTCTTAAATCATAAAACAATCTTAAATCACAAGGACACGCCGGAGGGGGTCACCAAGGCCGAGGCCACCATCCAGATTGAGGTGGGCGGCGACACCGTGCATACCGCAGCCATGGGCGAAGGCCCGGTCAATGCCTTGGACAACGCCCTGCGCAAGGCCCTGACCTGTTTCTACCCGCAACTGGCTACCGTGTCTTTGAGCGACTACAAGGTGCGGGTGCTGGCCTCGGAACATGGCACCGGCGCTCAGGTGCGGGTGCTGATTGAATCAACCGATGGCAAAACGCAGTGGGGCACGGTGGGCGTCTCCCACGACATCATTGAGGCCAGTTGGCAGGCCCTGGTCGACAGCATCTCCTATAAGCTTCTGAAAGACAAACTCAGCCAGCAGGATGCCAGAAACCAAGGCTGTTGAGACAGCAGGGACGCACCAGCCGGACTGCCGGATCATCGTGCTGGTCCTGATCGGACTGTGCATCTGTCTGCCGCACCTCTATGACGCCATGCGATCCGCTCCCGAGCCGCGCCAGCCTGAGGAGGGCCAGCCGCGTCTGGTCTGGCTGGAAACGACAGCCGTTCATGGCAACGGCCTCTACTGGCTGGAAGATCAAGCCCGGAGTTGGCCGCCGCTCTTCACCGCCCTTGGACGGCCATCGCCGCCGGCACCGCTACTGCCTTTGAGTGCAGAGATACCGTCCGCCTATCGCCTGCCTGCCGTCGGCCCCCCGCAGACCATTCCCTTGCCCGCCCAGCTCGCCCCCATCTTCTTTCAGCCCCTCCCCATCAACCAGGCCAGCGCCGAGACCCTGATGACCATCCCCGGCATCGGCCAACGACTGGCCGAGGCCATCATCGCCTATCGCGCCAAGACCGGCGGCATCAAAGACCGGGCCGCGCTTATGGCCATTGACGGCATCGGCGCAAAGAAGGCGGCCATCATCGCCGACCATGTCCGTTTTGATTGACGGCCCCTGCCACGCTGGCTGACCGGCTTCCCCGCTAAAAGTTGTCAAGCTTTCTCCCGATTTGGCCGATACGAGTTGTAAGAGGTTATTTTTCCGTGAAAGTTGTCGGGAGAGTGGTTAATGTGTGGTTATGGAGGGCGTGGTGATGGAAATCTTTGTGTGGCAGGCGTTAGAAACGTTTAAGGACAGACTGGGCAAGCTGGTAAGTGCTCCCCGCAAGTTCATGTCCAACCGTCGAGCAAGCAGGAAGGACCGGCGGCGGTCCGTCAACGACGGGGTCATCGTTACCCTGTCGACCCGCGAGGAGAAACGGCACAATCAGGACCGTCGGCATCAAGAGGCGGCCTGGCAACGATTTGCTCTGTGATGCGCTGGCTGGTCGTCGTTATGCGAACAATGCTTTCTTGCTTTTAGGGGCCGTTACAAAATAACCATTACAGATTTGACATTGCATGTACGGCCCCTTATGCCGTTGCCACGCATGGCGTGTTACAGTAATTTATTGACAACGGCTTAGTCCTCAGAATGATCTGTTGCATGAGGTGGCTCGCCTGAGCCAGCATAGCCTGTGCAACTGCCCCGTGTAGTTCATCCCATATCCCATAGTTCATGGATTATTTGGTAGAGCGGTTTTGCGAAGCAAACCGCCATCCATGACAACCGTAAAAATCGATGTCGACCGGAAACCTGGTGGATTGCCTACGGCGAATCCACCTTACGGGCCCATCAGGTATGGTGTGTCACCTGAACTGTTCCCGGAATCATGAAATACCATTTCGTGAAACGAATTCCTGATATATTGAATAAATGGCTTGGTCTGCCCTCACAAAACTGCACGGTATTTTTTGCCTCTGAGATAGCATAATTGATTTTTAACAGGTATACAGGTATACAGTAATGAAAATGAGTGAACTAGGGCTTGCGCGAAGCATGGAGCATCGTCCCCACGCCACTTTGGACATGTAATTTTCAACCAGAATTTTAGGTATAGACATGGCTTACTCTCCACCAAACGACATTCTCGAAGTCCTGAGGGACATCGAATACGATAAGGCCCTTAATTTGGATGACCCGCGTTATGTGGATACGCGGGAAGCGCGCGGGAGTCAGAAGACCCTGAATCGGCTGGCACGTAAGTTTGGCCTGGACTTGAGCGATGGCCGATTTTCTCCTGCTACGCAACGGCACGTCTTGTTCTTCGGCCATACCGGCAGCGGCAAAACGACTGAGTTGCTGCACTATGCCAAGGACCTCGGCGGTCCGGGAAAGTATCTGGTGGTAGAAGTCGATATCACGGACGAACTCGATCTGCACAACGTGCAATACGCGGACACGCTGATGGCGATGGCACGGGCACTGCTTACCCGGCTTGAGCGGGAAAAAATCACTCTCGGCAACGATGCCCTTAAAGCACTGGAGGAGTGGTTTAGCGAGCGCGTTCTTAACTCTGAGCAGGCCAATGAATTCTCTGCCGAAATCAAGAGCGGTGCCGAGGTCAAAGGGGGCATTCCCTATCTGGTCAATCTCTTCTCCAGGTTCACTGTCGCTTTTAAGACCAATGCGACCTACAAGGAGTCAATACGTAAAGTCATCCGCAATAACTTTGCCGAGTTTGCCACCGCCTTCAACAGGTTGCTGCGCCAGGCCGAGGATGCTCTCAGTGTTGACGGCAAAGCTGAACGTGTCCTTTTTATCATTGACGGCACGGATAAATTGCGAGGTGAGGACAGGAGTGCCTTTTTCGTGCAGGATGCCGAACAGCTGCTTGCTATAGAGGCGCATGTTATCTACGCCGCACCATTGAGCCTGAAGTACGAAGGCAACCTCACCGGCAAACTTGATGCCGACTTAGTGCTGCCGATGATCAAGCTCTACGAGCACGACAATAGCCCTTGGGCGGTCGGGGAACAGGCGATGCGGGACATCCTGCTGCGGCGCGCTGCTCCGGCACTGTTTGCCAGTGACGTCGAGATCAAGCGAATTGTCGATCATTCCGGTGGTCATCCGCGCGAGATGTTGCGGCTCCTCAAACTGTGTTGCGAGTTCGCTGAATCGAAACAGATAGACGCGGATACGGTTGATCTGGCCATCAGGCAGCTTGCCTCCGAGTATCGCCGTTTTCTTGAACCGGAGGACTATGCGCTGCTTGCCAAAATCGACAAAGACCCGATTCATGGTGGCAACGACGAACGCACCCGCAAACTGCTCTACAACTTGGCGCTGCTTGAATACAACGACGGCAGTTGGCGGCGCAGCCATCCGGTAGTGCGCACTCTGGAAGGCTATATCCGAGAGCAGCAGGCGGGCTAAGCGTTTGAATCACGACGAGACCTATCGTTTCGACCAGACGCGCCATCATGCCGCCATCGAGCTCAAGCCGGAGCACATCCCGGACTTCCAGCGCCTGGTCAAAGACCTGCGCACCGGTAGCCGTTTTCAATTCCTCATTGCCGAATTCAACGATGTCGCCTACCGTAGCGAGTTGATCGCCAGGATCAACGACGTCCTGGTCGTGGCAGGGCTTTGCCCTGGACAACTGGCGCTGGAGACTCATGCCGATTTCAGCGCCGTTGAGACCGATTTGCGTCGTTTGGCGGTTGACCATCAGGCGGTCCATATCCTCGGAGGGGAAAGCTGGTTTGACGCTGTTCGCTGGCAGGCCTTCAATGTCCGCCGCGAGGCCGTGGCGCAAGGCGTGCCGTTGTGCCTGATCTTTTGGCTGACGACCGCGCCGATCAGCCGTCTGGCCCAATTGGCGCCCGACCTGTGGGCCTGGCGTGGCGGGGTTTTTTCATTCAGCACGATTGCCCCACCGCTCCGCGAAGCACCCGTCGCCCAGGGCGGGCCTGTTGATGCACGTCCATTAGCCGAGCGCAGCAAACGTATCGCTGTGCTGCGCGAGTATTTGGAGGCCGAACCGCCTTTGGCTGACGATATCCGTCTGCCGCTATTGGACGAAATGGCGGAGTTATACCGTAGCATTGGCCAACTTGACGAGGCCCTGCGCATCCGCCAGCAAGTCACCCTGCCGGTGTTTGAAAAGCTCGGTGATGTGCGCTCGGTAGCCGTCACCCAAGGCCAGATCGCCGACATCCTGCAGGCGCGCGGCCAACTGGACGAAGCCTTGCGCATCCGTCAGCAAGTCAACCTGCCGGAGTATGAAATGCTCGGAGAAGAGCGCTCTGATGCCATCTGCCAAGGCAAGATCGCCGACATCCTGCAGGCGCGCGGCCAACTGGACGAAGCCCTGCGCATCCGCCAGCACGTCGAACTGCCGGAGTAAGCAATCAGTATATCAACTGAGTCTCTTTCAAAAGTCGTCATCCCCGTGCAAACGGGGATCCAGGGTTACTGGCAAGTCCCCTCGAAATCTTGGATAACCGCCTGTGCGGGAATGACGAAAGATGATGGTCTCGCAAAAAGTGCCCTTCGACAAGCTCAGGGCGAACGGCTTCTCCATAACCCATTGAAACTCCGTTCGTGCTGAGCCTGTCGAAGCACTTCTGTTGCACGGATTTTGACTTTTTGCGAGATTGTTAAAGATCGCTTTCTGGACTTTTGCAAGAGACTCTTCCGTTCCTTTTCAGGCCAATGAAACTCATTTTCGCCAACCACTACGAAGCGCTGGAAGAGGCCTTGCTGGAAGACCTTGCCGCGCTGCCCGTTGACCCCTTCACGCCTCAGCACATCGTTATTCCGAGCCTGGCCATCCGCCGGCGGCTGGAACTGGTCATGGCCAGTCGTTTTGGTATCTGCGCCAACCTCAACTGTGCTTATCTGGCCCAGTGGCTGTGGGAGCGGATCGGCGCTTTCGTCAGTGTGCCGCGGGTCTCGCCTTTTGCCCCGGACTTGCTGGTCTGGAGGCTGTATCGCTTGTTGTCCGGCAACTCACTGCCAGGGGCCGAGCGGCTGAATGCCTATCTGGCTAAGGCTGACGAGGTCATGCGTTTTGAGTTGGCCCAGCGGATCAGCGCACTCTTTGACCACTACCTGACCTATCGCCCGGAATGGCTGGCCGCCTGGTCAGAGGGGCGCGAGGCCGATATCGGCTCAAGGCAGAAAGACCATCTTGAGGATGCGGCCTGGCAGGCTGAACTTTGGCGGCAGTTGGTCGGCGAGTTGGGCCTGAACCCCTTCCATCCGGCTGCTGATTTTTTTGCCAAGGCGGCTGGGATCGACGCCAATGACCCGCGCCTCCAATCTTTGCCAAAAACGGCCATGGTCTTTTGCCTGCCAACCATGCCGCCCCTCTATATCCGTCTGCTGGAGCAACTCGCGCGCTGGATCGACTTGCGGGTCTATCTGCTTAATCCCTGCCGCCAGTATTGGTTTGAGATTGTCGATGGCAAGCGTTTGTCCTCGCTTACCCTGCAAGGCCATGAGGAGCATCACGAGACCGGCAATCAACTGCTGGCCTCTTGGGGCAAGCAGACCCAGGCCCAGATTGAACTGCTGCTGAGTGAGACCGCCTCCGAAGTCATTGTCGATGACAGCCGTTTCCGCACCAATCACCATCATACCCTGCTGGCGGCCCTGCAAAACTCCATCCTCGATATGGAGCCGCTTGCTCCCTTGACGCTGGATGCGGACGACCAGAGTATCGAGATCCATGTCTGCCATCATCTGACCCGGCAACTGGAGGTGCTGCACGATCAGCTCCTCCAGCTCTTTAACGGTCCCCATCCACCGCGCCCTTGCGATGTCTTAGTGGTGACGCCTGATCTTGGGGCAGCCGCGCCTTTGATCGACGCCGTCTTCGGCACCGCGCCGCAGAAACGCCGTATTCCCTATACCATCACCGGGCGGCCTGCCACCCAGGAGAACACCATCGCCAGGATCGTGCTGCAACTGCTTACTTTGCCGCAAAGCCGTTTTGTTGCCAGCGAGATCTTTCAGCTCCTCCAGGAAACGCCCATCGCCCGCCGTTTTAATTTACAGACCGAGGAACAGCACCACATCCAGATTTGGCTGAAGCAGTCCGGCATCCGTTGGGGGCTCGATGCGGACCATCGCCGTGATTGCGGCTTGGCTCAGTCGTCCCGGCATACCTTTGCCGAAGGCCTGCAGCGCCTGTTTTTAGGCTATGCCCTCCCTGATGGAGACGATCAATTGGTCGGCGATGTCCTCGCCTGCAACACCGGGGAGGGCGCCAAGGCGCAAGCCCTTGGTCGTTTTTGGTTGTTTGTTGAAAGTCTGAAGTCCTTGCGTCATGACTTGCAGGTGGCGCGGCGGCCTGATGAATGGCGGCAGACCATCCTGGCCCTGGTCGAGACCTTTTTCGATCCTGAGGAAGAGATGCTGGAGCAACTGAAAGAGGTCCGGGCCGCCATCGCCGATCTGTGCAGCGAGATGATGGCGGCGGGCGCTGACACCAAAGTATCGCTCGCTGTCCTCCGGGTCGCGCTTAAAGAGCGGCTGGACGATCCTGGGCGCGGCGGGGTGCCCTCTGGACGTTTGACCTTTGCCGCCATGTCGAGCTTGCGCGGTCTGCCCTATCGTGTCGTCTGTCTGCTGGGCTTGGACGATGGCGCTTACCCCAGCGCTGTTAAGCCCATGGAATTCGACCTGATGGCCGTGTTGCCAAAGCGTGGCGACCTGCAGCGCAAGCATGACGAGCGCAATGTCTTTCTCGACCTTTTACTTGCGGCCCGTGACCGGTTGATTATCACCTACTGTGGGCGGAGCATCAGAGACAATGCGCCACTGCCGCCCTCGGTCCTGGTCTCTGAACTGCTCGACCAGCTGCTGCCGGCCCTGGCCGGTGACCAGATGGAGGCCAAGGCATGGGCTGCCGCCCGCCAGCGTCTGATCATTGAGCACCCCTTGCAGGCCTTTTCTCCCCGCTATTTCCGTAAGGATGGCGACGCCGCCTCTGGGCTCTTCAGTTTTGATGCCGATTACTGTGAAGCGGCCCGGCTGAGCGCCACGGGCACCCGTACGGCCCAGGCCATTGCCTTTACCGATGCAGGTGATGATGAGGATGAGAGCGATCAGCAACTGCAGCCGGTGTTTTTTCTTGACCCGCTGCCCCCGGTTGATGAGGCCTGGCGCACGGTCAGCCTTGAACAATTACGGCGATTTTTTTGTAATCCCTGCCGCTATTTGCTGAAGGAAAGGCTTGGCGTCAAACTGGCTGAGGCCGAGGCCGAGCTTTTGGATGACGAACCTTTTGTGCTTGACTGGCAGGGCTGGCATTCGGTGAGTGATCGCCTGCTGCCCCTCATGTTGCGCGGCGATAATAGTGAAAGGATTGAGGCCCTGGCCGCTGCCGGTCACGAGTTCCCGGACGGCAAGCCCGGCGAACTGCTCCGTAGTCGCGAACTGGCGCGGCTGAGTGAATTTGCCATGGTGCTGCGCTCTGGCCTCACTGATCTCCGGCCCGAGCCGCTACCTTTTGCCCTTGGCCTTGATCTGGACGGCGAGGCCTGGAGCTTGAGCGGCTCCCTGACCGGCGTCACGCCCCAGGGCCTGGTCCGCTATCGCTGCGATAAGACGCGGCCGGTTGATTATCTGGCGGCCTGGTTCTCGCACTTGGCGCTGTGCGCCCTTCGTCCTCAGGACGTCATCCTGACCAGCCGTTGTCTCGCACTTGACGGCGAATTCACCCTCAAGCCGGTCGATGATGCCGATGGGATATTAAAGCAACTCTTGCGCTGCTACCGGGAAGGTCTGGGCCGACCGCTGCATTTCTTCCCCAAGAGTGCCTGGGCCTTGATGACCAGCAAAGGCAACCGGGCCAAGGCCTATGGCCGTTGGCAGAGCACCAGGCAAAGACCCCATGGCGAAGAAAGTGACCCGTACTACCGACTCGCCTTGCGGGGAGAGGCCGATCCCCTGGCCGGCGACTTTACGGAGCTGGCCCAAACTATCTACGGCCCGCTGATCAATCATCTTGAGGATGTCCGTCTGTCATGAATATGCGTGAACTTGACGTATTTGATTGTTCTCTGGACGGGGTCAACCTGATCGAGGCCTCGGCCGGCACCGGCAAGACCTGGAATATCTGCGGTCTGTATCTGCGCTTGCTCCTGGAACAGCAGCGGACGGTGGATGAGATCCTGGTGGTTACCTTTACCAAGGCCGCCACCGCCGAATTGCGGCAGCGGATTCGCAGCCGTCTGGTCGAACTGGCCCGCGCCCTGGCAACTGATGACAATGCCGATCACGACCCTTTTGTTGAGCGCTTCGTGCACAGTGTCATCGAGAGCGGCCGGGTCGGGCGGCAGGAGGCCGAGCAGCGTATTGAGCTTGCCCTGCAATCTTTCGATAGCGCCGCGATTTTCACTATCCACGGCTTTTGCCAGCGGGCCTTGGCCGAGACCCCCTTTGCCGCCTCTCTGCCCTTCCGCTTGGACTTCCTGGCCGATGACGCGGCGATCCGGCATGAGGTCGCCCTCGACTTCTGGCGGCAGCGGGTCAGTCAGGCTGAACTGCCCGACGGGCTGGCGGCCCATCTCTTAAATAGCGGCTTTGGCCCGGACCAACTGGCGGCGCAACTCGGCAGGCGCTTGCAGAAACCCCTTGCACTCCTGCGCTGGCCTGAGTTTCCGGCAATGCCGAGCCCGTCGCTGCAAGACCTGGAGCGTGCTTTTCATGATGCCAGGCAGCTCTGGGAGCTGGAGGGAGAGACCATCACCGGCGCCATCCTGGCCGCGCTCAATCAGCTTAACGCCGGCACCTACAAGGAGCAGTCAGTCAAGGCCGGGGCTGAGGCCTGGCGGCAGTATTTCGTAGGCGGCGACGCCCTGGCCGCAGTCGACGACAAGCAGAAACTGTTTGGCGCGGGCCGTTTGGCCGGCAAGACCAAGAAGGGCTGCACCACGCCCAGCCATAAGTTCTTCGCCGTGGCCGAAGAACTTCTCGGCCTGCAGCACGACATCCTGGCCTTTTTCAATCTCAAGCGCTTGCAATTGCTGCACGACTGGCTGGCCCAGGGACCGGAGGAGTTGTTGCGGCGCAAACACGAGAGGCGACTTGTTTCGTATGACGATCTGCTCGCTAAGTTGCAGCGGGCCTTGACGGGCGATGATCTGCCCTGGTTGGCCGCGGCCATTCGTAAGCGTTATCCCTGCGCCCTGATCGATGAGTTTCAGGATACCGATCCCGTGCAGTTCCAGATCTTTAGCCGCCTTTATCTGACCGAACAGCGCGGCCCCATCTTTCTGGTAGGGGACCCGAAACAGGCGATCTACAGCTTTCGCAGCGCCGACCTCAATACCTATCTGGCGGCGCGCAGCGCAGCCGATGCCCAGCATACCCTGAGCGCCAATCAGCGGTCGACGCCGGGTTTGATCAAGGCCTTGAACCTTCTCTTTGCCGCTAATCCAGGGGCCTTTATCCTGGACGGACTGAACTATCAGGAGGTGGCGGTCGGGCTTAAACCACGCAAGCCGTTCCATGACCTTGCGAGCCCCGGTGCCGATCTCCAGGTCTGGATGCTGCCGTCCGAAGAGGAGGGCCTCCTGCCCAAAGAAGAGGCCAGGCGGCTTGCCATTTTAGCCACTGCCGCCGAGATCGCAAGGCTTTTGCGCCAAGCCCGGGAAGACGGGCGGATTACCATCGACCAGGTCGCGCTGAAGCCCGCCGACATTGCGGTCATCGTC
This sequence comes from Pseudomonadota bacterium, assembly GCA_031400755.1. Taxonomy (GTDB): domain Bacteria; phylum Desulfobacterota; class Desulfobulbia; order Desulfobulbales; family VMSU01; genus VMSU01. Next base: position 11,131 of record JANNQL010000186.1, on the reverse strand, counting down.
CGCAGCCACGCCCAGGGCAGCGCCATGAAACAGGCCTTGACCGCCTTAGGGATAGGTTGTGTCGAGCTTGATCAGGCCTCCATCTTCAAGTCCTGCCAGGCCGAGGAGGTGGAGCGGCTCCTACAGGCGGTGGCCGATCCCACCTACACCGGTCGCATCAAGGCCGCCTTGGCCACTGAATTGCTGGGGCTCGATGGCAGTGCTATTGCGGTCTTAAACGATGACGAAGAACAGTTGACCGGCTGGGTGCAGAAATTTCAGGGCTACCGCGCCCTCTGGCTGGAACATGGCTTTGGTTTTATGTGGCGGGCCCTGCTGCGGCAGGAAAAGGCGGCGGCCAGGCTCCTGGCCCTGCCGGCAGGCGAACGTAAGTTGACCAACCTGCTGCATCTGGGTGAATTACTGCAACAGGCCGCCGCCACGCAACCCGGCATCGAAGGCCTGCTGCGCTGGCTGGCCCGGAGTCGCCTGGGCCAACAGGACTCTCTTGATGAGACCGCCCAGTTGCGGCTGGAATCGGATGAGAACCTGGTGCAGATCCTGACGGTCCATAAGGCCAAAGGGCTGGAGTTCCCCATCGTCTTCTGCCCCTTTTTGTTCGATGGCAGGGCAGGCGGGGGCGGGCATCGTTTGGAGGGCCTGGAGTATCACCGGCAGGAACAGGGTGTCATCGATTTTTCGCTGGATGAGGCGCAGATTGAGGAGGGTAAGGCCATCGCCAAAATGGAAGCGGCTGCCGAAGATGCCCGCTTGCTCTATGTCGCCCTGACCAGGGCGGTCTATCGCTGCTATCTGGTGGCCGGCTGTTACAGTATGCGGTTGAGTCCAAAAGAGTCGCTGCGCTCGCCGCTCAACTGGCTGGTGGTCGGGGCCGGGGGTGATTTTGCCGAATGGCAAGACAGTGATAGAATTGCCGGGGACATCACTGCCGCCTGGCAGGATCTGGCTGCGGCCAGCGCCGGGCAGATCGCCTTGGCGCCGTTGCCGACGACTGCCGGCCTCGCCTTGCCGCCGGACCCGCACGCCGCAGAATCATTTGCCGTGCGGCAGGCGACGCAGCCCTTGCTTGAGGGTTGGCGTCTGGGCAGCTTCAGCGCCTTGAATCGCCAGAGCAGCGAACGCGAGGTCGTTGCTGCCCCTGACCATGATGCCGGGCCGGCTGACCTCGGCAATTTTCGAGGTGAACCGCCCCTACCTGCGAGCGCCAACGATTTTTTGTCTTTTCCAGCCGGGCCTGCTGCCGGCGAATGCCTGCACCGGGCCTTGGAACTGACCGATTTCAGCAACCCTGCCACCTGGGACGAGGCGATTTTAGGCGGCCTGCGTGAGCGTCCGCCATCGGCATACGGGCGGCTGCCGGAGGCGCCGCTTGCCGCCATGCTCAGGGGCTTGTTTGCGGCCTTGATGACCACGCCGCTGCACGATGGATTGCGGCTCGAGACCTTGACCAGAGACCGCTGCCTGACTGAACTGGAGTTCTGCTTCCCGACCGGGCCTCTGGCCGCCAGCGACTTGAACCGTCTGCTGGCTGCCTATGGCTATGATCAGCCCAAACTCTCTTTTTCGGACCTGCAAGGCTTTATCAAGGGCTTTATCGACCTCGTTTTTTTTCACGATGGCCGCTATTATCTGCTCGACTGGAAATCCAATCACCTGGGCCATACCGCAAGCGATTACCGGCCGGAGGCCATAGCCCAGGCCATGCGGCACCATGGCTATCATTTGCAGTATCTCCTATACTCAGTGGCGCTGCACCGCTACCTGCGGCACAGGCTCACTGATTACGACTTCAATCGCCATTTCGGCGGCTGTTTTTATCTGTTCGTGCGTGGTGTACGCCCCGGCTGGCTCAATGCCGATGGCACGGCCTGCGGCGTCTTTTTCCATCGTCCAGAGTTTAAGTGTATCGAAGAACTTGATCGTTTGTTTGTAACTGTTTAGGTCTATGACTCTTCGATATTTCGTGTTGAAGAGTAGGTCTTGAATCCCGCGAGAACGGAAACTAATCAATGAACATTCTGGAAAAATCAAAAAAATATCGATTTGGGCATGAGGCAATTAGCTCTCATATTGAATTAATCGAAAAAATTTATTCTGATTCAAAAATCAATATTGGTACCTCTCATCAACTAACTGGTTTGCTAAATGATGCTAAGGAGCTAGCTGCGGAATGGGCAAAGGGAAATTTTGCTGAAACTGATATGCGCAAACTATTTAACTCACTTCATATTGAGAGAATTTATAGCGGCCTCCAAATGCTGGCAACCGAAAATAACAAAGAAAAATATTTAAAGGACCTGCTCAATGGGACTCTGAATTTTTTTCATAGAGAGATTTCTCATGCGAAAAGCATATTTTGGGAGCTTGAGGCTTTTACAAAACTCAAAAAAGTCATACCCGAAACGCATTTATATGAACCTGACATTGTAGTTGATATTGATCGAGTTAACATTGCCATACCGTGCAAAAAAATCTTTTCGGAAAAAGGTGTTCCTAAGGTTCTTTCTAATGCGGTCTCACAAATTGAGAATAAATTTGAATTTGGTATTGTGGCCATAAATATAGATGACCTTATCCCCGAAGGGGTATTGCTAAAGGCACGGACATTCAAAGAGGCTGGGGATAAGCTACATGCTCGGAATATGGAATTTTTCATGAGGCATGAACGTCATTTTATGAAGTATCTTTCCAGTAGCAGAATTGTTGCCGTAATATCATCAACATCTATGATTACCGATATTTTGGAAGAATCTCCAAAATTTAATAATTTCAGCGAATGGGCTATTTGGACTATTCCAGGGTTGAAGTCAGACCATAAGAATGCAATCGATAAGTTGCGGCGCAAAGTAATAGGAGAGTTTGAGTTTAGTAGGTCGGGTTAGCCGCAAGGCGTAACCCGACGTTCGCATGACGAGGGAGTAGCGTAGGGTGGGCAATCGGCTGTTTCGTTTGCCCACGCTGATTTATTGACGGATCGGGATCAAACAAATTTTGCGCCGATCCTCCACTCCGGTCGCGTGGGCATGAAAGACCATGCCCACCCTACGCGGCTGCATATAAAATAAAATTCGGCCCATTTCTATGGAATACGAGGCATGAGCGGCAAAAATTACCAATACCAACCGCCTTACACTATCACTTCGGCCATTGTGAATCTGGTCGCCCAGATCAGCGAGGCCGTCGGGCGGTTGACGACATTGACCGATGCCGCCAAGGCGCTACGGTTGCGGCGTATCAATCGTATTCGCACTATCCGTGGTTCGCTGGCCATTGAGGGCAACACCCTGAGCGAAGCACAGATTACGGCCATTCTTGATGGCAGGCGGGTTATTGCGCCGCCCCGGGAGATTTTGGAGGTGCGTAACGCCATCGCCGCCTATGACCGTTTCCAGCAGTGGCGACCAGACGTGGAAGTGGAATTACTGGAGGCGCATCGCATCCTGATGGCTGGTCTGGTCGATGAGGCCGGGACCTATCGGCGCGGTGGCGTGGGCGTGATGGCGGGTGGTCAGGTGACCCACTTGGCCCCCCCGGCGGATCGCGTCTCGGCGTTGATGTACGATCTCCTGCAGTGGCTGTCCGTCTCCAAAGAGCATCCCCTGATCATCAGTTCGGTGTTTCACTATGAGTTTGAGTTTATCCATCCATTTGCCGACGGCAATGGCCGCATGGGGCGACTGTGGCAGACCCTGATACTGAACCGCTGGAATCCGCTGTTTACCGACATCCCGGTGGAAAGCCTGGTCCACGCACATCAGACGGAATATTATCAGGTGCTGCAAAAGAGTACGGACCAAGCTGACTCCGCACCATTTGTCGAGTTCATGCTCAGGATGATCTTTGACGCCATCTCTACCGCCGCCCCCCAAGTCGCCCCCCAAGTTACCCCTCAAGTCAAACGGATGCTGGAAGCAATGCAGGACGAAATGACCCGGGAGCAGCTCCAGAGCGTTCTCGACTTGCAAGATCGTAAGTCATTCAGCGAGCGTTACCTCCAGCCTGCCTTGAAAGAAGGATTGATTGAAATGACCATCCCCGGTAAGCCGAACAGCCGCTTACAGAAATATCGCCTGACAGATAAGGGACGCAACAGGGGACGCAGTTAATCATCCATGTGGGCCGTTTTTTGCCTAACCGCCTTGGTTCTAGCCCAAGCAACCTAAGTGGCGTAGGGTGGGCAATCGGCTGTTTCGTTTGCCCACGCGGATTCATTGACGGATCGGGATCAAACAAATTTTGCGCCGATCCTCCACCCCGGTCGCGTGGGCATGAAAGACCATGCCCACCGACACGGCTGAAGATCAGTGGTAATCAGATTTTGTAATTAGTGAAGATGCGTCGCAAGAAGTGACGTAACCCGGCAGGCTGAGTTGTGGGGGCGCAATTACTGGCCGGGGATGCCCTTGGCGTATTGTTCGAGCCGGAAAACGCCGCCAGGGTGGGCGTGCATCAGGTTGAGAATCAACAGGGAGTCGATGTTTTTTTTCTTACAGATGCTGTGGATTTTGTGGAGAGTTTGAGTGGTCATGGCAAGGATATGTTTGTCGGTCAGGAAGTCCTGTGCGGTTTTAGTGAAATCCAGGAAACCCTTCATGCCAAGCTCCGAATCGTTTTCCTCAATATAGTTGCTCCCGATTACCAACAAACGCTGCTTGCCGCCTTGCCCTTTGTCGAATTTCCTGATGGCATCCCAATTTTCCAGACCATCATTAAGATCTGAAATGTCGCTGATGACTTTCAAACCGAATAGGCAATTTTCGCCAGGCAACCAAAATAGCCGATCTATTCCAGGGTTGTCCTGAGCGTAGCTGACCTCAATGCGCAGGCTCCGCAGGACCTGGTGGATGGCGTCCCCAAGCTGGCGGACATTTTTGTTGAAGAGGAGATTGTCGAGAGGAGATGTGGACTTTTTGCCAACGATAACTTTGCTGGATTCTTTCCCCGGTTGCAATGCCTTTGCGAGCTTGCCGCGTTCGATCATCATGGTGTCCGCTTTTTCAGCAAGATACATGGTGACCATGCAGGCCAGCAAGATCAGGTTACGCTGACCGCCGGCAAAGTGCATTGCGACGTAAATAGCAAAAATCGCCAAGAAGAGTTGAAAGAGTTGTAGGGTTTTTCTCATGGCTTTTACCTTAATCTCTCATCATCTGCCACTGGCAGAAAATATACCTATTTTATATAAGATTGAGCGTTTTAGCGATGGATTTTATCTCAGCGGCGAACCTGCTTGTGCTGTGACGAGCTAATAGTGGATGGTGAAGGTACGAGGTGCTGCGCTCGATAACGGGGTGCTTGGAGATGGTCCCGACGTGGTTGATATCGATGGAAAGGCGTTTGTGCGCCACTGACTTTAATGATGAGGCAACATTGAGGGCTTCCTTGTTGTCAAAGCAATTGTTGACCACCAGACATGGTGAGAAGCTGAGAATCTCGTCAGTGATCAGGGGTAAGTGCACGGGGGTCTCCTGCGAAACTTTCTCGAGCAGGGCCTGGATGGTCCTCGGATGGTCTTTCTCGGGGGCGCTGGTGCCGTCGCGCACGATCTCTTTCAGGGCGGCGTTTCTCCTTGCCGGTAAGGGCGAATCTGCGGCGAAGAGGCGGTTTAGTTTCCGTTGTAGCGCTGTCTTAATGAAGGCATAGGCCTCCACATAGGCCGGCTGGTCGAGCGTGGAGAGAACGATGCCGAGGTCGGATGCGAGGAAGAAGTCCAAGGTGTTGAAATTCGTTCCCCCGCCGAGGTCGAGAATCACATAATCGGCATTCATTTTTTGTATCTTTTCGATGAGACGCATCTTTTTCTGGAAAGGGATATTGGCGGCACCGAGCTCTCCAATATCTCCGGCAATGAGCATGGGGCCGTGTTTGGTCTTGGCCACTACATCGTTTAATGATGAAACCTTGCGATTGAGGAAATCATTGAGCGTGGTCTCAGGGAGGTGTTTGTGGCCAAGGTAGAGGTGGAGGTTCGGTCCCCCGAGGTCCAGGTCTACCATTATCGTCCTGAACCCCATTGAAGAGAGCATCATGCCGAGGTTGGCAGCGAAGATACTCTTGCCGATTCCGCCTTTGGCCCCACCCACGGCGATGATCCGACTCCGCCCCGTATATTCGGAGAGGACCCTGGGCTTCTTTCCCCCGAAGAGGTTTGAAAGGTATTCGTAGGAGAGGTTTACACCCTCGACGTGCCGCTCAAAAAAATGGATATCCTCCGGCCTCCGGTCCTGATGGCGGTCAGGGTGATAGGTGAGCATATTTGTCCGGTAAGCCCGCTTCACGTCTTCATAGGTCAACCGCTCAAGAAAGGGATAGCGTCGTATCTTCCGGTTGTTCTCGGATGCCACAACTGAATGGATGGCCTTTTCGTTCATAAAGATACGACAGCAGGCGCGCTGGATCTTTCTGATATCTTCCTTAGAGTACCTTTCTGGCTTCAGCATTGTGTCCCCGGACCGACTCGTTTTATATTGGTTACTGATTAAAATCATTGACAAAATAAAAAAAACAGGCCTCTTTGATGAGAGTTGTGCCAGCTTTCATGTTATCATAATGCTGAGGCCAAATGATATTTTTTTTCAGCCAGCACCCCATCTGGTTGTTTACCTTTTTTGTTAACCAATTTTGTGAAACCGGACCATGAGTGTGCCGTTTGCCATAAAGCTTGACGAGTCCCTGGCTGAAGGGTTTTGCCGCCAGTTGATGACGTTTGCTCGCCGCTCGGCGGTACGGGAAGAGAGCGTATTGCTGCTCGGCCGCGCCGCTCGCGCCGTCAGTCGTGTGACCTCCATGGGGCACGTCTGCCTCTTGTTGACTGAACTCTTGGAGACAGACGATGAGGCCATTTTGAGGCAGGCCCGCGCTGACCTGTTTGCTTCAGGCCTAGTGGCGAACGAGCAGGAGCAAACGCCATTGCCGCTGGTTTTGGATAGTGATGGCCGGCTCTATCTGGGCCGCTATTTCGAATATGAACGACGTCTGGCCGCCATGCTCATGGCGCGCGCCACAGCGGTTCCGGCAAGGGTCGAGACCGATCCCGCGGATGCCGAACGCCTCGGCCTCGTCTTTATCTCCAAAGAGGAGAGCGGCACAGAGCGGGTGGATTGGCAGAGGCTGGCGGCAGCCATGGCCATCCGCAACCGACTGACCATCATTACCGGTGGCCCTGGCACCGGTAAGACCACCACCGTGGTCAATCTGCTGGCCTGTCTGCTGGCCGGAAATCCCGAGCTGCGCATTGCCCTGGCCGCGCCCACCGGTAAGGCCGCCCAACGGATGCAGGACGCCATTCGCGAGCGGGCCGGTCATCTGCCGGAGAATTTGCGCTCTCTGCTGCCGGCTGAATCCTATACAATTCATCGGCTGCTGGGCGTTATGCCGGATTCACAGAGCTTTCGTCATAATGCCGCCAACCCGCTGGCCTTGGATGTCTTGATTGTCGACGAGGCCTCCATGCTCGACTTGGCCCTGGCGATGAAACTGGTGGCGGCGATGCCGGAGGCGGCGAGGCTGATCTTTCTAGGCGACAAGGACCAGTTGGCAGCCGTCGAAGCAGGGGCGGTATTTAGTGAGATCAGCAGCGACCCAACGATTTCGGAACCATGCCGGCAACAGCTGGCCTCGCTCAGCGGTCTGCCGGTGGAGGTCATTAGGCCACCTGCGGTTGGTAAACGCTCGCCTCTGCAAGACGCGGTCATTTGGCTTAATGATAATTATCGCTTTGGTACGCAGTCAGGGATAGGGCAGCTCGCCCAGGCCATCAATCGCCAGGATGTGGAGGCGGCCCTGACCTGTCTGCGTAGCGATGGTGATGGGGGGGTGCGCTGGGTCGAGGATGGCGGGGCGCAGCTTGCTCAACAGGCCCTGGCCGAACTGCTGGCCGGTTTTGATGATTATCTCGGCAGTGTCCGTGAACAGGACAGTAATCCGGCGGCAGTCTTTGCGGCCTTGGGGCGTTTCCGCATCCTCTGCGCTGTCCGCGACTCGGAGCGTGGCGTTGACTGGCTTAACAGCTATATCTCTAAGAGTTTTCGGCAGCGTTTGGACCATGGCCTGGACGACGGACGGACGCCTTGGTACCCAGGCCGACCTTTGATGGTCCTCAAAAATGACTATGTGCTGAAGTTGTTCAATGGCGATATCGGCATCATTCTGCCAAGCGCCGACGGCAGGCTCATGGCCTGTTTCCCAACCGATGACGGGAGGTCCCGCGCCTTGGCCCCGGCCCGTCTGCCGCCCCATGAAACTGCCTTCGCCATGACCGTCCACAAGGCCCAAGGCTCGGAATTCGAGCAGGTGGCCTTTGTCCTGCCGGCCTACAGCAGCCCTGTCCTTACCAAGGAACTGGTCTATACCGCCGTCACCAGGACCAGGCGAACGGTGCATCTGTATGGCTCGGCCGTTGTGCTGAGCGAGGCCATCCAGAAACAATCCATCCGGCATTCAGGGCTCATCAGCCGCATGCGTTCCGGCTGAAACGGCGGCTCCGCTCCCTTCGATCCTTCGGCTTCGCTCAGGACGAACTCCGCTCCCTTCGACTCCGCTCAGGGAACGGAGTTGAATAAAGGTCTCGCGGGGATATTCAATCCATTAGGCCGAGTGGGGGGCTTCCAGTTTGGACCAAACAGAGCCAGTGGCCGTCACTACTGGTTATCTTCCTTGCCCAGAGCCCTGTTTAATGGTATTATCTGCTGATTAATTTAATTGGATGCTTCGATAATGTCTTTAGGAGTGTCTTCCTTGGTTGTATCCTGGCCACTTGCTGGCTTTCATTTTGAAGTAGGAAATCATGTTAAAAAAAATTGTTTCTTTTGTCCGTGGTAAACTGAATGGCCTTGATCGTACCGGCAAACGGCAGGCTGACAGGTCGGCCACTGTTGCCGCGGGCGTTGTTGCCGAGAAGGTTAAGGACGTGTCCCTGTCCCAGGCGAAACCCGCGATAGAGTCCCCGTCCCAAGCATCGACTGTTCCTAAATACCGGCGACCAAAGGCAGTAAAGGCGAACGACAAGTCGGACTGGGACCTTGCTAAATTTGAGGTGGCGCCGGTCGTTGGCAAGAGCAGGTTCCACGATTTTGACCTGCCGGTCACCATCATGCACGCCATCGCCGACCTTGGTTTTCAGTACTGCACACCGATTCAGGCCAAGACCCTGGCCGGGACCCTGTCCGGCTCCGACGCCATTGGCCAGGCCCAGACCGGCACCGGCAAGACTGCCGCCTTTTTGATCTCGATCATGACCAGGCTTTTGCGGGAAGCGGCCAAGGACGAGTCGCGGATCGGCAAGCCCAGGGCCCTGGTCATTGCCCCGACTCGGGAGCTGGTGATGCAGATTGCCAAAGACGGCGAGTCCCTGGCCGCTTACTGCGGCATCAAGATGGCCTCGGTCTTCGGCGGCATGGATTATGAAAAACAGCAGCAGGCCCTGGAGCGGGGGCCGGTGGATATCCTGGTGGCGACTCCCGGTCGCCTCATCGATTTTCAGCGAAAACGGGTGGTTGATCTGAGCAAGGTCGAAGTCATGGTGATTGATGAGGCCGACCGCATGCTGGACATGGGCTTTATCCCCGATGTCAGGAAGATCGTCTTCAGCACGCCCCCCAAGGAACAGCGGCAGACGCTCATGTTTTCGGCGACCCTGACCCCTGAGGTGCGGCATCTGGCCAGTCAGTGGTGCATCAATCCGATCAATGTCGAGATTGCCCCGGAGCAGGTGGCAGTAGACACCGTTCAGCAGATCGTCTATCTGACCACGGCCAGAGAAAAGTATGATATCCTCTACAACATGATTATCAGCCACCCGGACCTGGACAAGGTCCTGGTCTTCACCAACCGCCGGGATGAGACCCAGCGTCTGACCGATCGTCTGCTCAGCAACGGCATCAGTTGCGATATGCTGTCAGGTGATGTGGCCCAGAAGAAGAGGATGACGACTCTCGAGCGCTTCCGGAATGGCCAGATTAAGGTGCTGGTGGCCACCGACGTGGCCGGGCGCGGCATCCACATCGACGGCATCAGTCATGTCTTTAACTACACCCTGCCGTATGAGGCCGAGGACTACGTCCATCGTATCGGCCGTACCGGGCGGGCCGGGCATGATGGGATTTCCATCAGCTTCGCCGATGAGGACGGGGCCTTTTACCTGCCGGCCATCGAGGCCTATATCGGTCGTAAGCTGGACTGCGTTCAACCGGATGAGGCGCTGCTGGTCCCTGCCCCCCGTGGCGTCAGTCAACCGTCATCAGGGGCGCAGACTTCGGCGGCCAGGCCTTCCTCCCAACAACGCCGGCCCTCATCTTCTTCCCGGCCCCGGTCGTCGTCTTCACGGCCTTCCCCGCGTCGTCCCACTGCGGCCAGGCCGTAAGTTTTTTAGCTCTTGACTTGTGTCACCATGAAACTTAATTTATGTGTTGAATTGATCAATAAGTAGGCAATTTACCTTTATCATCTATATTTAAGGAGGCTTGATTATGTTAGAAGTAACTGGCTTGGCGGTTGAAAAATTAAAAGAATATCTGGAGCAGAACAGCATCAGTTCTGCGGTGCGCGTTGCCTTGATGCAGGGCGGCTGATCCGGTCCCGCACTGGGATTGGCTCTGGATGAGCCAAAGGAAAATGACGCAACCTATGACAATGATACACTGAAATTTCTGGTGGATAACGAATTGATGAAAAACTGCGGCGCCATTAAGATCGACTATGCTGACGCAGGCTATCGTTCGGGTTTTTCCATTACATCAACCATTCCGATCAGCGGTGGTGGCGGCGGTTGTGGAAGTTCCTGTAGTTCTGGTTCTTGCAGTTAATAAATTAGGATGATGGACTTGCTTGAAAGCCTATCCAATCGTTGACCAATGATGGGCTAAAAACATCATTGGTAAGATTAAAAAAAGCCCTTGGATTGATCCAGGGGCTTTTTTTTATTGGGGGCTTAAACTTTGGGGCCGAGGCATGATATTTCTACACTCTCCATGGCAAGTGTATTATCATTTGTTATGGAGCAGATAATTTATGAAATGCAGTGAAAGCGGAGAGAAGGGATTCACTCTGATCGAGATCATTGCCGTCTTTCTCTTGATGGGCATTCTATCGGCTATGGCCGTGAGCCATTCAAATGATTTTGGGCTTGAGGCCG
>JANNQL010000185.1:0-13119 GCA_031400755.1 Pseudomonadota bacterium | reverse complement strand
TGGTGACCACCACCACCGGCAGGTCAGGACCGCCGACCTCCTTCCAGTTGGCGACCTTGCCAGTGTTCAAGTCGGCAATCTGGGCCCAGGTCAGGGACTCCACCGGATTGTCTTTGTTGACAATCGGCACAATGACATCCTTGGTGATCTCGTGGAACTGCAGGCCGGCCGGTGCCGCTACTTCCGGCTTGCCGTCCTCCTTCAGGGCCTTGGCGGCCGAGGCGACGCTCTCTTCCAGGGTGTTGGAGGAGATGGCGACCGGGGCCTTGCCTTCAAAGAGGGCGACCATGCCCTTGCCGGTGCCGACCCCCATGACCTTGATCTTGATGCCGGTGGCCTTCTCCAGGGCCTCGGCCCCTGGCTCCAGGAAGCGCTTCTGGCAGGTGGTTGACCCCCATAACTGGACCTCCTCGGCGCTGGCAGTCATGGTGGACAGGAACAGGAAACTGGCGGACAGGACCATGGCCTTGCTGATGAACTTCTTCATACCTTCTCTCCTTGCTGATTGAATGTGGGTGCAAAAGGCCCTTTAGTGTCAGGGTCTGGGACTCTCCTGATTAAGGCTATCAAATTGAGGGGGGGGGGTCAAATTTTATTTTCGGGGATGGAAATAAACCTTGACGGGTCTGTTCGGCTGGCGCACATTGTGCCTGACAGCATATATTCTCAGGAGTCAGGAGGTCAAAGATGGAAATCAAGATATGCGGACCCGGTTGCGCCAATTGCGCCAAGGCCGAAAAGGTGGTCAAGGAGGCCCTGGCCGAGGCCGGGATTCAGGCCACGGTGATCAAGGTCACTGGCTTTGCCGAGATGGCGGCCTTGGGGGTGTTGTCCACCCCGGCCATTGTTATTGACGGGGTCATCAAATGTGCCGGCAAGGCGCCAAGCCTAAAGGATGTCCAGGCATGGACCAGGTGACTGAGGCGCCGCTGCAGAGGAATTTGAAGGTCGGCGCGGTCTCGGTCGGGCTGATTGGCCTCGATGTGGCGCTCACCAGGATTCTGGCCCAGCCAGACATGGAGGTCGGAGTTGCGGTCGCGCAGGTCTATGCCGAAATCGCCCGCCACAACTATATTCCGACCTCAGCGGTCGATAAGTATCGACAGGCCCTGGCCCAGGAGATAGAGCGTTTGCGAAGCGGCCAGGCTGCCAGCAGCGCTCATCTTGAGGTCCGTATACTGGGGACGGGCTGTGTCTCCTGCAACAATCTTGAGAAGGTGGTCTTTGAGATAGTCGCCGATCACGGCATCGCGGCCGATGTCTTTCAGGTCCATGATCGCGATGAGATCGGCCGCTTCGGGGTCATGCAGACCCCGGCCCTAGTGGTCAACGGCCAGGTCAAGAGCGTTGGGCGGCTGCCTGCCAGGGCCGAGATTGAAGCGTGGCTACTGGAAATATGATATTTGCACTCCTTTTACTCAAAATTTCAGACACCCTTAGGTAATGCCTCTCAACCTACAAAACCGTAAGTCAGCCCTAAAACTTATGCTCCTTTCGGTTATCGCCGGATGGACATTGAGTGTCGGCGCCCTGTTCACTCCTATCTGGCAGCCGATGGAATTAAAGATTTTTGATGTCCTCATCGTCTTCACGGCGCCAAAAAAATCCGCGTTACCAATCACGATCATTGGCATTGACGAGGCGTCTTTTACCCAACTGGGGGTCCGTTGGCCTTGGCCGCGCACTATGCATGCGCAGTTGATCGACCGCTTGGCGCAGTCGGGGGCAGCCGTCATCGCCTTCGATGTGCTGTTTCCCGAGCCAAGTTCAACAGATGAAGACCAGGCGTTTGCAAGCTCGATCGCCTTTGCCGGCAATGTGGTGCTGGCGGCTGACAGTGATTATCACGAGACGGCTGTTTCTAGGCAATGGCTGCGGATGGACCCGGTCGCTGAGTTTACGCTGGCCGGGGCAAGTACCGGCTTGGCGACCATGACGCTTGACGGAGACACCATCGCCCGCCGCATGGCCGAAGCAGATGATGCCTTTTGGCGCGTGGCAATCCGCACCCTTATCCGGAGCCGGCCAGGTTCGGTCGAGGAGCCCTATGTGCCGCCGGGCGCCATGATGCGGCACCTAGGGCCGACCCATACCTTCCCGTACGTCTCGTATTATCAGGTGTTGAATGGCGATCCTTCGATTCCGGCCGATTTTTTTCTTGACCAAATTGTGCTGGTAGGGCGGGATGTGCGGGCGAGTCCGGAATTGGGCGCGGCGCAGGCCGACACCTTTGCCACGCCATTTTTGATGAGCAGCGGGCTGTTGACTCCAGGCGTTGAGATACAGGCGACCCAGATTGAAAACGCCCTGATGGGGCAGACTATCCAGCCGGTTTCGCCGGCGCGGAACATTCTGGCAATATCATCAGTATTGCTCCTCGCCATGCCTCTGCTGGTCTTCTGGTCGCCGTTGCGCAGCACCGTGCTGGCCGTTCTTCTCGGGGGGGCGGCGATTGGCGGGTCGGCCTGGTTGTTTGCGGCATACAACCTGTGGCTCACGACGGCAACGCCTTTGTTGGGACTGGCAATCGCCTTTCTCAGCACCGGCGTGGGTTCCTACTTTACCGAGCGGCGGCGGGCTGGTGAGATCCGCTCAGCCTTTTCTAAATATGTCTCCAATGAGGTCGTGGCGGAAATGATCGCCCACCCCGAGCGCCTGAAGCTCGGCGGCCATCGCCGCGAGATCAGCGTCCTGTTCTCCGACCTGGCAGGCTTCACGAGCCTGTCTGAGAAACTTTCTGCCGACGCGGTAGCCAATGTGATCAATCTCTACCTAAACGCCATGACGCGGATCATTATGGCGCATGAAGGCACGGTGGACAAATTTATCGGTGATGCCGTCATGGCCTTCTGGGGGGCGCCATTGGATGACCCGGAACACGCCTTGCACGCCGTCCAGTCGGCCATCGCCATGCAGGATGCGATGCGCGATTTGCAACCGCAGTTTGCTGCCCTCGGGGTGGATGAGCTGAAGCTGCGCATTGGCATAAACTCCGGCCCGGCCATCGTCGGCAACATGGGGTCTGACCTGCGCTTTGACTACACCGCAATGGGCGATACGGTAAATCTCGCCTCGCGTTTGGAAGGGGCCAACAAGGCTTATGGGACCAATATAATGTTAGCTGAGAGCACGGCTGAGATAGTTGCAGGACGCATCCCGCTACGGCGGACCGATCGGGTCCGGGTCAAAGGTAAGAAGGTGCCGGTGGACGTGTTTGCGCCATGCGCAGACGAAACGCTTGTCGCGGCCACAGAGCGCGCCTGGGGCGCTTACCTGGCTAGAGATTGGGGCAACGCCCGGGCCTGCTGGCAAGAAATTCGCAAGATCAACCCTGATGACAGCCTCATCGCAGTGTTCGAAAAAAAGATCACTGCCCACGAGTCATCGCCGCCACCTGACTGGGACGGTGCGGTCGCTTTAGAAAAATTGTAGCGGCACCTTAGAAGCGATATGAGTACCTTAGCATAAGATGCGGATCGGTTTGCGTATCCGCACTCTTCGAATCGAACAGCAGGTTGTCGATGATGGCTTGCACGCTTGATCTTTTATCTGTCGTTTCCCAGTAAGCCGTAAAACCAAGAGACCAACCAGCTTTGATTGGATCAAGATTTACGTCATCGCGATAGCGTCTGCTCCGATAAACCGTGCTGGCGCCGAGCAGCCAGCGATTAGGCAACGACCATTGGCTGCCAAGTTGCAGATAATCATGTGGCACGTAGGGAATCAACAGGCCGGCATTATCATCGGTTTGCCGACTGTCACGCAAGAGGTAGCTTGCCGAGATGGACTGATGCTCGCTTAGTATTGCGTTAGCGGCCAGACCCAGAGTAGAGACCGAGCCCTCGGCAAAGACGGGTGTGTTTTCAATATCTGACTTAGGCGAGAAGACCTCGGGCCGATTTCGTAAACTGTCCAGTTGGGTGACCTCGAAACCGGAGATGGCAGTACGCTGCCCGCCAAGGCCATTGTTGATGTGCTCGTGATCAAGAAATGCCTGCAAGAAGGCCTTTTTGTTTTTCTCCACATCGTACTGGAGCCGCACCCGTTCATAGAGGCCGCCCGCCGTCGGCAGCTTGTCATTGACTTGAATTCCCAGCGTCTCTACCTCACTGAGCGTCCCGGCTGCCGCCGGACGACGCCACTTTTGGCCCACCAGGCGCAAGCTCTGCATCTCGCCAAGCTGCCACTTCAGCCCAAGGCGCGGATTGATCTCGGAGTAATTACGCTCCAACTCATTATCTGCGAGTGCAAACTGCACCGGCGGGGCAAGGATGAGATCAAGCGTTTGCAGGTCGTTACGCCGTGTGCGGACATGCTGCGAGAACAAGTCTGCTTGGGCCGTCCAATTGCCAGCCACCTGATAACGCCCGGACAGATAAGCATCTGTTGCATCTACCGAATAGAACTCATCAATGTTCAGGCGGGCCGGCGTAAAGGTGGTGACCAGCTGACCGGTCCGCTCTTGATGCGAAGTCTCCGCACCCCAGGCCCATTGGGCCGGTCCTGCAGTAAAGGCGTGGCGGAACTGGATGTCATCCTGGGTAATTTCCGACTGGAAGCGGTCGAGTATGCCGTTAGGGACGAAGGTTGTGGTGGCAAGTGCAATATTTAGCGTATCGGCAGTCGTCTGCGAGACAAAAGGACCGGATATCGCATTTCGTTGTCTGCCATCCCCGGCCTTGAGCCAGAACTGGTTTTCCGGCCCCCTTTTAAAATTGATGCCAAGATCGCCACGGCCCTCCCTCTGTTTGAATGGATCATCGGGGAGGCTTGAGGTGCGCAGGCCGGTCGTGATGTTCGTGTCAGTGACAAAGCCAAACAGTCCGATGTCATAGCGAGGTTTCATGCCAAGCCCAAGCGTGATATTTTCGCCGTGGGCGGAACTGGCATCGTCACGGGCATCGCCGCTAGAGAGATCGCCGCTCACGAAATAGGCAAAGGGCCGCGGGGTAACAGTCAGGCCATTGACCGTGCCAATCAGCGCTGCTTGCTGCCAATTAGTGCGCTCCAGCATCATATCGACGCGCCCATAATGACCTGGCGCATTGACGAGCGATGAATTGCGGTTCGACGCCCCGAAGACAGTTGGGTCAGACAGAAAGCCCTGGAAGAGCTCGGAGTTCTTGTTGAACTTGCCGGTATAGCGATCGGCCCGGAACAGGTGACTGCCGGCCCAATACGGCGAGTAAGCTTCGTCCGCATAGTAGGTTGCCCATTCTTCCATGCCAAAACTGGCGAGCGAACTGCCAAGATTGGCGTTGCCCTTCTGGCTGTTGGCTACCTGATTGAGCGACTTGAGGTAAGGCATGCGTTCCTGGGCCTCGCCCGCTGCCTTGATTGAGGCGCCGTAATCAAGCGCATCCGCCTCCACCACGCTTTGCAGCAGGTGCGGAATGGGGTCGTGCACATCAAGCGCGGCGGCCCGTTTGAAGGCCTGCAAGGCGCGGTCGCTCTCGCCAAGCTGGTAAAAAGCCACGCCGGAATATAACCAGGCGCGGGCATAGCGTGGCTCAATCAGCCCCACCCGCAGGAAATCTTCGAGCGCTTCGTTCGTGCGTTTGGCCTTGAGCCGGTTTATGCCACGCGCCGTCAAGGCGACATAGTTATCAGGCTCCCGCCTCAGCAGGTCGTCAAGCAACTTTTCTGAGGTGTTGAGATCGCCGGCAAAGGTCTCGACTGCGGCCAGCTCGGCGGCGGCCTTAGACAAGTGCGGGTTGCTTGCGAGGGCGCTATTAAGGAGCGTTTTGGCCTCACGCACGTTTTCCCGTTCGGCCTCGATAAGGCCCAGGCCGTACCACGCCTCTGGATGGTCCGGCTCCAACTTCAGCACCTCGTTATAGGTGCGCTTCGCCTGTTCGGCCTGGCCCTGGAGTATCATTAGTTCGCCGCGGGCGAGCAGCAGTTCGATATGGGCCGGGTTGATGGTAAGGGTCGCGTCAAGGAGGGTCTCTGCCTCCGGAAAATGGTCGGTCCGGACCCAGGCCCGCGCCAGCAAGGCGGCCGCCAGCGGGTTGGCCTTACTGCCAGAGGCGTGCGCTTGCAACAACGTCACGGCGGCTTCGTTTTCACCCTGAAAAATCAGCAGGTCTGCCGCTAGAACTGCGGCAACGGCATCCTGACTGGTCATGGGTTGCAAGGCCTGTAATGCTGCCGCATAGTCACCGGTTTCAATAATGCCTACCACCGCGGCGTAACGCTTATCCTCTTTGCCGACCCAGCGTGAGGGCTGTGGCCTCCAGGAAGAGACCCACTGCACGCGACTTGCAGGATTGAGCAAAATGAGCTTGACAGGGGCCTTGCCTTGTTCAGCGACTGCCGCCTCACCATGTCCGACTTCGATACTGCCCAGTTCGTTTTCCATAGAAACCAGCCCGGAAAGCACAACCAACTGGGTGCGTCCATCAGGGCCGACTTCCACCTCCCAGTCCGTACCGCGAATGGACATGGTCGCGGATGGGGTCTCCATCTTCAGCTTGGGCATTTTGTCAGAATCCCCTTGTGCCGTCTGTGGACGCGCTTGACTCCAAGCCCTGCCGGAATTAAGCTTTACGGCGTTTCCCTCCCATTGCGAAGACTCAACGGACGACTTAATCTCAAGCTGACTGTTCTGGTTCAAGCGAATCTGGGTCCTGTTGGCCATGAGCAGGGCCATCTGACTATTGGCCTGCGTCCTGACGAACGAACCGCCCTGGACCTGTTGTTTCTCAAGCGCCGGGCTCCAATCGGCGGCAGCACTCTCCCGGAGATCACCCTTGCCGATCAGCAAGACAATTTCGGCCCCCGCCGCCGCCGCTTGTGCCTCAGCGACCGGCATGAGAGCAGAGCAAATGGCGAAAATTCCAACGATGGCGAGTTTGGCCGCATGGGTAGGTATAAAACGTGTAAAGCAAGTCATATAAAACCTCCAAACAGATTTATTCCATCAGACAAACTCAATTCCAGTCTGCGCCAAGCCCACCAGGTTGATATTGGCGGTATTCAAGCTATGGTCGGCAGCCATTGTTGCCAAAGAAGTTTGTGTGTACTGCCCTGAAGTGACCACCCCGGTCCAGTAGCTGAGGTCAGCGGCGGATGGCAGTGCCCCCACGAGGTTTTGGTAAAGCAGATTGACTTCGTCGGCATTGGTGAAACCTGCACCGAGTCTCGCGTTCAGTGCCAGCAGCATAAGGTCCTGGTAGCTCATGCCGCCATCCAGATAACCCAAGCCGATGCCCACGTAATCCGTATATGACACAGATGCTTGGCCAAACACGGCCCCCAGTATCTTGGCTGTTGTCCCGGCGTTGCCGCCAGTAATATCCAAAGCGATGTTGGTGTCCGCAAAAGTAAGGCGTTCGATGTTGGTGACTGTGTCAGTACCTTCGGAGCCAGTCGAGTCGGTGATCGTGAAGCTTGTGCCGGATTGGCTGATAGTGAAACTGGAGTGACTGCCAGTGTAGGCGGCGACATCGATGCCAGTGCTGCCATCCAGGCTGTCGTTGCCAGCGCCGCCGGTAAGGGTGTTGTCGCCTTCATTGCCGGTCAAGACATTGTTAAGTGCATTGCCGGCGCCGGTGAGGCTGCCGCTTCCTGCCGCCAGGTCGAGGTTCTCAAGGTAGCTGCCGAGGGTGTAGTTGACGCTGGCGATGACCTTGTCGATGTTGCTGTCAAGACTTAAGGCAAGTCTAAAGCGGGTGGCGCTACTCGAGACGTTCCCGGTTTCGACTACGCTATCTCCCGTGCTATCGACGTAATAGGTGTCGTCGCCTGCTCCACCTTCCATAGCATCGTTGCCCGCGCCGCCATTTAAGGTGTCATTGTTCGTGCCGCCGGCCAGAATATCGCCCGCACTGCTGCCGGTAATGATATCGATCCCCGATGACCCCGTGATCTCGGAGGCCGTCGATGACAAGGCATTGACCACCAGCGTACCGCTGTTGGTGGTGTTCGTGGCGTAGCTCACCGAGGCCATTGTCAGGTTCTGCAAGGCTGTCGCGCCGCTGCTGATATTTATGACATCTGTCCCCGGCACCGCATCCGCCAGCGTATCCGTTCCGGCATCCACGTTGAAGGTGTCGGCGCCAGCGCCGCCGCTCAGTGTGTCATCACCAGCGCCGCCGGTCAATATGTCATCGCCAGCGCCGCCGTTCATTATGTCGCCGCCCGTGCCGCCGGTCAACGTGTCGTTACCAGCGCCGCCATCCAAGGTGACGCCGGTTGGATTCAGGCTGCCGGCAAAATTATCAGAGGTAATGGCGGTTGCGGTAACCCCCTGCAAGGCTATGGCGGTATGGAATGTGTAGGCCGTTCCCGCGGCCCCGTCCTCGTCATACTGCAACAGTGTGTCCGTCCCGCTTTGCACCAGGCGCAGATAGCCGTTTGTCACACTGAACGGATCGCCGCCAGTGTAACCAAGACTGTAGAAGGTGAGCAGAGCTGTCACATCAATGCGGTCGCCGCCGACGCCTGCCGTGAAGTCGGTCACCGTAAAGCTGGCGATAGTATCTCCGGCCAGGAATTGATATGCACCGAACTGATAGGTGTCGATACCCGATCCGCCCGTCGCTGTCAGCGTCCGGTTGCCATATATTTGCGAAAGCACGATCTGGATCAAATCATCGCCAGCGCCGCCGTCGACCAAAACAGTCTCATTTGTGCCGGATGTGCCGGCAATGAATATGGTGTCATTACCGGCATCGCCGAACAGGGAGTCATTGCCGGCGACTCCCAACGAATTGCTATGCAAGTAATCGTTGCCGCCGCCGCCATGGACAGTGTCGTCGCCATCCCCCCCATCCATCTGGTCGTCACCCGCGCCACCAGTGAGGATATCGTTGCCGGCGAAGCCGCCAATCCACACAGGTGTCACGGAAGCGCTCAGGTCGATGGCGTCGTCCCCGGAACCGCCAAAAGCCCCAGTCATGCCGGCTATGGTGGCATTGCCGGCAGCATCCATAAAGTCACTCCCGGTAATCATGAGCAGCCAGTCGGTCGGCGCAATCGGAACAGATGTAGTGACAGTAAGAATGTTGCCGGCAAGAGAACCGTTGTTCGCGATGTTGAATCCGGCGCCGTTCAATAAAATACCACCGCGCTGAGCATTCGGTTTGTAGGTGAGGTCCTCCGAATACTCAAAAACCACCGAGTTGGCGCCGATGTTTATGTCGGTTATAAATGGAGGCGTGGTGTCAACCACCCCAGTGCCCGAGACGGCTGAAACGCCTAGGCTCATTGTTGTGCTTGATCCGCCGGGAACACTATTGGTCGCCATGGTATATTATCTCACTGATGCCTATTTTTAGACAAACTCAATCCCAGTCTGGGCCAAGCCTACCAAATTGATATTGGCGGTATTAAAGCTCGTGTCCGCTGCCAACACCCCCAACGCACCAGCACTAAAAGAACCGTTATCAAGCATGGCGACATAAGGCGCTGCCTCTGTAGCCGTAGGCGCATTACCAAACAAGTTGGTCCACAATAAGGTAACTACGGCATTGCTGGTGGTGGCGCCTACGAAATTCAGGGCCAAGGCCATCAGGTCAGTGTAGCTCATGCCGCCATCAAGCAGATTCAAGCCAATGCCCACGTATGTTGTATTTGACACAGATGCCTCACCAAACACGGCCCCCAGTATTTTGGCTGTTGTGCCGGCGTTGCCGCCAGTAATATCCACGGCGATGTTGGTGTCCGAAAAAGTAAGGCGTTCGATGTTGGTGACGGTGTCAGTGCCTTCGGCGCCAGTCGAGTCGGTGACCGTGAAGTTTGTCCCGGATTGGCTGAAAGTGAAACTGGAATGCAGCCCAGTGTAAGCGGCGGCATCGATGCCAGTGCTGCCATCCAGGCTGTCGTTGCCAGCGCCGCCGGTAAGGGTGTTGTTGCCTTCATTGCCGGTCAAGACATTGTTAAGTGCATTGCCGGTGCCGGTGAGGCTGCCGCTCCCCGAAGCGAGGTCGAGGTCCTCAAGGTAGCTGCCGAGGGTGTAGCTGACGCTGGCGATGACCTTGTCGATGTTGCTGCTTAAGTCGAGTGCTGACCTGAAGCCGGGGAGGGCGCTACTTTGTACGCTGCCGGTTTCGACTACGCTATCATTTGAGCTATCGACAAAGTAGGTGTCGTCACCGGCGCCGCCTTCCATGACATCTTGACCCGTTCCGCCGTTTAGGGTGTCATCCCCCTCACCCCCAAGCAGATCGTCGGCCCCATCTCCACCATTGGCATAATCATCGCCCGCGCCGCCGCTGAAATAATCCAGCCCCATACCCAACAACGCGGTGTCATTGGCGATACCGCCTTCAACCTTGTTGTTGCCAATGTCTCCGGCAGCATCAGCGCTTGTGCAATCAATATTCCAGCCTGTCAGTAAATCGTAATTTACCGTTGGATCATATGCAGACTCGTATTGCAGTTGGTCCCAATTGAGGCTATCGCCATAAATGTAATCCCAATCGATGGCAGTCCAGTCAGCGAGAAGCAGCTCGTCCCAATCGATTTGCTCATATGCCAAATCGTTGTAGGTAGTGCTGTCGAATTCCGTCCAATCCACATAGGACCACTCCAGAGCAGAGTAATCGGCAATCTCGTCCCAACCAACAGCTGACCAGGCGATTGGATCACTATAGGCGGCCCAGGTTGCACTGTCCCAACTCCACCAATCGATTACCTCCCACTTGATGTCGTCGTAAGAAGTGACGCTCAGGTAGCCGTCCCAGGCCTGCGAGGCATAGAGACTATAGCTGCCGGTCGTTCCACCGTACCCTGACACCTGGATAAAGAAATCACCGGTCGCAGGGGCGGTGAAATAGAGGTTCTCGGCATCTCCTGCGTACCAGCCATCATCTGCATAGCCGTTGCCATACTGGTCGTAGACCGGGGCGCCATCCGCATCGAACATCTGCAGCTGGCCGTCCAGGAGGCCATCGTTTGAATATAGGTTGAAACTATATTCCGTGTCCTGACTCAGGCGGATGCTGAACCAGTCCGTGTCGGCGCCAGAATCGATTTGGTTATCGACGAAACCTGGCGCCAACAGATTTTCCGTGGAACTTGTATCGCCTGGCACCTCGCCGCCGCTGGTTATGGTCAAGGCCGAGGCGCTCAAATTATAGCTGCCAGTGGAACTGGACCAGCCGCCGGCGCTGATATGATAGTTGCCCGAGGTGAGCGGGGTGAAATAGAGGTTCTCTGCGCCGCCCGTCCCACCATAGTCAGCTGATTCCAGCCACTCCCCGTCGGACCCGTACAGGGTAAGCGTGCCGTCGAGCGAGGTTGACGAAAGATCGAAAAGATAGGTGGTGTCGGCAATAAGTGCGACCGCATAAACGTCTTCGTCCACCCTGGAATCTACGGAGCCGCGGACTGCATCTTCTCCGACATTGAGCAGCCCCGATGCGGCAGTCTGGTAAGTGTCGCCCACTGCATCAACATTACTGACCGTTCCAGAAGAATAGATGTCGAGCAGGAAATCGCCTGTCGAATCGCCGTAACCAGACACCCCGATGTAATAAGCGCCGTTAGCCGTAGGCGCGTAGACCAGGTTTTCAGAACCAGCCGACCAATCACTATCGACATAGGACAGTTCATTTCCCGAGGCGTCATAAAGTTGCAAGACTCCATCCAGGCTTGACGAGCCCAGATTAAACTCATACTGGGTATTGGCTGACAAGGTCACGGCATACCAGTCGGCGTCCCCAGTGTTGTTGATGGCGCCCTCAACGTGACCCGGGGCGCTTGGACTGACCGTCACGCTGCCGCTGGTGCCAACGGTCTGCCCAACCGTGTCGGTTGAGGCGCTTCCCCCTGATGACTGGGCGACAGACAACCAGAAATCGCCGGTAGTGTTGCCCCAGCCATCGACGGCGATGTAGTAATCGCCAGTCGTAGTTGGCGAGTAATAGAAGTATTCACTGCCGCCCTGATAGGTCGTATCGGCGTTAGCCAACGGGCTCGCGCCATCGGTGCCGTAAAGGGTCAGGATGCCGTCAAGCGCACTATCTCCGGACAGGTCGAAACGATACGTCGCTCCCGCGACCAGGCGGACGTTGTACCAATCGGCATCGTTACCGCCAGTGCTGCCTGCGGTATCGATGTGCCCCCATACCGTGCCGGGCATGGATACAGACGAAGTCGTCGAAGCGCTGCCTACGACAAAGTCGCCGGTCTGGCTGGCATAGCCTATGGCGTCAAGCTGAAAGCTGCCTGTGGTGCCGCCGTAACCGGAGACTGCGATGAAATAAGTGCCCGCAGTCGTTGGGGTGTAATACAAGCTTTCCGGGTCGCCAGCATATAGACCGTTATCGGCATAGGCTTGTTGAATGTTGTTGGAGTCATAGAGGGCCAGAGTGCCATCGATAAAGTTAGACGAAAGATCGAACTGGTAGAGCGTATTGGCACTGAGCGTTACCCTGTACCAGTCGGCATCGGCGCCGTCATCAATGGCGCCGCTGACCTGGCCGGGGACGTTGATTAAGCTTGCCGCTCCGCTGCTGCCGCCCACATTGTCCACCGTGCCGCCACTGCCAGAGACTTGGCCCAAGCCAAGCTGAAAGTCACCGGAAGAACCATTGTAGCTGGACACTTCGACGTAATATGTCCCGGCCTGCGCAGTAGTATAAACAAGTGTTTCAGGGTCACCTGAGCCGCCGCTATCAGCCCACGATATAAACATGCCGCCTGCATCGTAAAGGCCTAACTGTCCATCCAGTAGCGCGGCGTTCAAGTCGAACTGGTAGGTTGTGTTAGTCAACAGAGTTACACCATACCAGTCACCGTAATCCGTGCTGTTGTTGATCGTGCCATTGACACTTCCCCCTACTACCAGCGTCGCAGAGGTCGTGGTCCCATCCGGGACGCTGTCTGTGCCAGTTCCACCCGCGGTGGAAGTTGAGGCGGAAAGGGAGAAGGCGCCCGTATTGGCATAATCACCATAAACGGCCAAGTAGTAGGTGCCGGTAGAGGTCGCGGTAAAAAGAAGGCTTTCGTTGTCCAAATATGTCCACGAGCTATCCAGCCAATAACCATTGCTATCGTAGAGGGACAGTGAAGTATCGAGCGGTGTACCGGAAGACAAGCCAAAGAGGTAGGTCTGTCCCCCGGTGAGCTGCACTGCATACCAGTCGCTATCATTCTTGCTGTCGATGTTGC
>JANNQL010000184.1:0-4203 GCA_031400755.1 Pseudomonadota bacterium | reverse complement strand
GGTCGCGGTAAAAAGAAGGCTTTCGTCGCCCGCATATGTCCACGAGCTATCCAGCCAATTACCATTGGCGCCGTAGAGGTCCAGCGCAGTATCGAGTGGTGCGCCGGAAGACAAGCCAAAGAGGTAGGCCTGTCCCCCGGTGAGCTGCACGGCATACCAATCGCTATCATAACTGCTGTCGAGGCTGCCGGTGACACTGCCAGCCACGGTGATGATGCCGACATTGGCGTCGGTATACCAGTCGCCGACAGTGTCGATGCTGCCGGTTGTGGAGGTGACGGTGGCGCTTAAGCTAAAACTGCCGGTGGTATATCCGCCATAACTGGAGGCTGAAACATAGTAATAACCACTCAAAACAGGGCTGAAGGCAAGCGATTCAGGGTCTCCGACCAGATAACCATTATCAGCATTGGCCCATTTAATACCGTTTGAGTCATATATCGCCAGCACACTATCCAGGGCGCTGGAGGTCATGTCGAACTGGTAGGTTGTTCCCACTGTCAGGGAAACCTGATACCAATCCTCATCCACACCACCGGTATAAAAATCGATTGTATCAATTGTGCCGGAGACTGACCCTGGAATGGCTAAGGCCGCTGTTGTAATTGATCCACCGGGAACACTATCAGTTGTCATGGCGCATTACCTCACTGATTGCATAATTGCAAAAGCTACCCCTGAAATAGCGAGGAGTCTTGTAAATCAATAGCTGAACTTCTTATATAAATCAATTTTTTTCGCTGGAGCTTTAGCTGGGACAGGAACAAGTCAAGCTGAAATGGCATTACTGTCTGTTTGGCTGACGGGGCGCGTTGCGGATCCTGGCAAGCTTGATAAATTGCCTCAAATCCCGCAGCTTGCGCAATATCCAGATTTCAGGGAGGAGGTGGGCGGTGAATTCAAGACAGACGCCGGCAAGGCAGCTCGCCGGCACCAGATAGAGGACCGTGCCGGTTGTAAAATCGAACTGATGGCCTGTTTTGAGGAAACCGAGGCTGGTAAGGGCGGCGCAAAGGGCAAACCAGAGCAGACGGTTGATCAGGCCGCGGCCCGTGTAGAGATAGCGGGTGATAGCGAACAGTTGGCAGAAGAGCATCACCCGCTACCTATACAACAAATACTTCTCGCGCACCCTGGTAAAGTCCTGCAAGGGTGAGTCCCAGCGGCTGATAATCTCTAGCACTGGCCGGCCGGCCCGGATGTCATCTAAGGACGCCTTAGACCCCACTCCGCCGAGGGTGTCATTTAGTGAAAAATGCTCGGGATAGAGGCGATGCAGGGTTGCGGCCAGGGCAATGCCGATGGCTGGAGAATTCAGCTCCAGGCGGTTGGTGACGGCAATAGAGACCCCCTGGCAGTTTTTCCAGGCATAAGGGCTGGCGCTGGGGGTAAACTCTACAGGATGAAAAGATACCCCGGCCAGGCCGATTTTGTTAAGCTCGGCGCAGAATTTCGCCTTGTCGATCCACGGCGCGCCGACGAGTTCAAAAGGTGTACTGGTGCCGCGCCCGACCGAGATCTTCGCACCCTCAATCATGCCGACCCCGGGATAGAGCGTGGCCGAGGCCAGGCGCACCAGATTGGGCGACGGCGGGATCCACGGCAGGCCGCTGTCATCGTAATATAATGAACGGCTGTAGTTTTGCATGGGGACAACCTGCAGGGCGACCGGGACCCCAGCCTCGCCGGCGAACAGACGGGCCAGTTCGCCGATGGTCATGCCGTGGCGCACTGGTATTGGCCAATAGCCGGTGAAGCAGCGGCGTTCTTTGTCGAGCAGCGGGCCTTGCACTTGGTCCGCGGCGATGGGATTGGGGCGATCAAGGACATAGACCGGGATATGCAGGGGGGCGGCGGCCTCCATCAGATACGCCACGCTGCTGGCGTAGGTGTAAAACCGCACGCCGACGTCCTGCAGGTCGACCACCAGGGCGTCGAGACCGGTCAGCATGGCCGGGGTGGGGCGACGGCTGTCGCCGTAGAGGCTAGTGATCGGCAGGCCGGTGAGCAGGTCGTGGTCGTCCTTGATCTTGCCTTCCTGGTCGGAACTTAAGCCGTGTTCAGGGCTGAACAGGCTGGTAAGGCTTACGCCTGGCGCCCGAAAAAGTACATCGATAGTCCGCTGGCCATTGGCGTCCACCGCGCTGCGATGGGTGAGCAGGCCGATGCGTTTACCCTGTAGCGGGGCAAAGCCTTGGGCAACGAGGACATCGATGCCGGCGGCGACCGGATGCTCTTGGGTTTTGATCAGATACGGCTCTACCCGATCAGTCAGGTCAGGCCTGACCTGACTGATCGTCTGGGCCGGCAATGGCCCCAAGGCCTCGCTGACTGCTGAGAGGATTCTGGCGCGCAGAGGGCCGGCGTCACCGCCATCACCAGGATGGAGGCGGTTGCTGAGGACAATGACATAGACCTTGCGCACCGGGTCGAGCCACAAGGCGGTGCCGGTGTAGCCCAGGTGGCTCGCCGCGCCCAGCGCCGGCAGGGCGGCCCGATTGCTGGCCAGGACCGGGTCCAGCCGCCAGCCAAGCCCACGGAAAGGCCCTGCTGGCGACTGCCCCGGCGGGGTCTGCGGCGACAGCATGGCCTTGACGCTTTCGGCGGACAGAATCGGCGCGCCGCCACTGAGCAGGGCACTGGCAAACAGGGCAAGATCATCGGATGAAGAAAAGGCGCCGGCGTTGCCAGCCACGTCATTCAAGCATCGCGCCAGCGGATCGTGGACGCGACCAGCCGGCATACTGGTGGGGGCGATGCGGTGGCGGAGTTCACGGCTGGGCAGATAGCCGCTATCACTCATCTTTAGGGGTTTGAAGATGTTGCGCTCGGCGTAGACGTCGAGCGGCAGTCCAGTGGTCCGCTCTACCAATTCACCCAATATGGCGAAATTAAGGTCACTGTATTGAATTGCACGGCCAGGGGCCTGTTGTGGTTTGACCATGGTCAAGCGCTGGCGAATGATCTCAGCCCGCCTGGCGCTATTTTTTTTAATGAGGTCGGCAGTCTCAAGCCCTGCGGGTAGGCCGGAGGTGTGGGCCAGCAAGTGGCGGACGGTGATCAGTGACTTGTCTTGTACGCCAAAGGCAGGCCAGTAATGGGCGGCTGGCGTGTCCAGCGCCAAGGTGCGGCGCTCGACCAGTTGCATGACAGCGGTGGTGGTGACTACGACTTTGGTGAGGGAGGCGAGATCGAAGATGGTGTCAGCCGTCATCGCCTGGGGCTTTGACTGCACCGCACTCGATTGGAGAGAGCGCTGGCCAAAGGCGCGACGATAGACCACGCCGTCGCCCTGGCCAATCAACACCACTGCCCCGGGCAGATGATCGGCTGCAATCTCCTGCGCTACGATACTGTCGATGGCTTTGAGGCGCTCTTCGGTGAGAGGCGTCTCGGACTGAAGAGGGGGCGTCCCCACCGCAGGGGCAACCGCCTTTAGGTCCGGCCCGCTGCTGTCCTTGCTGTTGGCGGGTAAGGCACCGCACGAACAAAGCAGAACGGCGAGCAGGGACAGCGCGCCCAGTCTATTGCGCAACTGGGCCATTCTCCGTAATGGGTTTAACGGCCTCGGCGGCGCGGTAGATACCTGCTGCCGGGGCGGTTTCTTTGGCTACTTGGGCCGTGACTTTGTCTGCGCCGAGGCCGGCATCGGTATAGGCGTTGCGCGGGTTCCACAAGAGCCAGCCTGAGACGCCGGCATCCTCGGAGGCCTTGATCTGGCTTTTGATCTCCGTTGCCGTGAAATGCCGCCGGTCAAAGGCGTAGTCTTTAAAGGCCTGCAACCAAGGGCGATAGCGCAGAGAAGAAATAGCGCTGCGCTTGATGGCTTGGTTGAGCGTATGGTTGACGATTTCGTAAGGGTGGGCCACTGGGTTCCGGTAATTCGGGATACCGTACATGAAGCCAGACGGGTACAGCATCGGACATAAATAATCGACATTGGCGGCGACCGCATCCAGGGTTTGGCCAATGAAGGTGTCGTTCTCGTTCCAGGCGACGTAGCCGAAGATGTCGGCCGAGAGGAAGACGTTGTACGGGACCAGCCGCTCATGGGCGGCGGCGAGAAAGCCGGCAATGGCAGCGACGCGATTTGTCTGGTTATATTCGATGTTGAATTTGAGACCAGGGGTGTCCGGGAAGCGCACATAGTCGAACTGGATCTCATCAAAACCCATGGCCGCCGCCTCCTCGGCAATGTCAATG
>JANNQL010000183.1:0-9574 GCA_031400755.1 Pseudomonadota bacterium | reverse complement strand
GGTCCAGGCGCAGGGCCTTGAAATCTTGGTAGCGTTGATCAGGGTCGTAGGCCACCGATTTTTTGAGAAGTCTGGTCAGCACCTCCGGAAAAGGGGCGGCGCCTGCCAGCGGCGCCGGCTCGACCTCTTCTTCTATCTGGTTGTTCTTGAACGGCTTTCTGCCGCAGAACATGAGCCACAGGCAGAGCCCAAAGGAGAAGATATCCGTGCGCCGGTCAACGCTGTGGGTGTTGCGGAATTGTTCCGGGGAGGCAAAGCCTGGGGTGCCTCGGAAGCCGATGGTGCCGTCCTGGTCAGGGGTGTCCGGCAGGAAGGCCGATAAATCGACATCTGGGTGCATCATACTCTGGACAATGCCGAAATCGGTGATCTTGACCAGGGCATTTTTGGTGACCAGGATATTTTGCGGCTTTACATCCCGGTGGATGATGCCGTTGGCGTGGGTGAATTCCATGCCGTGACAGAATTGAATAGCCATAGAGAGAGCGGTGCGCTGATCTTTGCAGCGGCCGGTTTTCAGCCAGGCGCTCAAGTCGCCGCCATCGACATATTCGATGAACAGATGGGGGATCTTATCGATAGACATGACATAGAAGCAGGTTGCGACATTAGGGTGCATGCCCATTCTGATCCAACTGTCCGCCTCATTGAAAATTCTTTTGGCGCCCTCCTTGTCGGCCAGGACTTCAGGTCTGGGGACTTTAATGGCCACCGGGATTTTCCAGCCAAGGTGCTGGGCGATGTAGACCTTGCCCATAGCGCCGCTAAAGACCTGCTCAATCAGGTAGCGGCCAAGGACAGTCTCGCCTGGTTGCCATTCCTTTACTTGGGGCAGATCCGGCCTGTTGCTTGGCGATGCCGATGCCTTGGTCGAGGCCTTGGCCCCTCTGAATTTATTGAAAAATTGGGTCAGCATGGTCACAGCTGTCAATCGAAGCGGAGGGCGGTGCCTCGTATGGTGATGATATCGCCGGACCGCAAGATATGCTCACTGCTGAGTTTGCTGTTGTTGACATAGGTGCCGACCCAGGATTTCTGGGGCACCAGCAGATAGGAGTCGTCCCTTTTGATGATGTAGGCTTGGGCCTTGGCCATGAACCAGCCGGGAATCACCAAGTCGCAGGACGGGTCGCTGCCGAGTTTGAGACTGCTGATCCCGGCCAGGGAAAGCTCCCGGGGCGATGCGTCTCCCTGTATGACGCTGAGCCTTGGGCCGGCAGCCTTGGGTTTGAAATTAGGGGTTGGCGCGGCAGTTTTTTTGCCGCTGACAAAGACAGTTTCATCATCGATGTCCATCGCATCTGCCGAGACCGAGGCGGCCACCCGGCTGACAGAGTCCGCCGGGTTGGCGGTGGTCAGCGTGAATTTGCCAAAGACAATGGTGTCAGTGTCCGATACCGGTTCGTCAACGTCGATTTTCTTGCCATTGACAAAGCTGCCGTTGGTGCTGCCAAGGTCTGACACAAAATAGATGCCGCTACTCCTGCACAGGGAAATATGCTGACGGGAGATGGCCGTGTTGTCTATAGAGATGTCGCATTCTTTTCCCCGGCCGATGGTAATCGTTTGGCCTTCTTTGATGGGAAATGTCTTGATAATGGTATCGTGCAGCTTGATCGTCCAGTCAGTCATGTTCGACTCCTCAAAAAAGGTGCGCCAGTCGTTATGTTCGTTGAATGTGCCGGTGTCAGTTGACGTTTTTGCCAAGGCCCTGAACATGCAAAAAACAACCCGTCATTTTTTGCATGCCCAGCAGGCAACCGCACACCTGCACCAATTTGCCAGACAAAATCTCAGTTTCGACTTTATGCTGTAAAGGTGGGGCTGTGGTGCAGACTCATTAAAGAGAGTAGCATAATTTTAGTAGGCATATAAACAAAAAATACGCTATAATTGCTGAAGGAGTAAAAAATAGGGGCTTTTGTAACGAGTAACGATATTAAAGAGATACATGCCATACCACAAACGGGCATATTTTACGTTTCCCCTTTGACTGCTGTGGTATTAGATCAGGACTGAGTGCTGAGGACTTAGGACTGAGTGAAGATTTGCCGTCCATCAGTCCTAAGTCCTCAGCACTCAAAGAAAGGATTATAAAAGTAATGACCGAACATCAAACGACGCAGCAGCCATCAGCGAGCCTGTCGACCATATTTGCAAAAATGAACATGAGCGAGTTGCCCGCCATGTCTCATAATGTGCAGGAGCTAATCTCGCTGACCAGCAACAGTCGATCAGCCGGAGCTGAGTTGGCCAGGGTGATCCTGAAGGATTACTCACTGACCAACAAGGTGCTGCAGATTGTCAATTCGGCCTATTATTCTCTGGGGCGGGCTTGCAACTCCATCTCCAAGGCGGTGACCATTCTCGGCTTTGATGCGATTCGGGACATGGCGATGGCCATTGCCTTGTTTGAGGATTTTGTCAAGTCAGGGGTAGACAAGGAAGGCATCAGCAAACTCTTGACCCGTTCTTTTTTGAGCGGCCTGCAGGCCCGCGATCTGGTGGTGGAGAAAAATCTCAACATCTCGCCGGAAGAGGCCTTTATTTGCACACTGCTTCATAACTTAGGCAAGATCATTGTCTGCATTTACCTGCCCGACAAGTATCGGGAGATCGAATTGAAGATCGAGGCAGGCGTTGCTCCGAATGCGGCCTGCCGGGCGGTATTGACGGACATCACCTTTCATGAGATCGGCGCTGAGGTGGCCAAGTTCTGGAATTTGTCAGAAAAGGCAATTAGTTCCATGGGGGAAGATCCTGGGGCGCCGAAGCACAAATATGACACCGAAGGCTACCTGCAAAACGTGGCCAGTTTCGCCAACTCCTTTGTCGATGCCGTCTGCGATGGCTCTGATCTGGGGCCCGTGTTCCAAAAATTTGGCGGACATCTATCGGTTGACGCCAAAGAGTCCATTGAAAAATTGAATCAATGCGTTGAAATCTCCGAGGATGTCTCTGATTCTATCCGCTACGGCTTGACCAAGCTCAAGGTGCGGGCCAGACTCCGCAACGTCGAGATCAATGTCAAGCATGGTCTGCTGAATTCGGACAGGCCAGATGAGCAGCAGGAAAGAAACAAGCCAGGGCGTGGCAGTGATCGGTCGGGCGCCTCGTCTGAAATGCTTGACGAATTACCGATCAGCACCGATAAATCGGTAAATGATTTTATCCGGGACATCACCGAGACCTTGATGGGGCCTTTTGATATCAATGAGTTTTATGTCAATCTTCTGGAGGCCCTCTATCGGGGGGTTGGTTTTGACCGGGTCATCTTGGCCATCATCAGCGTCCAGCCCTCCAAGCTAGCGTTGGTGGGCCGCTTTGGTCTGGGCGAGATTGATCCCGATGGGGTCAAGAGATTTGAGCACGTCCTCACCCCAGGCCCCTACGCTATGCCCAACTCCTTGAAACTTGGCAAAGACATGATGATCCCTGCCAACAAACCCGGCGCCTTTCCAGATGATCTTCAGTATCTGGTCAAAGACCGGACAGTCTACCTCTTTCCAATATGCATAGACACCAAGGGCATTGGCATGATTTATCTTGATCGCAAGGCAGCAAGACCCCTGCTTGATCAAGGCATGATCAAGTCGGTGCGCCTGTTTCGGGACTTTGCAGTCATGGCCATTCGTAAGATCAGAAAAACCAACTGACCTGAGTTACATATCCTTTTCGATTCGTTCGATGTCATCCAGCAGGGTCTTGGTCTTGGTCAGGGTGGCTTGGTCAACTTTCGGATCGGTCAGGACCTCGTTCAAATGATATTTGGCGTTTTTGGCGTCACCTTCCAGCCAGAAATAACGGCCAAGATAGTAATGGCCGACCCCCTTTTTGCCCATCCTGGTTTCGAGATTACCGATGGTATGATGCAGCATGGTGTGGTCCGGAATTACCGGCAGCAGCTCTTCGAATAGCTGCAAGGCCTTTTGGTGATCCCCGACTTGTTCGAGGTTCTGGGCCAGGATATAGGTGGTATAGGCGCACTTGGGATCAGCGGCGTGGGTGGCGTTCAGCAAGGCCAAGGCCTCCTGCTGACGGCCACTCTGCGTGAGGATGGTGGCCAGGTCTGTCTTGAGGATGCTGCGCTCAGGGTAGGCTAAAATGACACTCTTCATGAGAGACACGGCCTTGGCATAATCTGCCCCGGCCAGGGAGACTAAGGCCAGTCCGTATTGCGCCATGATACTTTTTGGGTCGGCACTGCCATCGGATACTT
Organism: Pseudomonadota bacterium; assembly: GCA_031400755.1. Lineage (GTDB taxonomy): Bacteria > Desulfobacterota > Desulfobulbia > Desulfobulbales > VMSU01 > VMSU01. The sequence continues at coordinate 5,355 of JANNQL010000183.1, read as the reverse complement.
TTCGCAAGTATTGGGCCCGCAAGGTGCCAGGATCTTTGGTCAGGGCCAAAATCCGCTGTTTCATTCTGATAAATGAAAAATTATCCACAGGCCGGTAGGTCTTGGTCTCCTGGGAGGCCATCATCAGGTCCTGGACGTATCCCAAACGCTGCTTCGGTTCGGGATGGGTCAGAAGGTATGGTGGGATATTGGCCGAGCGGTAGACCCCGACCCGCTGCATCTTCTGGAGCATGGACTCCATGTCGGCAGGGTCCGTTCCCATGGCTTGCATCCATTTGTACGACAGCCGATCGGACTCCTCTTCGTCCTCGCGGCTGAATTTCAGGTTCATGGAGGCACTGGCGGCCATGGACCCGGTGATCAGTGCCTGGGAAAGGGCGCCGCCACCCATGGCGATACCGGCGATCAGCAGCGCTGCAGTGCCTATACTTGTCTTGGTGCTCTTTTTGAGGCGGTCTGAGATGTGACGACTGGTGACGTGGGCGCATTCATGGGCCATGACGCTGATCAGTTCCCCCTCGCTCTCCATGGCCTCGATCAGACCGGAATGAATGAAGATCAGCCCGGATGGGGCGGCAAAGGCGTTGAATTCCTTGTCGTTGATGATAAAAAAATGGTAGTCAAAGTATTGGGGGCCGGCCACGGCCAGGATGCGTTGGCCCAGTTCGTTGGTGTACTGGCTGATGTCGGGGTCGTCAAGCACCTGGAAGTTTTTGCGGACCATGCTCAGCAGTTTTTCACCGACCTCTTTTTCTTCACCGACCGAAAAGGCCATGGCAGTGCCCTGGCCCAAGGGCAGAGACAAGTGGCCCATGACAAAAAAGAAAATGATCAGGGTGCTGATTTGTTTTTTGAAGCGGGGCATGGAATTCCTTTTGTCTATCAATCTTGAATCTTTCTGCCAATATACTTCGGAAAATAACATTGGCAATTTCAAAAAAACTTTTCCTGTAGTTACAGTTTGGGTTATAGGTAAGCATGCTGAAAGAAATCCGCATCGAGAATCTGGCCTTGATTGAAAAACTTCATGTCGTCCTTGGCGATGGCCTGATTGTCTTCTCCGGCGAAACCGGGGCAGGCAAGTCCATTGTCCTGCAGGCCATTGCCTTGCTGACGGGGGGCAGGGCCTCATCGTCCTGGGTGAGGACAGGCGCTGACCAGGCCATGGTCGAGGCCTTGTTCGATTGCCCGGTCAATGCCGCCTTGCGAAATGAACTCCAGGAGATGGGGATCGAAGGCGACGACGAACTCTTGATCAAGCGGGTATTCTCAGTCGATGGCAAGAGCCGCTTTTATCTGAATGGCGGTCTGGCCACCTCCCGCCTCATCCAATCGATCAGCGAACACCTGGTCAGTGTCGCCAGCCAGCATGACCATCAGCAGCTGCTCAACCCCCGCTATCATCTTGATTTTGTAGACCTGGTCGGTGACCTGTGGCCGGCCAGGGACAAAGTCGCCATCCTCTTTGATCAGTGGTCTGCAGTCAGAAAGGACCTTGCTGTTCTCAAAGAACGGGAGATGGACAAGGAGCAGCGGCGCGATTTTCTGTCCTATCAGTATCGGGAAATCGAGGTGGCTGCCATCGAAATCGGCGAAGATGCGCGCTTGACCCATGACCGGCAGCGCCTGAAGAGCTCGGCTGATCTGCGCAAGTTCGGCCAGAAATGTTACCGGCAGCTACAGTCGGCCTCTGAGTCATTGGCCCTGGCCCGTAAGGACATTGAGGCCATGGCCGCACTCGATACGGAGGTCGCGGTCTTGGCTGGGGCAATTGCTGAACAGAGTTTTTTGGTGGACGAGCACGCCGGCCAGGTTCGGGACTATATCAATCGGCTGCCGAATGATGAGTCTGCCTTGGAAGAGATTGCCGCCAGGATTACCCAGTTACAGCAGTTGAAACGAAAATACGGCGAGGACCTGGCCGATATCCTGGCCTATGCCGAAAAGGCCCGTCTGGAACTCCATGACCTTGAGCAGATGGATGAGAAAATTGCCCGCTTGTCTGAAAGTTGCACCATGCTGGAAGGTGAACTGGTGCTGGCGGCGGACGCCTTGTCTGAGGCGCGCGGCAAGGTGGCCGTGGGGCTCAGTGCGGCTATCAGACAAGAATTGCGGGGCTTAAGTTTTGAACAGGCTGATTTTCAGGCAGTCTTCAAGGACAGTGAGAAGAGAGACCTTGAGGGGATGGCCCGGACCGGTTGGGACCGTTGTGAATTTATGTTTTCGGCCAATCCTGGCGAACCGGTGAAGCCCCTGGTGAAGATTGCCTCTGGCGGTGAATTGTCGCGGGTCATGCTGGCCTTGAAATGCCTGCTTGCCAAAAAGGATTCGGTGGAGTCAGTCATCTTCGATGAAATAGACTCCGGCATCGGCGGCAAGGCGGCAGAGTCAGTGGCCAAGAAGATCAAAGAGTTGTCCCGCCATCATCAGGTGATCTGCATAACCCATCTGCCCCAGATTGCAGCCTACGGCAAGACCCATTTCCTGGTGGAAAAGCACCTGACCCAGGGCCGCACCTCCACCTCCATCAGTCAGTTGGGCAACGACGCCAGGGTGGCTGAAATCGCCAGGATGCTGGACGGCGATTCGGTATCGCCCCAATCGATGGCCTTTGCAGCGGAATTGATTGGCCGCAATCAGTGATTTTTTCATAATGGCGGCAGGGGAATGGCTAAAAATCCTCAACACTCTCTGCTGGGGAGGGTCGTTCTCGCCTAACACCAAATAAGGATAGACTTACCAAAAAACGCACAAGCTGCCCCCGAAACAATTCTCTGCATTTGACGCAGCGTATGCCGCAGCGGCAAGCTGCTTCCGGATAACAAGGACCAATACCAATGCCCCCTACTAACTTCCAACAGCTCGCAAACTTCATCTGGTCCGTTGCCGACCTGCTGCGTGGACCTTACCGCCCGCCGCATATGAGCGCGTGATGTTGCCGCTCACTGTCCTGCGCCGCTTCGACTGGGTACTAGCGCCCACCAAGCAAGCCGTGCTCAACAAGCACACGGAACTCACAGCCAAGGGCCAGGCCAATATCGATGCCATTCTCAACAACCTGGCCAAGGATGAAGATGGCAAGCCTTTAGGTTTTCACAACCATAGCCAACTCGACTTTTATAAGCTCAAGGCTGACCCGGACAACATTGGCCGTCATCTTACCAATTACATTGAGGGCTTTTCTGAGAACATCCGTAAAATATTTGAGCGCTTCGAGTTCGAGAAGGAGATCGAAAAACTCGAAGAAGCCAACCGTCTTTATCAGGTGGTCGCACAGTTTGCCGAAATGGACCTGCACCCCAAGCGGGTGGACAACATCACCATGGGCTTGGTGTTCGAAGACCTGATCCGACGCTTCAATGAAGCGGCGAATGAGACGGCCGGTGACCATTTTACCCCGCGTGAAGTAATCCGACTCATGGTCAACCTGCTGCTGGAGCCCGACACCAGGGTGCTTACCCAGGAAGGCATCATCGTCACCATCTGTGACCCGGCTTGTGGTACCGGTGGCATGTTGGCCGAGGCGCAGAACTGGATACGTGCCCACAACGCCCAAGCCACCGTCAAGGTTTTTGGCCAGGACTACAATCCGCGTTCCTATGCCGTAGCCGCTTCCGACCTGCTCATCAAGGGCCACAAGGACAGCCGTATCGAATACGGCAACACGCTCACCGAAGACCAGTTCCCGGACATGCGTTTCGATTACCTGCTCGCCAACCCGCCCTTTGGTGTAGACTGGAAGGCCGAGCAGAAGATCATCGACCGCTGGCCGAACTTTCGTGGTTACAACGGTAAGCTGCCACGCGTCAACGATGGCGCGCTGCTGTTTCTGATCCATATGATTGCCAAGTTTCAGCCCTGGAGAGCCGGTAGCCGCGACCAGCCTGGCTCGCGCGTGGCCATTGTCTTCAATGGCTCGCCCCTGTTTACTGGCGGCGCAGGCAGTGGCGAAAGCGAAATTCGTCGTTGGATCATCGAACACGACTGGCTGGAAGCCATCGTCGCCCTACCCGAGCAGATGTTCTACAACACCGGCATTGGCACCTTTATTTGGGTAGTCACCAACAGCAAGGCCGCGCACCGCCAGGGTAAGATCCAGTTGATCGACGCGCGCAGCTGCTTCACGCCGATGAAACGCAGCCTGGGGAACAAACGCCGTTATCTTGATGCCGCCGCCATCGACACCCTTACCCGCGAGCACGGCACTCTGCTTGAGTCCAAAACCAGCAAAGTTTTCGATAATGCCGATTTCGGCTACCGGCGCATCACGGTTCATCGTCCGCTACGCCTGCGCTTCCAGATCACCCAAGCAGGTAAAGAGCGGTTCCTTGATACCTGCCCCGAGCTACTCGACGCCGTGCTGGCGGTGGAAGATGCGCTGGGCATCGAGCCGTATTTCGACTGGAACACCGTATGGGAAAAGGTGCAGCGCGTGGTCAAGACCCTGCCGGATAACGCCAGCGGCTGGACGCCGGGAGCTAAGGGCACGGCGCAGAAAAAGTTGTTCCGTGAGGTGTTCACCGAAGTCGACCCCGATGCCGAGCCAGTCATTGCCAAGTATCACAAGGTCGAGGGGTTAGACCTCGCCAGTCTGTTCCCCAATCAAACTTTGCCCTCCGGGTTGAAGGCCGCTGAACTGGAAGCGGTGCTGGGTCTTTTCTCCCTCGCCCCCGGAGGGGGAGAGGGCCGGGGTGAGGGGGCGAAGAAAGCCGTTTACCTCGAACACGAACCCGACCCGGCGCTCAAAGACGCCGAGAACATCCCCCTCAAGGAAGACATCGTCAGTTACTTCCGGCGCGAAGTGCGGCCTTATGTCAGCGATGCCTGGATCGACCGCACCACGCTGGACGACCAGGATGGCGGCATCGGCAAGGTGGGATTTGAAATCAACTTCAACCGCGTGTTCTTCCAATATCAGCCGCCGCGCCCGCTGCACGAGATCGACAGCGAGCTGGAAGCGGTGGAGCAGCGAATCATGGCGCTGTTGCGGGAGGTGACGGAGTGAAAGGGCTGCTTGATAATATCCGGGAGCTGATTCTCTCTGCACGCAAAGCGGTCGTCCACTCCGTTGACCTGATCCAGGTGCTCACCAATTTTGAGATTGGCCGCCGGATAATCGAGCATGAACAGCACGGCAAGGAAAGGGCGGAATATGGGACAGCGACCTTAAAAACATTGGCGACAGCGCTGACTGATGAGTTTGGGAGAGGGTTTTCTTTGACCAACCTCAAGCTTATGCGTCAATTCTATCAGACCTACCGAGAGCGAATTGGTCAGACACCGTCTGACCAATTGGGTTGGTCGCACTACTGCGAGTTGCCCACAAAAAAGATGTCTTCGTCGAATACGCCCTCG
>JANNQL010000182.1:0-34177 GCA_031400755.1 Pseudomonadota bacterium | reverse complement strand
GTCTTGGTCTGCCCCTCGAAGCTCGGGGCCGCCATCTGCACCGACAGTACGCAGGTCAGGCCCTCCAGGATATCGAAGGTGGAGATCTTTTCATTGTTTTCAGCATGGAGCAGGCCGGACTCTGCGGCATAGCGGTTGATGGCCCGGGTCAGGGCCGTCTTCAGGCCGGCGACGTGGGTGCCGCCATAGACGGTGTTGATGCTGTTGACGTAGCTTGAGATGTTTTCGCCGTAGCCAGCGGTCCACTGCATGGCGATCTCGATGTCAAGGCCCGGCTGGTGGATATGGATGGCCAGCGGCTGCGGGTGGAGGACGGTGGCGTTACGGTTTAAGTGCTCGATGAAGCCCGGGATGCCGCTATCGTACTGGAAATCGTCGCTCCGGCCTGTACGCTGGTCGTCCAGACGGATATGGACACCAGGGTGCAGGAAGGAGAGTTCCTGGAGGCGGCGGGCCAGGGTTTCGTAAGTAAAGGCCAGGTGCTCGTCGAAGATTCTGGGGTCAGGCCGGAAGGTGATCCTGGTGCCGCGCAAGTCAGTGGCGCCGACCTTGGTCAGGGTGCCGGTAATCCGGCCACAGGCGTAAGGTTGCCGGTAGTAGGAGCCCTCCCGCCAGACCTCGAGCAGCAGGGATGCGGAAAGCGCGTTCAGGCAGGAGAGGCCGACCCCGTGGATGCCGGCCGTGTACTGATAGGAGTGCTGTTTGAACTTGCCGCCGGCGTGCAGCTTGGTCATGACGACTTCGCAGGCCGGGCGCCGTTCGGTTTGGTGCATATCCACCGGGATGCCGCGGCCATCATCTTGGACCGAGCAGGAACCGTCCTTTTCGAGCACCACGATAATTTCTGAACAATGGCCGGCATGGGACTCGTCAATGGCGTTATCGACCAGCTCATAGACCAGCTGATGGAGGCCGGCCAGATCGGTGGAGCCGACATACATGCCGGGGTTCTGGCGGACCGCCTCCAGGCCGGAGAGGACGGTGATGCTGCTGGCGTCGTAGGGCGGCTCGGCAGGCTGGGGGGATGGTGCGGTAGTCTTCATTTTTGTCCCATCTCGTTTTGCAGGGCAAGGTTTAATTGGGCCAGGGCCTTTTTAAGCTTTTCCTCATGGGCCTTCTTGGTCTTGGTCATGGTCTCGAACCAGTTGGCGATATCGAGCAGACCTTCGTTGCTTGCCGTCTGCGCCAGGAGTGGATAGAGTTCGGTCTGTTCGCGGGTGGTGGACGAGATGGCGGCTATCAGGTTCTGGTCGGTCTCGCCGATTGGCAGATCGGTATCAGGGTCGCCGATCCGTTTCAGAAAATCAAGATGGCCGTGGGCGTTGCAGACCCCGCTCTCGGCCAGGTCGCGGAAGAGCTGGGCCACATCGGGGAAGCCCTCGATGTCGGCGATGCGCGCGAAATAGAGGTAGCGCAGCACGGTGCCGGCCTCGGCCAGGAAGGCCTGTTTCAGTTTGTCGTGGGTCGAGAGACCGTGCAGTTCGTCCATAGGGGTTGGTGAATTACGAATGACGAATTAGGAATTACGAACCTACTCCCTACCTCTTCAATTTTTTCGCCCCGCACTCCACCAGGGCCGCCCCGGCTTCGGCGGAGCCTGCCGGTCCGCATTTGTCCAGGGTGAAGCGTTCGGAACCGGGGGTGAGGTGGGGGCCGGCCGAACTGAACTTGGCCCGCCAACCCTCGCCGGCGTAGGCCACGGAGCGCGGCCCGCCGTCGTCCGGGTTGGGGTGGAAGTATTCGAAGTGGGCCGGGAAGTGATTGAAGTCCATCACCGGTCCGGGCTGATAGGAGTCGTACATCCGTTTGTAGCCGGACCGGATGGTGGCCTCGGGCAGGCCGGAGAGGTTCAGGAACTCGTCCTCGTAGAGCGCCTGCTCCAAGGAAAGCCAGTTCAGGTGGTCGAGCTCGCTCTTGATCTGGCCCTGGGCCAAGGTCTGGCGGTAGACCGCCGTCCCCGGCATGGAGGAGAGGTACTTGACCCTTGTCACGTGCTGGTTCTCTTCGGCCCACTCCGCCATATGGTTTAAGGTGGACTCCTCCTCGCCTGGCAGGCCGACGATCAAGAGGGCGCCGAAGCGGACGCCTGCCTCCAGGCTGTAGTTCATGGCCCGGACGCTGATGTTTTCGGTGGTCGGCTTCCTGACCCCCTGCAAGGCCTTGGCGCCCAGGGACTCGACCCCGAATAGGGCGATGTCGCAACCCGATTTCTTCATGGCCGTCATCTGCTCCGGATCGACATTGGCGCACTTGGTGAGGCAGGTCCATTTTATATCGTGGTCCTCGATGACCTGGCAGATATCCAGCGTCCGTTGCTTGCTGGAGTTGAAGGTCAGGTCGGTGAAGAAGACGAAGTTGGTGTTGTACTGAGTTTTAAGCCAGTCGAGTTCGGTGGCCAGTTTTTCGGGGGATTTGTACGACACCTGCGGCGTGGTGCGGAAGCAGAAACCGCAGTCCATCTTGCAGCCGCGGCTGTAGGAGGCGATGATCTGCGGTTGCAGGCCGCGCGGGTCCTGGGCCTGGGGCCAGAGGTCGAGACGCATGCGGGGCAGGAAGTCGAGGGTGGTCATCTGACCGCGGGGCGGCGTCTTGTTGATCTCGCCGTCCTTGCTGCGATAGTATATACCGGGGATCTTGGAGAGCCCCTTGGCCCAGTTGCCCAAGCGGTAACTATCCATGAGTTCCAAGATGGTCAATTCGCCCTCCGAGATGACGCCGATGTCGGTCTTGGTGTACTGCATGAAGATGTCGGGGACGGAAGTGATGAGCGAGCCGCCGCAGATCACCGGCAGCTCGGGGCGGGCGGTCTTGACGGCGTCGATCAGTTCGCGGATAAAGGGGAAGTTGTCTTCAAAGGTGGCGATTCCTAAGACATCGGTGTTGGCGAGGACTTGGCGCAGGGCCTCACTCATCGGGTCGACGGCGTATCTGACATCGACGATCCTGACCGGATAGCCGGCATTATGCAGGACGGTGCTGATGTAGGTGATCCCCTCGTAGGGGGAGGTCAGGAAGAACTCCCAGCCGCGCGGCATGGTAAACGGGGTGGGGCCGACCAGCAGGGTGACGGTGGGATAAGACCGATCAGTGGTCACTGCCGCCTGGTCATGCTCGCGCATGACATGCATGAGCTTCAGGTCATTTGGGCTATTGGCCTGCATATACAATTCAGGCGCCAGTGAACGGCTGCTATTGGTCATGGCCAGGGCCTCCTCCTGTGAAGCAAAAAAGGCCTTTGGCGGCCTTTTAGATATTCAACAAAAACGAGGGCGATTCTACCCCCAACCCTGCGGCCCGGCAAGCAAATAGTGCTAGCGGCTGCAAGTGTGTTGTACTTTAGGTCGTCATTCCGGGCAAGCGAAGCGCGACCCGGAATCCATGGACCTGCCTGGATTCCCGCTTTCGCGGGAATGACGTGATGCCGCCTTGTTTTTTTACCGGCAGACGAAGTGACGGCTGAACTTGCGACGCCATCACTTCTGCGGCAAGAGTATCTGCTTGACCTCGGCTGGCATCCTGGACTGGTTGATCCATTGGGAGGCCTGGGCCGGATCAAGCCCCAGCCACTGTCTGCCAAGGATTTCATAGTAGCCGTTTTGTTGACTTGTGTTTCTGACCCCGTCGACCCAGGAAATAGCGCTCGCCGGGTCGCTGTTGACCCAAGTCCGGAGTACGCTGCCGACGGCCTGGTCCTGTGCCGAGTCCTGCGGCAGACTTTTGACAAAGGCCATGGCTGCTGCTGGGTCTTTCCTCGCCCACTGGGAGGTGGTCGCCGACAGGGCCTGACTCCTGGTCGGAGGATCGGTGAAATTTTCGACCCATTTCGAGGCGGCCGCCGGGTCCTGTTTGGCCCAGACCGTGCTGACCTCGGTCAGGATGTTGTTGCGGGACTCGGGGGCGGCTGACTTCGTTACCCAGTTGATGGCCGCACCCGGATCAGACCTGGCCAACAGCCTGGCCACTGCGTTGATGTTCTGTTCCCTGGTCGCGCCCGCCGGTAATTTATCAATAAAACCGGTGGCGGCGGCCATATCCTTGAGTGCCCAGAGTTGCACCGCTGATGACAGGATATCGCCCTGGATCTTTGGGTCCTCAAACTGCATTGCCCACTGGGCGGCGGCCACTGGGTCCTGTTGGGCCAAGGCCCGGCCGACCCGCGTCAGGGTTTCGCCTCTGGCTTGCGGATCAGGAATTTGCGCGGCCCAGTTGTAGGCAGCGTTCAGGTCTTTAGTCGCCCAGCTGTAGGCGATTTCATTATAGGCCATATTTACCAGCTTGGGCTGGGGCAGGGTTGCGGCCCATTGCAGGGCCGCCTGCGGGTCGCTGGCCCCCCAGGCGGAGGCGATCTGTCCGGCAGTGTCCTGGATCAGTTGGGCATTGCCGGTTTGGGCGATCAACTGGGCGGCAGCGGCCGGGTTCTTGTTTTCCAGCATGGCGCTGACCACTTGACTGGCAAAGGCCGCTTGGTCATCGTATTGCGTCAAAGCGGCCAAGGTCTGGGCGGCGAGCTCCACATCCATCTGCGTGCCGAGGGTCTTGCCGAGATCGCGTAAGGCAGCCTGGCGCTCCGTGGCATCCGTGATCCCGGCAATATGTTCCATCTCAAGCAGGAAGTCTTCCTGGCTCATTTTGGGGACAGTGGGTTTGTCGGTGGCGGTATGAGTGGCGGTCGGACCCGGTTCGGCGCTGGCTTTCTGGTGGTCCTCAACAACAGCATCAGCACCATCCGCCAGGGCACTCTGTGGGGTGCCGCCAGTTTGGCTCGGGGGTGGCTCCGACTTCGGCCTTAAGCTCTGGCGTATGGCTGTCTTGGCCCGCTCTTTGGTTGGTTTGGCCGCAGATTTAGGCTGGTCGGCCTGGGCCGACTGGGGCGGCGCCGTTGCCTTTTTGTTTTGATCGCCATGCTTGCCTGAGTACTCAAAAAAGAGCAAGGCGATCAGACTGATGGCCAGCACGGCCAGAACCAGATTAACGATTTTCGGGGACCGGATGCTCATCAAGGATTTCTCCAACCTTTGTTAAGATTGTTTCTGGTTTGATTATCTGTAGGCAGACATTATCGGTGCAGGCGGTCTTGCGGTGGTTTGTCGCCGAGACGCAGGGCGAACAGGCGAGCCCTGCATATATATAATGGGCGTTGCCGAGCGAGCCATACAATTTTGGGGTCTCCGGGCCATAGATGATGATAGTTGGCATCCGGGTAATTGAGGAAAAATGACCGGGGCCCGAATCGTTGGTCACCATCAGCGCTGAGATGGTGTACAGCACTGGAAGTTCTTCCAGGGTCAAGAGGCCGGTCAGATTATGGCACCGTTCATGATTGATTGCCGAGATCAGCGCCGTTGCCCCTGACAACTCGGACGGCGCCCCGGTGATCAGGACAAGCACATCCGGGTAGCGCTCAAGAATGCGCCGAATCAAGAGCTGATAATTTTCCGGATGCCAGCGGCGCTGGGGCAGTAATTCGCTGGAATTCGGGTTGATCAGGACCAGGCGCGGTGTCCTCTCATCATAGTGGGGAGCAAGGCCATTGACCTTGGCCCGCATGGCCAGGGTGGCCTGAGGGCCTGGTTCCACCACCGGCAAGACAATTTCCGCATCCGGCACAATGGTCTTTGAATAGGGGGTTTCCGGCCTTTCGGAGATAAGGGCATTGACGAGCGCCACAAAATTTTTGGCAATATGGATATGCGGGTTATAGGCCACCCGGTGGCTCAAGAATCCGCCCCGGTAGAGGCCCTCATTATGGAAGGCATGAAAGCCGACCCGATTTACTGCGCCGCTGAGCCAGCCCAGGAGGGCAGTAAATCGGGAAAAGAGCTCAAGGTCCACCACCGTATCGAGGTGGCGCCGCCGCGACCATTGCCAAAATCTAACGACATCAGCCACAAGACTGCCCAGGCTTGATTCATTGATCACAAAGATGTTGTTCTCGGGGATGGTCTGCAACAGACGCAGGCTTGCCCGGTTTTTTCGAAAAATGACGAAAAAAATCTCGGCCTTGAAATGATCGCGGGCCTTGCGCATGGCCGGGTCGGCCAGGATGGTGCTGCCCATCTCGGACAATTCAATAAAAAGGATGCGCTTGGGCGTTTTCGGCTGAGGCTGGAAGGCAAGCCGCCAGGCCATCATCAACAGGGTCGCCCCAAAGGTGATCGGTATGCCCGCATACCGATCAATTGCTCGCATGCAGTCAGGGGTCATGGGCAGAATGTGTTCGGTTCTGGGAGGTTATGGAGTCTCATGAGTTGATCGGTTGGTGTTTATCTGAGCGTGACCTTCGGGGCAGGGGCCATATGAGTTGGTATGGTTCCGCGATTTTTAGGGCGAAGTATGCCGACAGTCGTTCATTTTAGGTTTAGCGCAACATGCCGAGACTGTCAAGGTTGTGGTCTGCTCGTGGAATTAATTCTGGACGGCAAGGAGCGCTGCCGGCATTGCCTGGCAGGATTAAGAGCGGGGTCAATCGCCGGTCTAAACCGGTTTCATGCCTTCATTGCTATTTCCTTTGTCGCGCCCTTTTTGCTATACTCTTACTTGCAAGAGCAAGGGGAAGCAATCCCCACCAACTAAAGCCGTAGGCACAACATGCGCAAGACAAAGATCATCTGTACCATCGGGCCGAAGACGGCCTCCTTTGCCCTTTTGGAGCAACTGGCCAAGAACGGCATGAATATCGCCCGGCTGAATATGTCGCACGGTACTCTCGACTGGCATGGGGCGGTGATCAAACACATCAAGCGCCTCAATCGTAAAGGTGGCACCTCCATTGCCATTCTGCTCGACACCAAAGGGCCAGAGGTCCGCACCGGCGATGTGAGTCCGGACATTGTCCTGCGGACCGGAGACCTGTTGACCCTTACGGTCCGGCATCAAGCCGTGCTGGAAGCCAATTGCGTCGAGGTGAGTTATGACGGTTTTATTAACGATGTGGCTGAAGGGGATACCGTGCTGGTTGATGGCGGCATGATCAGCTTGAAAGTGGTCGCTATCCGGGATAAAGATATTATCTGCAAGAGCTTGGATGACGGCGTCCTCACCTCCCGCCGCCACATCAATATTCGGGGCAAGAGCGCCGACCTGCCGTCCATTACCGAAAAGGACTGGCAGGACATCCAATTCGGCATTGAGTACGGCATTGATTTTATTGCCCTGTCTTTTGTGAAAGGTCCGCAGGCGATTGCCGAGCTGCGCCGTTATCTGCAAGCAAGACAGGCGAAAATTGATATCATCGCCAAGATCGAGAGCGCCGATTCCGTCTTGCATCTTGCTGAAATCATTCTTGCTGCCGATGGAGTGATGATTGCCCGTGGCGATTTGGGGGCGGAGATGCCCTACGAGGAGGTGCCGCTGCTCCAGGAGGAAATCGTTAGCCAGTGCCGATCAGTGGGCAAACCGGTGATTGTGGCCACTCATATGCTGGAATCAATGATCGTCAACCCCACTCCCACCCGGGCCGAAGTGACTGACATCACCCAGGCGGTCCTGCAAGGGGCTGACGCCACCATGCTGTCCGGGGAGACGGCCACCGGCAAGTATCCGCTCAAGGCCCTGGAAGTGATGGACACCGTGGCCCGCAGGATTGAGCGAAAATTGTCATTGAGCCTTAAAGTACAGGTCCTGGCCTCCAGCAACTCAAAATCCGAGATCGCCCGGTCGGCGGCCATCTTAAGTAACAATCTGCTGGCCGCGGCCATATTCGTCTTTACCAGGCGGGGTCTGATGGCCGTGCTGATGAGTAAGTGCCGGCCGACCAGCCCAATCTTCGCCTTTACCAACACCTCCCATGTCAGACGCCGTCTGGGGATTTATTGGGGGGTGCAGCCATTTTTGATTAAATTTTCCATGGAACCGGAAGTTACCATTCAGCGGGCCATTGAACAGGTGCAGCAAAGAGGTTTCGTCCAGCCAGGGGACCGCATCATTGTAGTTTCCGACATCCTGGTGGGTGGTAAGTTTGTCGAAACCGTGCAGGTGCGGGTGATTTGATAAGACTCAGAGGCATACCCCACTTCCGGACCCCTCGAGGGGGCATCGAACAGAATCGAGCGGGGGACTTGACAGAACCCTTGAAAGGGGAGGAATTCCCACAAAATCCCCTCTCCCTCAGGGCGAGGGTTAGGGTGAGGGCGGGGTTAAGTTTGAAGTGTCGGAGTAGTATTAAGAACAGGCAACTGATGCTTGCGGAAGGGTTGTGTCCTGAAAACGCTTTCTTTACGCCAGGAAGTGATACAAAATGCCGCTCAGGACAGCCCAGGCCAGCACCAGGGCAGTCGTCACGACGCAGACGATAGCGAGGAATTTATCTTGCATCGCCTCCCGGCGGCGTTCCTTATACCCCAGAAGATAGCCCAGCAGGGCGCCTACGGCCATGCCGCCGCCGTGCGCCCAGTTGTTGATTCCCGGAGACAGCAGGCCAAACACAAAGATACTCAAGGCCCAGCCCCCGGTCTGGCGGTAAAGATCTTGGCCGTATGCCCCGCCGCGGCTTTTGCCATAATAGAGCATGGCGCCCAGCAGACTGCAGACCGCAGCCGAGGCGCCAATGGTAAAGGGCACCCCGGCCAAAAAAGAAACGCCAAAACCGCCAACTCCCCCCAGTGTATAGATTGCCAGCATCCGGTAGCCGCCATACTCCTGAATGACCAGCGGGCCGATCTGCCGCAGGGCCATCATGTTGAACAGGATATGGAGCAGGCTGCCGTGCAGATAACTTGCCGACAGCAGCGACCACCAGCGATGCAGCTTGATAATGGGGTAGGTACCGGTGGAGCCGAGGAGTAACAGACTTTGGTTGCTTGGCGACAGAAAAGAAAAGGGGTTAAACCCATAACTGGCGCTACGCGGGTTGAGCAGTAGCGAAAGCACAAACATGCCGATATTGACATAGATGAGCAGGCTGATAATCCGGTCTTGGTCCGCGAGGCCGGCCATCAAGCGATTATTCTTCCACCAGGAACCAGGGCGGCCGATGCCGCAATATGGGCAGGTCGGTTCATGCCGGTTGATCAATCGGCGGCAGTTCGGGCAGAGTATGGAAGTTTTTAGTTGGTAGGTTGGCATGTGGTGTCGGGTGGCATATTGGGTTTAGCAGGCCGGCGGTGTTGCCCGGCCTGCGGGACAGAGTATTGTCTGGATTCCAGAAAACAATATTGTATATTTAGCGATATACTGAATGTCCGGGTAGTTTGCCTAGCTAATTTTATCGAAAATGTTTGGAGCGATCCCCAAGACTTGGGTAACATATTCAATATGTATTGAACCATAACAACCACAATTGAGCGCTACCAGGGATACAATGACCATTGAGACTTTCTTTCTGCAACGCTATCCCGGCAACGTTAGGTCACAGGCAGTGCGTGATGAAATTGCAAGCGCATGTAATGCGTTTGTAGTATCGAGCGCACGCGGATGAACTAAAACTGTCCAAAGACAGGACGACTTCGACAACTATCAGCAAAAAACGGACGTTGATCTTTTAAGGCATAGATGCTATAACCGCCCGTAAGCAAGGCAGATAAGGCAGTTTGCCCCCGTAGCTCAGGGGATAGAGCACAGGATTCCTAATCCTGGAGTCGTACGTTCGAATCGTATCGGGGGCACCAACAAATACAGGCCGAAACCATGGGCATAATGGTTTCGGCCTTTTTGTTTTCCTTATGGGTAACGCTGACCGTGCTCGGCGGCTACGCGGTAGATTATTCCTATGCCGAAGGGGGCGAGGCGACAAGCGATTACCCGTAACTGACGTTCGCTCTGCAGCACGTTCAATCACCGGCTCAAGCAATTTGACCACCCAAACGGCCGCTATGGCGCCAGCATAATTCCAGGCCACTGGTACGCTTCCTACAATGTGGCACTAGTCCAATTTTTCCCCTCCTCAATTTTTGTCGTGATTTCATGACACAACTATTAAATTTTTTTATTCAATAATTTCATCCTGTTTACTTATACATTGGCCTCTGCGCCTTGTTTTTAAGCAAATGGCCGTCTCTATTTGCCGACACTTTTTACCTATCCGTTAGGCGCCTGTTTTAAATTATTTAAAGATATAAGCTTGTTGTGATGTGCATGTCTGGTTGGCCCGACTCTTGCTAATAGGCAATGGTAATGATTACTCATAACATATGGACATCCTATATAGTAATGATTATCTGTAGTGATGTCTGTGTGGGGTGTTAACCAAACACAACAAAACAATAAGGAGAAAGGGACACGAAAAAAACGTTTGTGACCGCCAGCGGCTCATGATTTTAGGCGGTCGGATTTTAGGCTTGGGCTGATTCCTTGGTTGATACGTCGATCAGTCCTTTGGGAAAATGATTACAAAACTAAAACTCGAGGAGGCGTCGAAACATCAGACACATCATGGAAAAAATAAAATTATATCTGGGCACTACCAAGGACGACGACCCAGCGTCGAAACCTGCAAAACCGTCAGACTCACCAGAAGTTCAATATCATAAAAAATTCAATGGAGATCCATCATGAAGAAAATTTTCACATTATTTGCCGTATTTTTTCTATATTCGACCGCCGTCGCTTTCGCCTACCCTAATTACGCCACCAGTCCCACCAATCCGGGCGTAAATTGTGCGAACTGCCACTCGGACGGGCGGACCTGGAATCCACCAACGCCCCCATCGCCGGTCACCCCTCCGGTAGTGACTCCGCCGCCGGTCACCCCTCCGGTGCCTGTTGACACAAACCTGAACGCCTCCTATGACGCGTCGACTGGCGTCCTTGCCATCCCCGCGATCCTGGTCGGCGATCAGATCTGGTCGGCCCAGTTGCAGCAGGAATCTCCAACCTCAGACATTTTCGTACTGCTCATGGACACCCTGACCTTAAACAGCGCGATCGACCCGGCCACCGTGGATCCCTCCCTGCTTGCCAGCTTCAATTCGCATAATGGCAGACTCGATATCCCCGTCTTTTATGTTGGTCAGGACCAATGGAGAGTCAGGATGAAGCTGGTCGGATTTATCCCGAGCCCGACCTTCGAGGTGCATATCGTCAACCCCGGTCTGGGAAATCTTGATGACGATGAAGCAAGCATTGAGGATGAGTCTGACGAAGCCGAGAAAGGACCAAATAGCGGTAACCATGGCCGTAATGATAACAGCAGAACGCAGGGAAATCACAGACGATAAGCTGCGAGGTTGACGGATCAGTTATTTCAATTGAGGGAAGAGAGTGCAGGGGCAGCCGAGAGTAAAGGGGCAGGACTTACACCTCTTCCCAAAATTGAAGTGCAGGGAACCAACCATCGATTTTTGTAAGCGACTTTTTTAATTGTAATGTCCACCGGGGAGGCTAACCAGCCAAAATCAACAGAAGGAGGACGATATGCGAAAAAAACGTTCGCGGCCGCAGCGACCGCCATAGCTCTAAGCGACAGTTCCAAGTTTGGGCTGATTCGGAGAGCAGCTCATTGGAGAACGGTTGCAAAACTGTAACACTAAGGAGACGTTGAGAGACTAGACACGAAATGGAGAAAGCTAAACGATATTTTGCCTAAATCAAAGGGGCCGCCGACCAAGCCTCAAAAGCACCAAAACAGACTTGCTAACCAGAAGCTCAACATTAAAATTACTAGAGGAAAAAACACTATGAAGAAAATTTTCACATTATTTGCCGTATTTTTTCTATATTCGACAGCCGTCGCGCTCGCCTACCCCAGTTACGCCACCAGTCCCACCAATCCGGGCGTAAATTGTGCTAACTGCCACTCTGACGGGCGGACCTGGAATCCACCGGCCCCGCCACCTCCGCCGCCTCCGCCCCCACCACCGCCGCCTCCTCCCCCGGTAGTAGTCCCGCCGGAGCCACCGCCAGTAGTAGTCCCGCCGGAACCACCGCCAGTCGTGACCCCGCCGGAGCCCCCGCCGGTCGTGACCCCGCCGGTCACCCCGCCGGACCCAGCTGACACAAGCCTGAATGCCTCCTATGACGCGTCGACTGGCATCCTTGCCATTCCCGCGATCCTGGTCGGCGATCAGATCTGGTCGGCCCAGTTGCAGCAGGAGTCTCCAACCTCAGACATTTTCGTACTGCTCATGGACACCTTGACCTTAAACAGCGCGGTCGATCCGGCCACCGTGGATACCTCCCTGCTTGCCAGCTTCAATTCGCACAATGGCAGACTCGATATCCCCGTCATTTATGTTGGTCAGGAGCAATGGAGAGTCAGGATGAAGCTGGTCGGATTTATCCCGAGCCCGACTTTTGAGGTGCATATCGTCAACCCAGGTCTGGGAAATCTTGATGACGATGAAGCAAGCATTGAGGATGACGCTGACGAAGCCGAGGAAGGACCAGATGCCGATCAAGCGGATGCTGACGACGACTCAGACGAAGATGATGCCGACTCGGACGAAGGTGACGAAAGATCAGGCAACAGAGATGGCGGTCGTGATGGTCATCGGAGAAGATAGGATATCGCAGACGATAAGTTCTGTGAGAGATTGACGGACTTGAAACTCAATTGAGGAAAAAGAGGGGCCTGAACTACACCCTTACCAATATTAACATCAGGACCATCAATCGATTTCTGTAGTTAAATTTAATAGGACCATCCACAGAGTGAGAGCTCACTTTGTGGGGAGAAGCTCCTTGCCTGACTGGGTAAGGAGCTTCTCCGCGTTTGGGCCAGGAGAATTGGCGATGAAGAAGATGGTCCAGAGCCCCGTTACGGCCCGTGGACTGTGCCGCTAGAGAGTCCTGTCAGCCCACAGTTGCCACGAAAACTATTAATATGCTGACTTTTATTGATATTTGAATATATTTATAGCACTGGTTACCGAGGATGCCGTCCAACGGCGACGGCAAGGCATTCTTTGTACCAATCGTCGGCAGGCCATTGCGGCATGGCCGTTACTGTCTAATTTTTTGCAAGGAAGGAGTGCAATATGAAACTTTGGGTAACCCCGCAGGGCGATCGCTGGCTGTGCGATGAATGTCAGCCGGAATTCGATGAGCAGATCAACAAAGAGAAGTGGCGGATTGCCTTTGAAAAATTCGAGCCGATGTTGCGCTGCGCCCATTGCAAACACGGCGACGTGGAGATCTTGGACTAACCCAGGGGCGAGGTCCTTGCAAAAAACGCCCCCTTTGCTTTTCTGCTGGAACAGGGGGCGCTGGCATGACAACCTAGAGTCATTCTAAGGGGCTGTCCTAGATAACTAGTCCATAACTTTTAATCGGACAACACTGAAATTTTCCGACCAAACTGTTCCGCCTCGTTCAGCTTATCGCTCATTTTTTCCATTGCCCCCCGTTGGTCAACTCCACGCACCAAAAAATCGCCGCTGTAGTGAAAGCCCATAGCGTCAAAGGCATACTGGGCGCAGAGTTGCGCCCCGACAAAGACCTTGTCCCCAAAAGTTGCGGCCACTGAAACCAGATAGCCCCTTTTTTCCGGGCTGAGTCGCCATTGTTTGGCAGCGACCAGGATTTGCTTTCGAGACCATAAAGCCTGAGTTCGGTCTACAAAGAGTTTGGTCTGGGCGGAGAGCCCATAAAAATAGATCGGCGAGGCCAGAATAACTACATTCGCAGCGTCAACCTTTTCGTATAGGCCTTGCATATCGTCAAGGATTACGCACCGCCCCGTTTTTTTGCAGCCACCACAACCAATACACGGTCCGATGTTCAAATCAGCCAATCGAACTGTCTCGCACTGCGCCCCGCTCTTAGCTGCACCACGCATAATCGCCGCCACCAGGGTCTCGGTATTGCCGCCCTTTCTAGGGCTGCCGGTCAGGGCCAGGACCTTCACCTTAGTCTCCTAAGCCGTTGTAAATAAATAATCTGGTCATTCATGAAAGCCAAATCGGCATCCCCCTCAAGGGGGGACTGAACAGAGTAAGGAGCCGTAAAGGAATGGTCAGAATTGCACAAGTTATTTCGTAACGGCTCCTAAGCTCCTCGACCATAGAAGGCAGTCTCCTGCCGCAGTCGTTCGGCGATATCTTTGTTCATAAAACGGGAGGCGCAGCGCCAGAGCCAGTTCCCTTGGACCGTTCCGGGCAGATTCATCCGGCAATCGCCGCCAAACCCCAGGATGTCCTGTATGGGAATAATGGCGGTCGCCGCAATCGAAGAAAGGGCCAGCCGGATAAAATCCCAATGAATCTCGCGCGCCTCACTGTTGGCATATCGTTTGGCCCTGGTCTGGCCGTCCGTGGTCGCGTCCTCCATGTACCAGCCCAAGGTCGTGTTATTATCATGGGTGCCGGTAAAGACTACACAATTCGTTGAATCAAAATTATGAGGGAGATAGAGATTCCTGGCATCCGAGTCAAAGGCGAATTGCAGGATCTTCATGCCGGGGAAGCCAAGCTCATCACGCAACCTGATGACTGCCGGAGTGATAATGCCTAAGTCCTCGGCAATAATTGGCAGGTCGGCAATCGCCTCGGCCACCTCCACAAAGAATTGCTTGCCAGGCCCTTTAAGCCATTTCCCATTAATTGCTGTTTCCTCCTTGGCCGGGACCTGCCAGTAAGACTCAAAGCCTCGGAAATGATCTATACGGACCGCATCAACCAAGCGGCCGATCTGTTGAAAGCGCTGCCGCCACCAGTCATAGAGGGCATCATTCTTTCTCCGACCAATTTTCCAGCGGTACAAGGGGTTACCCCAGCGCTGGCCGGTCTTGCTAAAATAGTCGGGCGGCACCCCGGCCACATGGGTTGGCGTCGAGGTCGCCTTGTCAAGTTGAAAGCAGCCCTGATTGGCCCAGACATCCGCACTGTCCAAGCTGACATAGATCGGCAGGTCGCCGATCAAAGAAATACCCTGCTGCTGGGCATAGTCCCGCAGCCGTAGCCATTGCCGAAAGAAGACAAATTGCTCGAATTGGTAATAGCCAACCGTTTTGGCATGGACCGCACGAATGCCGGCCAAGGCCGATGGCTTCCGGCTTTTTATTGGTGTTGGCCATTGATACCAGGGCGTTTGCCCCTCATGTTCCCGGATGGCCATAAACAAGGCGTAATCCTCGAGCCAGGCCGACTCGGCCTGACAGAAATCGTCAAAGGCATCAAGTAATGCTGAATTGGCCAGGCGCTTGTAGGCCTGAGCCATCAAGGTCTTCTTGTAGGCAACAACCGAGGGAAAGTCGACCCGATACTCAGAAAAAGGCGGGCGGTCTGCCAACTCGCCCTTGGTCAGCAGTCCGTCCGCCAGCAGCAGATCGGGACTGATCAAGAGCGGGTTGCCGGCAAGCGCTGCCAGGCTCATGTACGGTGAACAGCCAAAGCCCTGATCGACAGGTGCCAAGGGCAAAAGCTGCCAGTAACGTTGGCCTGCCGCCACCAAAAAATCAACAAAACCAGAGGCCGTTGGCCCCAGGTCGCCGATGCCGTAGGCGCCAGGCAGCGAGGTCATATGGAGCAGCACGCCGCTGGCCCGGTCCTGAGTACGACTGTTTTTTATCCCTTTCACTTTACATCCCACCACAAGGTTTAGAATGAGTGCGCTCCGGATGAACACTGTCAAGCATATTCATACATAAGCAACAAGGCCTGTCAAGTCAGAAGCGATTTTATGACAAAGGTGTCGATGGGGACGGGGGTCAGTTCAATCTCCAGACAAAGTTAACGCTTGATTTAGAAACGGAATTACAATCCGGTCGCGCTCGCTTTTCATTCATTCCATGAAAAAAGGGTCGCGCCGAGGACTAAGCAGATCAAGGTGATGGCGAGCAGGATGAAACACTCGCCGCTGACCTCGGCAAGGGTTGCCCCGTCGTTCATTACCTTGCGCGCCGCCCGCAGCAGGTGGGTGAGCGGTAAGAGCTCGGCGAAGGTCTTGACCCATTGCGGGGCGCCTTCCAGGGAAAACCAGACCTCGGAAAGGAACATCATGGGCCAGGAGATAAAATTCACCACGCCGCTGGAAAATTCCTCACTGGTGCCGCGGGCCGCCAGCAGCAGCCCGATCGAGGTCAGGCTCAAGCCGCCGATGGCAAAGACTATCAGAAGATCGAGGTAGGAGCCAACCACCTGGATGGAAAAGAGCAGATACGACCCCAGCCAGACCACAATCAGGGTGAAGATAAGCAGGAAGAAGCGTGACATCGCCTGGGCGCTAAGGTATTCAAAGGCGGTCAGCGGCGTGGCCTTCAGGCGTTTCAGCACCCCGTTCTTACGGTAGCGGACAATTATGTAACCAACCCCCCAGAGGGCGCTGAACATCATGTTCATGCCGAGTATTCCGGGAAACAGCCAGTCGATATAGCGGATCTCGCCGCCCTGGACCGCCACCCGCTGACCATAACCGGCCTCGTCCGGGATAGAGCTTGCCTGCAAGAGCCGTTCAACGATATACCCTTTTGGTGACGACTCCAAGACCCAGTATTGCTTGGTGGGCGAATCAAGCCGCACCAGGAAATCGATCTGGTGGTGTTTTAGTTTATCAAGGCCCTGCTCAAAGGTCTGAAAGCCGATAAAGTCTAAGTGGCGGGTGGTGATAAATTTTGACGGCAGGGTGCTGCCGTCCATGGGAATCGACTCGGTTGCTGAGGGGAAGACCCCGATCTTGAAGCCGGAATAGTCGCGGCCGCCAAAGATGATGGCGAAGCCTGCGATGATCAGGAAGGGGAAGAGAAAGTTCCAGCCAAAGGCGGCCTTGTCCCTGAAGAATTCACAATTCCTGGCGATGAACATGGTCCAGATTCGTTTCCAGCTCATGGGGGCGTTTGTCCTTAATTGCGTAATTGCCGGCCGGTCAGCTTGAGAAAGACATCTTCCAGGTTGGGGGAGTGCACGGCCATGTCGCTTAGATCGATCTCCATGGCGATTAAGCGCTCCAGGCCGGTATTGATCTTATCGGGGCTGATTTCGAGTCGGTCATTGACTTCCAAATAGGGAAAGGGCAGCTGCGAGAGCGGGATATTGACGTTGGCGCGCGGCAGGGTGATAGTGCCGCCGGCGCAATAGCGCTGCACCAGCTCTGCTGGCGATCCCTGGGCAATGAGCTTGCCGTGGTCCATAATTGCGATTTCGTCGCAGAGGTATTCCGCCTCATCCATGGAATGGGTGGTGAGGATGATGGTCTTGCCGGCCTCTTTTATGGTGCGGACTATCTCCCAGAGATGCCGCCGGGCCTGCGGGTCAAGACCAGTGGACGGTTCGTCGAGAAAGATCAGCTTCGGCTTGTTGACCAGGGCGAGCGCCAGCATCAAGCGCTGGGCCTGACCGCCGGAGAGCTTGTCATTCATGCGTTCCATGATCTCGTGCAGATTGCAGATCTCGGCCAGGTCTTCGATACTTTCCGGGTCTTGATACAGATTGCGGAAGGTAATCATGGTCTCGCGGACCGTGAGAAAGTTGAGCAGCGTGGTGTGTTGGAACTGGATGCCGACTTCCTCCCGAAAGGAGGCGGCCTTGGGCAGACCATTGAACATGACCTCGCCGGCGGTCGGCGGCAGGATGTCTTCGATCACCTCAAGGGCGGTGGTCTTGCCGGCGCCATTCGGGCCGAGCAAACCAAAACAGGTGCCTTGGGCAATCGCAAAGCTGATGCCATCTACCGCGGTCACGGTCTTGTAGCGTTTGACCAGGTTCTTTACTTCCAGTATCGGTGTCATCATTCAATCCTGCTGATGGATTCAGTTCAATCTTCTCCTGATCGGAAGGTAAATTATTTTCTGAGCAACGCCTAGTCAATTTTATCCGGCGGGGATTTCTTAGCGAGGAGGCCTTCGATCCACAGAGACAGAGCCCGGCTGGTCTGCAAGGTCTCATCTGGGATGGTGAGATTGTTTTTCTGCGCCAGGTCATTGGCGTACTTGAGTTGCTCTGGGCTTGGGCCTCCACCCGCAGCCCTGGCCGGCGGTTCGAAGAAACCCATCTTGTGGTGCACGCCCTTACAAAAACGCTGCCAGGTCTCCTTATTGTCAACGACTTGATCTAAGAATTTTTCCATCTTGCTGGTCAGTTCGTAATCGATCACCCAGGCATGCCTCTCCCTGAGATAGTCGATCAGCGTTTCGCCCGCTGGCAGGGGGACCACCTTGCCTTTTTCCTCCTTGACGTAGCCCCGGTCCGTGATGTTCTTGGTGATGGCGGCGTAGGTGGAAGGGCGGCCAATGTCGAGCCTTTCCAACTCCTTGACTAGAGAGCCTAAGGTGAAGCGGCCAGGGGGCTTGGTCTTTTTCTCCTCAAGGATTTCCTTGACCTTTGGCACCAGGTCGCCCGCCTCGACCGGCGGCAGCAGTTGCAGCTTGTCTTCCTCCTTTTTTTTTTCCTTTTCCTCGTCAAGCTCGGCGTAGACCTTGAGAAACCCGTCGAATTTAAGGACCCGGCCGGCGGCCTTGAATTTTTCACCGGCCACCTCAAAGAGCATGGTCGTGGAGTCGAAGAGGGCCGGGGCCATTTGACTGGCAACCGCCCGTCTGAAGATTATTTCGTACAGTTTGGCATGGCTTGGGGTCAGTCCTTCCTGCTTGATGATGGCGGCGATGTCTGCCGCTTTGTGCATGTGGGTGGGGCGGATGCCTTCGTGGGCCTCGGCCTGAGAGTTTTTTGACTTGTGCTGATTTGGCTTGGCCGGCAGATAGTGCGCGCCCAGGGCTTGGCTTAAAAATTCGCGAATCTCGGTGATAAAGGCCTCGTCCATGCGGACGGAATCGGTGCGGTGATAGGTTGTGATCCCATGGTCAAAGAGGGCCTGGGCAAGCTTCATCGTCTGTTCCGGGGTGAACTTCAGGCGGACGGCGGCAGCGGCCTGGAGGTCCACCGTCGTGAACGGCGGCTTGGGTGATTGCCTGACCTCCTTTTTTTCGACCTTGACGGCCAGGGCATGGGTCTCCCCTTTGATAACATTGATGATCTTCTCGGCATCCGCCAGTTGCTTGAATTTGCCCTTGGCGTGACGGGCCAGGAAAGTGGTCCCTTCCTTGTCCAGTTCGATATCCAGCAGCCAATACGCCGATGGCGTAAAGTCCCTGATCTCCCGCTCGCGATCGACGACCAGACGGACCGCCGGCGATTGCACCCGGCCCACGCTGTATTTGCCGCGCAGGCTCTTGCTGGCGATGGGCGAGAGGATATAGCCCACCAAGCGGTCGCCGATCCGGCGCCCGAGGAAGGCATTGTAGAGTCCGGCGTTGGTCTGCTCGAAAGGCAGCGCCTTGGCCATGGAGTCCTTCAGCCCCTTCTCGGTGACTTCGAAGATCTCCAGGCGCAGGCACTCTTTGGCGACTGCTTTTACCTCTTCGTAGATATGGCAGCTGATGGCATAGCCTTCCCGGTCTGGGTCGCCCGCCAGCATGACGGTCTGCCCACGGGCTGCCGCCCGCAGCTCATTGGGCAGGTGCATTTTCTTTTCGTGATAGACAAAGGTCGGCTCGTAGGTCTTTAGGTCAACGCCAATCTGTGCGTCGGGCAGGTCTTTGAAGTGGCCCACCGTGGACATGGTCCGCAGTTTGAGGATTGACTGGATTTTTTTGGCCTTGGTAGGCGATTCAACAATAATAAGCATGAAGCGCGATGCCTTTTCTGCGATTAGGATTTGTTCAAAAAATACTCATGCTATTCTGCATAATGCTCAGGAGCCAAGTAATTGGTGGAGGCGCTGTGCTTATCCACCCGGCCAAGACGCACGTATCCACCGTTGCTCAACGAGAAAGGCGTAGGGGGGACAAGCGTAAGCGCATCCACCATGACCATAAGGGTTGTGGCCAACTTGCCACGCTACGGTAATAGACGACCGTCAGCCGAGCAGTAGCGCTACCTCGTCGGCAAACAGTTGCCGTTGCCAGTTGCGGGGGATGACCTTGTTGGCCGCTGCCCCATCCGGCAAGTCGGCCAGCGCCTCCAGAAGGACATTGTTGGCCAGGAGGCCAGGATCAAGCGCCAGGTCACGGGCTTTGCCTTCCCGCCATCCTTTGAGGCGTATTAATCGAGCATCCTTACGCGGATCGCGGTCTGGACGCGATGGTAACGGGAAGCGGGGGAGTTCCGCGGCGGGGATGGCGCAGCCCGTGGCGATGGCGCGGAGCAGTCCGCTCCCCTGGCGCTGCACGATATTCTCGCTTAGGCCCCTGACCTTGGCGAGATCGATGGCCCCTTGCGGACGTTTTAAGGCAAGTTCGGTCAGGGCCTCGTTACCGATAACCTTGAAGGGCGGGCGGTCCATCCGTCGCGCCTGCTCATCCCGGAAGTTGAGCAATTCCTCGAGCACCGCCAGTGCCCGGGGCTCGAGGCGCGAGGCCCCCTTAAAGCGGAGGAAGCGTGGCCCCTTTTCCCGCACCGTCACCCGTACCTGCGCCAGGAAGGAGCACTCCTCCTCTACCCAGGCCAGTCGTCCCTTCTCTCGCAGTTCTTCGGCCAATTGCCGGTAGAAATCAATGAGGAGGCTGGTGTCCTCCACCGCATAGGCCAGCATCTCTGGGCTCAATGGTCGCTGGCTCCAGTCGGCCTTCTGGAAGCGCTTGTCCAGTTCGACGCCGAATCGTTTCTTCAGGGCGGCAGCTAGGCCAACTTCCTTGGCCCCTAGAAACTGGCAGGCGACCATAGTGTCGAAGAGGTTTTTTATCTCAATGCCGAAATCCCGGTGCAGAGAACGGATGTCGTAATCAGCCCCGTGAAATATTTTGAGGATGGCCGGATCGGCCATGATCGGCGTGAGCGGCGAGAGGTCGGTCACGGCCAGCGGATCAACCAGTGCCGAAAACTTTTGAGTGGAGAATTGGAGCAGGCAGACCTTCTCCTGGTAGCGATGCAGGGAGTCCGCCTCCAGGTCACAGGCCAGGACCGGCTCGCCGTGCAAACGGGCGGTTAATTCCGTCAGCCCCTCGGCAGTGGTGATCATCGGGACATTGCTCATTGATAGAACCCCGAAAATTGACAGGGACAGGCATGATGGGCCTGGATGCATATTTTATTCGGTTTTTTCATCTCGACTCCCGCAACATTTTTTGAATTTTTTGCCGCTGCCGCAAGGGCACGGCCCGTTTCTGCCAATTTTTTCAGTCTTTGCCATGGGGGGAGGATCTGGCAGGATGCTGCCGTCTGCATAAAACCATTGATCATCTTCTTTAATAAAACGGCTCACTTCGTGGAGTGTGCAGGTGCCTTTTGGCGATAACGCCGTGGCGATAAATTCGACAATCCCGTGCGTGTCGCTTTCATTGCCTGGCCCAGTACGGACAATTTGCAGATTATACCAGTCGGGGATGGTGGTGGTATCAATCTGCGCCGGCCTGGTCGATGGATGCCAGGACTTGAGCAGATACTCTACATCGCGGCGTACATAGGCGCTATATCGCGACCTCATCAAGGCCTCGGCGCTAGCCGCTTTACCGGCACCGGTCAAGAACGGTTGGCAGCAAGCGGCATATGCGGCCCCTGAATTACAGGGGCAAGAGTTGCGGTCTGTCATGGCATGTCTCGTCCATCAGCATGGTCTTTTTTAGAGTGCATTAAAGCGTGATTATAGGGGCAAGCAGTCTCGCTGGGACTATTGTCTTACTTACGTCCGCCCACCAACTGGCGGTCGATGTACTCATTGACGAAGTCGATGGCCTGGCGGAGAAGCGGGGAGTCGGGCAGGGTGGCGGCCAGTGCGTCGATGTCGTTTTTCTCCCTTAAGATCTCGAAGGTTGGCCGGAAGTTTACATCAAAAACCCAGCTCATCTGGAGGACTTTGAGTTCGTTGGTAGTTTTAAGTTCAGCGTAATTCATAATTCGTCCCTCGAAGAGCCGGTGGTAGACATCCTCACGCACCTCGCCGCCTGGGGTAAGGCCAAGTGTGATCACCGGGTTTTGCAGGGATTCCGGCGTTCGGAAGTGTTCGGCCATGACCCGCCAGATATCCACTTTGTCGGCGTCCCGAATGAGCCGACAGTGGAGAAGCGCCTCCGGACCCAACTGGTCGGGAAGGCGGAGCCGGTTGTGGAAGACGATAGCGCGGCTGATGAGTTGGTGCTCTGCCGGATCAAGGGTGTGGAGGACGCGGTGGCGATTCAGTTCCCAGAGGGAGAGCTTGGCATGGTTGTCCGAGTCGGGGTCGCGGAAGGTCCGGTACTGGCGATATTGAGGGAATCGGCCTATGTCATGAAACAGGGCGGTTGTGGCCGCGAGTCGGCGGCTGTTTTCCGAAAGTCCAAGACCTGAGGAGATTCGATCAACGGCGGCGCAAACCCGGGCGGTGTGCTCCTCCTTCATGTCGAGGCTTCTCTGGTGCAAGGGGTCTGGTTCTTGAAAAGTGCGAACATGGCCCTTGAACCAGTCTTGAAAAAAACGACATTGATCGTCGGTCATGCGTAATTGCTATTCCTTGGGCGGGAGGTATTGGTCCAAGCCGGAAACGGATCTCAGGGCAGGGCCTAAAGATTCAAACGACATTGGAGTAGGTTTCTCAGTCGTCTCTCTCAGGAGCAGGGTGGACCTAGAGATTAGCTCTCGTGTTTGCCAAGAGATCGGTCAGCCCGGCGCTTTTTTTGCCTTGGCATTGGCGAAGGCGGGAGACATTATTGAGATGAGGAAATAAACTCCGCTGTACTCTTTCCGTCAACCATGATATTCTTTCATTGATTTCCCGGAGCATTTTCCGGGCAGTTGTTTCGGGGCAAACCAAGCAACAGTAGGGTATGGTTAAAATTAAATAATTTTAATACGTTAATGCCAATGATTGCTGGTCTGGCTGAGCTGTATCTCTCACGCTAGCATCTATATGCAAAGGGGGTTATTTTGACCTGCTCGATTATACTCAAAAACGCAGAAAGGTCAAAAAATAACGAAGCAGCAAATGGAATAATAAAAATAAATGAAAAGGTGCTAGGTATTTGGTAACTACTCGTAGGATTGAGGAGGGAGGTGCTGGCATGAAAAAAACAGTTGTTATCGTTTGTATGATTTTGTTGCAGCTGGCTTGGAATGTAGATGCTGCAGTTATAGATGCCCCTCACAACCAGGCAGGTGGAATTTCCTGCGGGAACTGTCATACTTACTCTCTTTGGTGGCAGTTTTCCCCTTCTGATAATTCCCCTGACCGGGCGAATCTCGTTGAGGTGATTTGCGCCATCTGTCACGAAGGCAACGGCACAGCCCCCCATGTGACCACCCATTCCAGCGCTGCCCTTGGCAGTCTACACCGAGCTGACATTTTACCTCTGTCCGGCTGGGGCCGCACCTGTGTTGACTGCCATGATCCCCATTTTCAACAACAACTCAGGGGTTGGGCCGGGGATACTACTGTGCCTGATACAGAATTGTACCTGGCACAGGGGACAATCGGCACCATTACTAACAGCGGAAGCACTATAACTTACACCCTGAATCAGTCCAAAACGAAACCAGCCTGGGCCGACCCTGCAGACTGGACCAACAAGACCGGATCGGGCCGGGGGCTGTTGTTGGTGGTCAGTGCAAACGGCATGGAAAATAGCTATAAAGTTGTTTCAGCTATTGAAAACAGCCAAACTCCGGGGACTGGCTCTATTTCAGTGCAAGGCGTTATTCCGTCTCTTGATGACAAGAGCTTTGGCCTTATCTACGGCCAGCTTATCAAAAAACAGATCGCGGTTGATCCTGATCGAGATGGCGTCTTTCAAAAGGTTGATGTGAAATTTTTCGACGGCAAGGGTGGCTTTGTTGACGACGACCCGGCTGATGGCATCACCGGCCTTTGTCAGGTCTGTCACGGCCAAACCCTCCATTATGTTCCCAGTATGGCGCCTGATTCCCATATAAATGTCTATGGAGTGGCTAACGCCGCAACCCTGCAATGCACAATTTGCCATAGCCATCAAGTGGCCTTTGGACACGGCAATGATGGTGGCGCTGGCTGCGGGGGATGCCATGACAATGAGCATGATAACGGTGACGGCACCTTTACTTATTCAAAGCATGTAGAGCATCTCAACTTGGAAATCAAGTGTTCCTCTTGCCACGATCCTATCAATATCAGGAATGCTTCAGGCGAGGTTGTTCTCAAAGATGGCGAGCATATTGCGACGACAGCGGTATGTCTAGGTTGCCACCATGATGGGACTGACTTGACCCCTGCTGACGGCAATGTACCACCGAATCAGCCTGATTATAAGTCAGGCTGGTCGGACACTGCCTACGTCTTTGCTTGCAACGGTTGCCATGGAACCCCTCCATCATATACTACCGGTGGTCTCAACAAGGCAAACAGTCACTTTGCTCATGCCAATGATCAAATCTCCTGCGTCAAGTGCCATTATTCCACAACAGAGGACGGGGCCACCCTCCTTCACCCAGGTTCCCATGCTGACAACATCTACAGTGTGAGTCCCGCGCCGGGAGTAAGCCTGACCTATTCTGCTGGGACCTGCTCCAACATCTCTTGCCACTTGGGAAATACTGAAACCTGGGGGGCGACGCTGACCTGCCTTAATTGTCACCAGACCTCGGGGCCTGATGTCGAAGGCGTCATCGACCCAAATGCTGTTGCCCAAATCAATGTCGATCAGTGGACCACTAGCGGTCATGGCCGTCCGGCAAATGAACAGTATACTGGTTCGAACAACCAAGGGGCTGGCCTCACTTGTTACTACTGCCACGACAACACCATTGCCCACGGTTCAGCGGTCACCCCCTTCCGTTTGGTTAATATTGGTGGGCCTGATGGCATGAATGGGGTTTGCCTGACCTGTCACAAGACCGGCGCCCCTGGTTATCAGCCACCATATGCCGGCATGGATCTCATCGGGAGCACTAGGGCGGTTAACAGTTTCCACGGCTACAACGATGGTCTGGGCGGCAAATTCTGCTGGGACTGCCATGACCCGCATGGAGATGCAAACATTTACATGATTCATGATCGGGTATCGCTCCGCTCAGACAAGGTCACCGGTGCCCCGACTCTGCAATCGATGCCCGTTGTCTTTACCCTAAACACCAGCGGTGCGGATTATGCCAAGACCGACCCCCTCTTCCCCTTTAACGGCATCTGCAATGTCTGCCACCTGAACACCAAGCATTACACCAGCACGTCAGGGGATGGGGGGCACGATGACGGGGAGCGATGCACAAATTGTCACCACCATAACGGGAGCCAGCCAGATAATGCCTTCAGCCAGGGTGAATGCCTTGGTTGCCACGACATTCCTCGGCCTGAAATCAACCCAACCCGCCGGGCGATTGACTCCGAGTTCCCGCAGACGACCGAGACTGCAGGCGATGCCCATGCCCATTTTGGCGGTCAACTGGATTCCGATGACTGCCGGGTCTGCCATAATCAAATTTACCATATGGATGGGTTGATCAGGCTCTGGGGCGGAGACCAGGAAGTGCAGATTAACCTGAGGGGTGAGCTCGAAAACACCTCCATCGTCTACATCGGCAATAACGCAGGTGACATGGTCAACATTGAAGCCCAGCAGTATGAGGATATATCGGATTTCTGCATGAGTTGCCATGACAGTGATGGCATGAACAGCTCTCCTTACCCGTTTGACCCCTTTGGCAATGGTAATCTGCCCCCTGACGTGGCGACTCGTTTCAAGGGGACGCGAGTTAAATCCGAGGACTTTACTGATCCCTACCTTGGCATGTTTGGCACCGGCAGGAAAGTGCTCAGCCACCATCCATTAAGCAAGTCTGATCAGGTTGCCACGGGCGCCAAAATTGAGTGTACCAATTGCCATGGCGCGCATTCCGTCTCCATAAACACAAAACTTGCGGATCCTGATGATACCAGCAGGTCATGGGGAGCTGGTTTGGGAGAAACGATGAATGTCTTCTGCCTCAAGTGTCACGATGGCGGGGAAAATCCACATCATCCCGGATTTCCGGCAGGTGTGGCCGGTCCCAAATACCAATGGTACCCGGCTGCTTTGCCAGGGGCTAAGTGCCCTGACAATTATAATATTTATGACTGTCGCGGTAACTGTGTGGACCCATATGTGGCTGCTGACTGGTCAGTAGATGGCGTTTGCGATGACGGCACTTGGGGCGTAAATTTACAGTGCGCCGCCTTCGGCAATGATAACGGCAAGTGCGGACCATACGTTAACAATGATGGATACTCTTTGCTCAAGGGGCTTGAGACCTGCGAGGGCTACTCTCAACCACCCTGGGACCACCACGGCACCAAGATTTCCTGGAGTAAGGAGGCCCACGGCGGTGGCACCAAACGGCTCTGGCCGGGTTACGTTCAAACCCCGCCGGTGCCAGTCTATGAGCTCAACTGCATTGATTGCCACGACCACCACGGTTCATATAATCCAATAACTAACACCGACGGCAACCCCTATATGATCAGGGACTTTGTGGACGGCACTAAGTATGTCGATGATGGGAATATAAGACGTTCCCTGGAACGATTTGGCTGTAGTGACGTTACCACCAATCCGCCGGCCTGTAGCAAATTTGGCGCCAGTGGCGCGGTTGTTATAGATAAGCCTAATTTTAAGAAAAAAGATGGTGGTCTCGATTCGACTACCTATAACGGGTGGGTTAATTTCTGCGTAAAGTGCCATGACAAGTGGGGAAATGCCACAGGGTCAGGAGGCCATCTTATTAACGGCGGGTATAGCTCGTGCCTCTCCTGCCATGCCCATGGCACCGTGACCTATGGCGGACAAGACAATTATGGCTACCCATTCTATATGGACGATCCAGACAATACCCCCGAGATACTTTGCCAGTAGTAAGCGGTCACGGGTGCCGCATACCTATCTCCTTAAGCAAAGGGGCTAATGATTTGAGCCCGAGGCTTCTATGAAATTGGCGAAAGCTGCCGAGATGCGCGCACTTGATGAGCGGGCCATTCACGAATATGGCATTCCCGGCGTGGTGCTGATGGAAAACGCCGGGCGGGCCACGGTGGAGGCCATCCGGCGCTGGCGAGGGCAATTGTCGGGCCAGACTGCCGCCATCGTGGCCGGTCCTGGCAACAATGGTGGCGACGGTTTGGTGATCGCCAGACACTTGCATCAGGCTGGTTGCCGGGTCGTGGTCTTTGCTTTGGTGCAGCCGGCTATTTGGCGTGGTGACGCAGCCATTAATTGGCGGATTGTCCAGAAACTGCAGCTCGGCATAGTGGAAGTTGGCAATAATGAAGAGGCGCAGGCCTGTCAGAGTGGATTCATGCAGGCGGATTTTCTGGTGGACGCCATTTTCGGTACGGGGCTTACCCGGCGGGTCGAAGGCCATTATGCAACGATGATCGAGCTGATGAATCAGTCCGGTCTACCGATTGTAGCTGTTGACATCCCCTCCGGCTTGAATAGTGATGATGGCAAGCCTCTCGGGCTCTGTGTGCGGGCCGGTCTTACCGTCACCTATGGCTTGGCCAAACCCGGCCAGGTAATCCAGCCTGGGGCTGAGTATGTTGGGCGTCTTGAAGTTGCCGATATCGGTATCCCGCTGGAGATTGTCGAAGAGGCCGGGCTTAAGACTGAGCTGTTGGAGTCAAGCGGTATTGCTCGTCTGTTGCCGCCGCGGCGGACTCACAGCCATAAGGGTACCTTTGGCCATCTTATGGTGCTGGCCGGGTCTCAGGGCAAGACCGGGGCGGCCCTTTTGGTGGCGCTGGGCGCCTTGCGGGCCGGGGTCGGCCTTGTCAGCCTTGGGGTGCCGCAGCAATTGGATGCAATTTTTGAGGCCAGTCTGTTGGAGGCGATGACGATCCCGTTGGCCTCTGATTATTTTTTGGGGCGAGAGGATTATGTGGCCATTGCCCAGGCCTTAGCGGGCAAGGATGCCTTGGTGCTGGGGCCGGGATTGGGGACAGACGCCGAGACGGCCGATCTGGTTGCCCGGCTATATGGTGAGGTTTGTCTGCCGATGGTGGTTGATGCCGATGCCTTGACTGCCCTCGGCCAATCGCTCCCCGTTTGCGCCAGTCAGGCAGCCCGGGTCCTAACCCCGCATCCTGGCGAGATGGCCCGTTTGACCGGGCTGACGATCCAGGAGATTCAGGCAGATAGGTTGGCGGTGGCTAGTGCCTATGCCAAGGAGAATGGGGTGGTTTTGCTACTGAAAGGGGCGGCCACTGTTATTGCTGGGCCTGACGGGCGGCTTGCCATTAATTCCAGCGGCAATCCGGGGATGGCCGCTGGCGGCATGGGCGATGTTTTAGCCGGGGTGATTGGCGCTCTCATGGCGCAGGGCGTTGCCGCTTGGGATGCCGCCTGCTTGGGTGCCTTTGTCCATGGACTGGCCGCTGATCGGCTGGCTAGGGTCCGAGGGCGGGGCGGTTTTCTGGCCTCGGAGATGGCGGCGGAGTTGCCTGCTGCTTTTCAAGAAATCGCCTTGGGCGAATAATTTATTTGAGTTACAAACTGAGGAGATCTGAGATGCTAACGGCAAAAGATATTATGACAAGGCAAGTAATTACAGTGAATCCAGACTTGTCGGTGAAAGATTTGGCATCCTTGCTCCTGACCCATAAGATCGGTGGGGCTCCGGTAGTGGATGCCGATCAGAAGTTGTTGGGGGTGGTCACGGAAAGCGATTTGATCGATCAGAGCAAGAATGTCCATATTCCGACGGTGATTTCGATTCTTGACTCGGTTTTATTTTTGGAAAGTCCGCAGAAGATGGATCAGGAGATCAAAAAGATGACGGGCCGGACTGTGCGCGATATTTGTGCCAGTGAATTGGTGACGGTGACGGAGGATACCCCCTTGAGTGATATCGCCACGATTATGTCGGAAAAGAAAATCCACACCCTGCCGGTGGTGTCTGCAGGGGCCTTGGTCGGGGTGATTGGCAAGACTGATCTGATCCGCGCCATCAGTCAGGGCGGCTGAATTAGGAGCCGTTACGAAATAACTTGTGCAATTCTGACCATTCCTTTACGGCTCCTAATGCCGATTTGGCTATCCTTAATGATTAGGTTATCTTGTTACAACGGCTTAGAGGCAGACTTGGACAATTCCCCTGACGGAGTTGGTCAGATAGATGGCATCGGCGGTGAGCAGGTCTTCCTGGTGCAAGATTTTTTCTGTAATCAATCCCGGATGGTTCAATAGTAAGAATTCCCGGCAGACTCCGGCCAGTAGTCCGCAGTGTAAAGGTGGGGTGAATAAATGTCGGTCTTGGCGGACCAGGATATTGCTGATGCTGCCTTCGGTGATTCCCCCTTTTTCGTTAGTGAAGATGACCTCGTAATAGCCCTGGTCAATGGCCTGCTGCCGTTCGTGGCTGTAGAGGTCGCGGCGGGTGGTCTTGTGGTAGAGAAAGGGCCAGGTTGAATTCGTGGCTTGGTTGCTGACGGTGATGCGGGGCAGGGGGGGTGTTGCCGTACCGGCGGTTGGCGCTGGCAGGTCAAGCGCCGTCGGCGGATTGCAGGGGCTGGCGCTGATTGAGAACTGGCCGTCCTGGTGCAGCAGGAGTCGCACTTTGACGCTAGCGGCTTCCCATGTGCTGGTGGCCTCCTGCAGGCCTTGTTCGATGGCGTTGAGGTTTGCGGGGTAGTCAAAATAGTCAGCGGAGGCGGCGAGTCGTGCCAGATGGCGGTCTAGGAGCCAAAACCCGGTGTCCCGCTGCCAGAGGATGGTTTCGATGATCTGAAACTCTGGTCTTGGGTTGCACAGGAATTTGCCTTTGAGCAGGCATTCCTGCCATTCTGCCTCAGGTTTGGAATCATGGACAATGCCTGAGCCGATGCCCATTTCGCCTCGGTTTTTGTTAAGCACGATGGTGCGGATCGGGACGTTGAATACGGCATCCCCGGTCGGGGCAAGGTAGCCGATGCCGCCGGTGTAGACGCCTCGTGGACGATGCTCCAGTTCATGGATGATCTCCATGGTTCGGATCTTGGGGGCGCCGGTGACCGAACCGCAGGGGAACAGGGCCTTAAATAGGTCGGTAAGGCTTACGTGGTCAGCCATTTGGCCGGTGATGGTGGAGGTCATCTGGTGGAGGGTAGGGTAGGTCTCCACCGTGAACAGGGACGTCGTGGTAACGCCTCCCATGGAACTGAGTCTCCCTAAGTCATTGCGAAGCAGGTCAACAATCATGACATTTTCACTGCGGTTTTTGGGGTCGTCTTGCAGGCTAGCTACGAATTGTTGATCTTCCCGCGCATCGCGTCCTCGGGGCATGGTGCCTTTCATGGGGCGGACCAGACATTGGCGCTCGGTTTTTCGAAAAAAGAGTTCTGGCGAAAACGACAGGATTCTGTCGCCGTTAAGGTCTAAGTAAGCGGCATAGCTTACTGGCTGGTTACGGCGCAGTTCTTTGTACAGGGCCTCGGGGCTGCCTGTGAAGTCGAACATGAGTTTGAGTGTGTAGTTGACCTGATAGGTGTCTCCTGCCGCGATATAGTCCTTGATTCGGGCAAGATCTTTGAAATAATCGGCAGGAGAAAGGTTGGGCGCCAGATTGGTGATTTGGTACTCGCCTGATGACCGACTCGGGCAATCGGTAAAGGGCAGGGGGAGACTTTCCGGGAATGGGCAGGAATGGTCGATAATGAAAGGGGCGCGATAGACCCCGATCCGGGCCAGGGGGACATTCCCCAGAGAGGCAAGTAGGGGCTGGAGGGCTGGCTCCAGGGCATAGCCGAATTCATAGGCAAACCAGCCCGCCAAAAAATATCCTTGATTGAGATAGCTCTGGGCCGTGTCAAAAAAAGTCTTCATGTCTTGGCCCGCGCTGAAGGTGAGCCAAGCCAAGGGCTTGGTGAACAAGAGGGAATTTTTTTCTTCGTCAGTGGGCTTGCTGGTTTCCAAAAAAACAAAATCTTTTTCGGTGCTCAGATGGCAGAGGAGAGTGTCGATGATTGGTTCGGGCAGCGGAGTGTTCAAGGGATTTTAAGTCGAAGGGGAACAGGAAGGAGGACAGTGCACAATGGGAGCCTCGGGTGTGCCATTTTCTTAACGGCAGTTTTAGTCAATTGCAATATTTTTTTGGAGATTGTCACTCCTAGCTTGCCAGACTGAAGTCAATATTTTAAAATAAATTAGAGCTATTTGATAGATTGATGCCGAGGCTTGTTATGCGTAGCATCAGGATAGCTCTTATGCACTACTGGCCGATGATCTTATCATTGAGAAACATAATTACCAAAATTTTTGGGAGAGGACGATGTTAATTAGGGACTGGATGGCAAAAGATGTTTTGACGGTTGATGAAAACACCTCTTTGATGCGGGCAACCAGAATCATGAAGGAGAACAATATTCGGAAGTTGCCTGTGGTGTCCCATGGCAAATTATTAGGCATCATCACCGACCGGGATGTCAAGGAGGCCTCGCCCTCAAAGACCACCTCGCTTGACATCCACGAGCTTTATTATCTGCTGTCGGAAATGAAGGTTAAGGATGTAATGACCAAGGATCCGATCACCATGAAGATGACCGACTCCTTGGAAAAGGCGGCCATGATCATGTTGGAAAATAAGATTTCCGGCATCCCTGTCCTCAATGATTCAGGCCATTTGAGCGGCATCCTCAGCGAAACCGATGTGCTTTTGGGCTTTATCCATGCCACCGGCATCAAGGATGGCGCCACTCAATATGTCTTTAATCTGCCGGATGCGCCGGGGTCGGTGACTGAAGTGGTCAAGGTCCTTCGTGAAAATGACGCCAGGATCATCAGTATTCTGACTTCATACGAGGATACGGGTGACGATGGCATAAAACAGGTCGCGATCCGGGTGACTCTGCCGAACAAAGGGGCCACTGAGCAGCTTACTGAAGTGCTGTCGAAGAAGTTTGAGCTGGTTTTTCACGCCAAAGATGAGCTTGATGATCTGCCCATGAAAAGGGTGGTGGAGAAGGCATAGCGGACAACTATTCGATGAATTCTGATTCTGATCAGAACAAGCTATTACATGAGACTAACTTAAATATTATAATAGAAATCGGAGAAGAGTGACTAATAACAATTTCTCGGAAGATATTGAGCTGTCAATTGTAATGCCTTGCTTAAATGAAGCAGAAACCTTAGAAAGGTGCATTAGAAAAGCGCAAGTATCAATCGATAAGCATAACATTGATGCCGAAATTATTATCGCTGATAATGGCAGTACCGATGGCTCCCAAGACATTGCCATACGAAACGGCGCACGGCTGATCAACATTAAAGAAAAAGGGTATGGCTCTGCCCTGAGAGGTGGAATTTCGGCCGCAAAAGGTAAATATGTGATAATGGGTGATGCCGACGACAGTTATGATTTCGGCGATGTCTTTCGTTTTGTTGAAAAACTACGGATGGGATATGAGTTAGTGATGGGGTGTCGGTTGCCCAAAGGGGGAGGGGTCATCATGCCTGGCGCAATGCCTCTGAAACACCGAATTCTGGGCAACCCGGTGCTGTCCTGTGTCGGGCAGGTTTTTTTTAAGTCGCCAATGACTGATTTCCACTGCGGCTTGCGCGGGTTCAGCAAGGCAGCCTTTGACTCAATGGATCTCCATACCAGCGGCATGGAATTTGCCTCTGAAATGGTCATTAAGGCAACCTTGTTAAAATTGCGAATGACGGAGATTCCCATAACATTGCACCGTGATGGCCGGTTACGTCCACCTCATCTGCGAAGCTGGCGAGACGGCTGGCGGCATCTCCGATTTATGCTTATGTATTCGCCTCGCTGGTTGTTTTTATTGCCAGGGATGCTGTTTCTGGTCATTGGGGCTTTGGTATTTCTACGATTGATGATGGGGCCGATTTTTGTCGGGCATATCGGCCTTGAGTCAAACACCCTCTTAGTAGCAGGAATGTCGATCCTTATAGGTTTTCAGATGATTTCTTTTTATCTGTTTGCCAAGGTGTTTGCGATTACCGAGGGTTTTCTGCCTGACGACAAAAAAATTAATATTTTTTTGCGGGTCTTTCCGTTAGAAGTCGGAATATTGGTCGGAATTTTATTTTTTGGTCTTGGTTCCAGTCTGCTCGTGCAGGCATTGATCCTCTGGAAACAGACCGGATATGGTGAATTGGCCTACTTAGTTAAATTAAAAAAGGTGGTCCCGGCCATCATTTTTTTACTTTTTTCTTTTCAGGTAATTTTCTCCAGTTTTTTTCTCAGTATTTTAAAATTGCACCGGAAATAATAGCCTTCAAGATATTGCGGAAAAATGTAAAAAATAACTAATCAGCGGCGGTTGGCTGGCAGTGATCAAGATATAAAAATAAAAATATGGACTGTCTCTAAAATGCCAAGACCATGGCTCTCTGTTGTAATTCCGACCTATAATGGCGAGCTGTTTTTGGACAAGGCTCTACAGTCTGTTGTTGAGCAAGAAGAACAGGACCTTGAATGCATTGTTGTCGATGACGGCTCAACCGACTCCACAATCCAAATCATTAACTCCTTTTCCGATAAAATCCCCATAATCTTAAAGCACGTCCAACGAACTGGTAACTGGGTGGCCAATTCAAATTTGGCGCTTTCCCTCGGAACTGGCGACTACGCCTGTTTTTTGCACCAGGATGATTTTTGGTTGGCCAATCGTCTGCAAACCATAAAAGAATTATCAAAACAATACCCTGACGCCGAATTGTTTTTATCTCCTGCCATTTATGTGGATCGTCAAGGGAATTCGGTCGGTCCATGGCAGTGCCCTTTGCCGAAACGCATAGGTCCTGTTGGCTCGGAATTGCTTAGAAGGCGGCTGCTCATCCAAAATTTTATTGCAATCCCCAGCCCGGTCTTTAAGCGGAAAACAGCACTACACCTCGGAGGGCTTGATGAATCACTCTGGTATACTGCCGATTGGGATTTTTGGTTAAAATTAGGAGAAAGAAAAACTATTTATTACCCTCGACATCTTGCGGCATTCCGAATCCATTCCCACTCCCAAACGGTGCAGCGCAGCTTTGATATTAGCGGATTTCAACGGCAGCTGGAGATTGTTTTAAATAGATATGTGGATTGTCCGGCTGTCCAAGGCTCAGGCCAAAAAATAATCAAACAGAGCGCCTTGTTTTCTATTCAAGTAAATACGGCACTTGCAGCCCGGATTCATGGTGCAAAGACCAGATTTGGCCTATTATTGGCCTCTTTCATTAAACTTGGCCCCATGGGATGGTGGCAATACATCCGTGATTCGCGAATAACAGACAGGATTTCAGCTAGAATACGCGCTTCGATTGCAGCGCATTGACGGGTGCATCCGAAGTTTATGGCCAATGGCCAGCCGCCCTACTTGATGAAAATTTGTTTGTTATTTTGTGCAGTTAATTGCATTTTTCAATTAACATACTGGTTGTTTATGGTATAATATCTTCACTATAGGAGATATT
>JANNQL010000181.1:0-9471 GCA_031400755.1 Pseudomonadota bacterium | reverse complement strand
TGGCCATAAACACCGGATGCCCCGTGTGAAGCTCGGAGGGTCTTTATTCTTTCCATCAAAGAAGGACCTTTATGAGCGTTTATTCAGTACAGGGAAAGGGGTGGAGATTCGACTTCACCCGGAAGGGGATCAGGTACACAGAAGCCTGGTTCAAGACAAAAAAAGAGGCCACAAAGGCCGAAGCAAAACAGAGGGAGGAACTGGAACATCCTGTATTGATAGTGCAGGAGCCAACCGACATGAACTTT
Organism: Pseudomonadota bacterium; assembly: GCA_031400755.1. Taxonomy (GTDB): domain Bacteria; phylum Desulfobacterota; class Desulfobulbia; order Desulfobulbales; family VMSU01; genus VMSU01. Next base: position 9,223 of record JANNQL010000181.1, on the reverse strand, counting down.
TTGGAGTTAGTTAATATGCGCCTTGACCATGTAAAGGCGTATAATTCAGAACGTCATTATGGCGAATATCGGTACATGGCAAGACGATGGGCCAAACGTTGGGGACATTTGACATGCGGAGAGATCAGTCAGCGGCAACTTGAAGACTTTATCCTTGAAAGAAACGCAGTGTCATCATTCACAGCAAACAAGGAAATCAGGTATCTACGGTCCATGTTCAATTATGGCAAAAGAAAGTCGCTGATCGTCGCCAACCCTTCGGACGGACTTGACTTCCTTCCAGTTGAAAAACGAGTAAAATATGTCCCATCTATTGGGGATATTGACAAGGTGATTGAGCTAGCCCCTCCAGATGTCCAGGATTACCTATGGGCTATTCGTGAGACAATGGCCAGGGTAAGTGAGATTAACCGATTGTCCTGGGATGATGTTGACCTAAATGCGAAAGTCGTGATCCTCTACACTCGCAAAAAGAAAGGTGGGCATCTTACACCAAGACGAGTTCCGATGACCTTAAAGCTGTATGAAATTCTCACGCGAAGGTTTGAGGAGCGAGAGCATGAAAAGACTTGGGTTTTTTGGCACCGATATTGGAGCAGTAAGGAAAACGATTGGAAGGAAGGGCCATTTATTGAGCGGAAAAAATTCATGGCCACTTTGTGCCGAAAAGCTGAAGTGAAGTACTTCCGGTTTCATGCCTTACGACATGCTGGAGCATCCCTGTTGGAGCATCCCTGTTGGAGCATAGTAATGTTTCTATCGGGACAATTCAGCGCATCTTGGGGCATGAGAATCGGCGCACTACAGAAATCTACCTGCACACCATAGGTGATGCAGAGAGAACTGCAATGCTTACATATGAACAAGCTAGAGAAAAGTCTCACACAGATTCTCACACATAACAAAAAAGGGGTCATGACAAATATGCCATAACCCCTTGAATTTACTGGTGCCGAGACCAGGAATTGAACCAGGGACACGCGGATTTTCAGTCCGCTGCTCTACCAACTGAGCTATCTCGGCACAACAGAGCCGGCAATATATTTGAGGACCGCTCGTATGTCAAGCGATTTATCCGTATCGTTTACTTGGGGACAACTTGCCGTAGCACTCACACGTAGCCCCTATTTGCTGCTGTCTTCCATGCTCAATTCCAAGATGTCCGAATGCCCTTCTTCCTCTTGGAAGGTCTTCTCTTGCCGGCCATGGTCCACCGCAAGATCAACCAAGGCCTCATCCACCAAGGACAAGTCAATGGGGTCTGAACCTTTCTCCATGGATGATTGCTCAAGATCGACTGGCGACACCTCGTGGGTCTCACCGACAAAGAGGGAAAGGTCCATGGTATCTTCAAAATCAAGCCCCCCATCTTCTGCTGAAGAACCAGCCTCTTCACGGCCAGGAGAATCCCCACTTTGACTATGCACCAGATCGGAAAGATCAATCGCGTTAAGATCAATGGTCAATTGTCCAGACTGCTCCTCATCGACCGACTCCTCATTGCTGGCAGACTGAGCAGCCTCCTCTTCAAAAGAGTCCAGGGTCAGAGTTGAGGTGTCAATCCCCAAAGCTTCTCCATCAATCTCCGCTTCATCCTCGGACAAAGAGGCATCCTCCTGGCCACCACCATCTTCGCCACCAAAATCAAGCAGCGTCACTTCAGCCTCTTCAGCGTCAACACCCTCCCCCACCGCCTTTTCTTCGGTCCTGGCAACACCAACGCTTGAACTGTCGACAAGAGTTATCTCATCAAGCTCAAATTCCAGCGCCGGAGGTTCGTCGGCGAGGAAGACCTCTGTGGCAGCCTCCTGCCTAAAATCTGGAGTAGCGGACCCCATCTCCTCGGCGGCGTCAACGCTTTGTTCTTGCTCAAACGGAACATCAATGGCAACTGCTGATGACGCCGTCCCTTCCGGCTGATCTTCATGAGGACCTAAGTCCTCCTTTAGGGCCTGGCCTAAAAAAAACCGGCCCTCCACATCCACCGCCGTCCCATGCAGGTTTGTCCCGATCCCAGACAGATCGTTATTACACTTCCCACAGACAGCAAGGTGATCAAACGAGATAAATCCGCATTTTGGACACAGCATCTTTTTCCCCTCGCCCCCAGTGAATGTTAACTGCTCAGTTTATCGGTTTACACTAACTGTGATAGTCTCGCAAACAGTTTGCCTTAGACATCATAAAACAGTCTCCGCAACCCCGTCAAGAAATTATCCGACCCTGCCAAGTCATCAATGCTGGCGTCAACCCTTTTCCAGAACTGAAAAAACAAGCGTCTCTACCTGGTCAACCCTTGCAAAATAACGAGGATCAGGCTAAAACGTCTGGACTGTTAATCTTATCGGCTTGGGTACCAGTAATCACAACATAGACAAAGGGAACATGGAGGTCTCATTATGTACCTTTTCAAAAAAACAACTCTGCTCGGCTTGCTTGCCCTCATGGTAGTTAGCGTCGGCTGCTCATCAAAAGAGCAGGTCAGACATCTGGCCTCAGATGCTTGCCTGATCACGCCGCAGCAATCCACCAAGCAGAACATCCACGCCTACCTGGGTCAGCCTGACAAAAAACAGACCCTTGCCAATGGCAATGAAGAATGGACGTACTTTCAACAAAACAAGAGCCTGCTGCGCAAGACGCCGTATATCGGTCAAAAACTGGGCACCGAACAGTATGACGTCATGACAGTGGTCTTCCGTGGCGAAATCGTCGATGCCTGCCAGTATCGGATGTTCACTGAGGAAGAATTCAAAGAGTCCCATATTGATATCGGCCCCAAGCCCGATGCCGACTAACTACGCCACGGCCAGAGGGCGCATGCTCAAAGAGCAGCTGCTCCCCCGCGGCATCAATGCCCCAGACGTCCTTAAGGCGATGGAAACTGTCCCCCGCCATCTCTTTGTCGAAGACGCCCTCCGCGGCCAGGCCTATGGCGATTTCAGTCTGCCCATCGGCGAGGGGCAGACCATCTCCCAGCCCTATATCGTGGCCCTGATGACCCAGAGCTTACAGCTCAGGCCAGAGGCCACTGTCCTTGAAATAGGCACTGGTTGCGGCTATCAGACCGCCGTCCTCTCCCAGCTCTGCGCCAAGGTCTATACCGTCGAACGACTCAAGCCCTTGATGATCAAGGCCCGCCGTAATTTCGACCAACTGCACTACTTAAACATCATCTGCAAGGTAGACGATGGCACCTTGGGCTGGAAGGCCAATGCCCCCTATGACGCGATCATGGTCACCGCCGCTGGCCCCAGCATCCCCGAGGCCCTCCTTGCGCAGCTGGCCGATCCCGGCATCATGGTGCTGCCGGTAGGGGACCGACAGGGCCAGGAATTGGTCGTCATCAGTAAAAGCCAAGGCCAGATCAAGCACAGCACCATAGAACTGGTCCGCTTTGTGCCGCTCATCGGCGAACAGGGGTGGCAGTAATAAGACTATCACTGCTCGAGCACCCCCAATTTCGTTCAGTTCGACCCCATTACTGACCTCAGCCCTTACTCCCCCCCCCTGCTGAACCGACGCATCCTGACACTGAGCAAAATGCCAATCCCGGCCAGATTGGTCAAGAGCGAGGACCCCCCATAACTGAACAGGGGCAAGGGCATCCCGACTACCGGCAGGAGACCAAGGACCATGGCCATATTGACAAAGGCCTGCCAGAACAGCAGCGAAGTCACGCCAAAGGCGAGTAGCACCCCGAATTTGTCCCGGGCCGCCCCCGCCACATTCAATCCCAAAAAGACCAAAAAGAAATACCAACACAGAAAAAAGACCGCCCCTGCAAACCCCCACTCCTCAGCCAAGACCGAAAAAGCGAAATCCGTATGCCGCTCCGGCAAAAAATCAAGATGGACCTGCGTCCCGGCCAGATACCCCTTGCCAAAGGTCTGCCCAGACCCCACCGCGATCTTTGACTGCATGATGTGATAGCCCGCCCCCAACGGGTCATTTTCCGGAGCGAACAAGGTCGTCACCCGCTGGCGCTGGTAAGGCTTGAGCCCATGTTTCCAAGCCAAGGGGACCAATGGCACGATGAGCATGAGCAAGATGATCACCGTGCCAATCCGCAGCTTGACAAACAAGGTCATGGATACAAAGACAAAGACCAGCATCAAGGCCGTGCCCAAATCCGGCTGTTCGACTATCAAGGCAAATGGCACCAAGAGCAATGCGGCCGGAGGAATAAGTTCCAGCAGGCGAAAGCCCTTACCGGTGTCCTTGCGGCAATAGTAACTGGCTAGGGTGATGACCATGGATAATTTGGCCAGCTCCGAGGGTTGCAGTTTGATAAACCCAAGGTTAATCCAGCGCTGGGCGCCCATCGTTGTCTTGCCAAAAAGCATGGCTGCGATCAGCAGCACGACAACGCCGCCATAGATGAGGTAGTTCAGTTTTAGCAAGCGCCGGTAATCAAAACTGATGATCGCCAGCATCAACATGCCGCCTGCCAGATAATAATAGATCTGCTTGACATAGGGCGGCGTCCCGAGATAGCCGACATGCGAGGCGCTATACAGATTCATGAGGGATATACCGACGACAGCGAGCAGCGTAACCAGCAAGGCCCAATCAAAATGCAGGAAAAGCCGCCGGTCAAAGCGCAACATTGTCCTCTACCCCCTCATCTTCCACTTCACCTTCCTTTTGCTTGGTCAAGCGAATTCCCTTAAAATACTCCTTTAACAATCTTCTGGCGACAGGCCCGGCCCCGGTGGCGCCATGCAGTCCATGCTCCACCAGAACGGTAATGGCGATCTCCGGCTTTTCCGCCGGTGCGAAGCAAGTAAACCAGGCGTGGTCCCGATATTTGTATGGGATATCTTTTTCCTTGAGATGCTTGTATTGCTCGACCTTGACGACCTGGGCCGTGCCGGTCTTGGCGCCGACCAAGATCGTGCTAGATCTAGCGATCCCGGCCGTGCCATGCGGGGTGTTGACCGCCGCCACCATGCCGGCCCGGATCAGGTTCAGGGAATGGGCTTTACCCAAGGCCTGACCGTCGACAATCGGCTCAAAGCCCTTGGCAACCTTGCCGTCGGCATCCATGATCGCCTCAATGATCTGGGGGCGGTAACGAATGCCGCCATTGACCAAAGTGCTGGTCATCTGACAGATCTGTAGCGGCGTGGCCAGATCATAGCCCTGACCGATTGAGATCGACATGGTCTCACCCTCATGCCAGGGCTGATTGAAGCGTCTCTTCTTCCAGTCAGAGCTTGGCACCACCCCGCCTTTTTCATGCTCCAAGTTGATGCCCGTGGGCTGCCCCAGGCCAAGACTCTTGGCGTATTGCGCCAACTTGTCAACCCCAACCCGCATACCCACGCTATAAAAGAAAACATCACAGGACTCAGCCAGTGCCCTTTCCAGGCTGACCGTGCCGTGGCCATGCTTTTTCCAGCAATGGTAATCCCGGTCCTTGAACTTCATCGCCCCGTTACAAAAAAAGGTGGTGTCAGCGTTGATCACCCCTTCGCTCAAACCAGCCAAGGCGACCACCATCTTATAGGTCGAGCCGGGCGGATACTGCCCCTGGGTGGCCTTATTGGTAAGGGGCTTCAACTCATCGGCCTGCATGGCGTCCCAATTCTTGCGTGAAATCCCGCCCACAAACTTGTTCAACTCCAAGGGTGGGGAACTGGCAATGGCCAAGATCCGCCCTGTCGCCACCTCCATGACTACTGCGGCGCCAGCAACACTACCCAAGGCATCTTCCGCCACATCCTGCAGATCACGATCAATGGTTAATTTCAGATCAGAGCCCGGCAATGGTTGCTGAACCGAAACTTCACGCTGTTCAAACCCCTGGGCGTCAACCTCAAGATAGCGTCGTCCAGGCTCCCCCCGCAACTGCTCCTCGTAAATTCGCTCCAGGCCCAGTTTGCCCAGTTGGTCGTTGCGCTGGTATTCCCCCTCGTTATCGGCCAATTCCTTCTCATTAATCTGACCAAGATACCCGAAGAGATGCGATCCCAGATTTTCGTAAAAGTATTCGCGAGAGGGCAGGACATCAATTCGGATCCCTGGCAGGTCATACAGATGGTTCTCGATCGCTACCAGCTTCTTCCAGTCAAGATCCTGTTTAAGCAGGATTGGCACATAACGGGGATAGTCCTCGCCCTCGCGGATGCGGCCCAGGAGTTCATTGACATCGACCTCCAGGATGGTGGCCAATCGATTCAACAAATCGGCCGGGTTAGGTGCATCTTCCCGGGCCAGGGTGACGTTAAAATAGGGGCGGTTGGCAATTAACGGTCGCCCCTGACGATCGGCAATCATGCCACGGGGGGCATTCAGCCAGTGCAACCTGATCCGATTATTCTCGGAGAGTTCGAAATATTCTTTGCCCTTGAGAATCTGCAAAAACCAGAGCCGCGTCACCAGAATGATGGCAAAGGCCAACAAGACAATGGAGGCCCATTTCAGCCGCTTCTTCAGGGTGAGAAGTTCGGCTTCATTGATCTGATCGGCCCTGGAAATCAACTGCCGCATGGATCAGACCCCTGCCTTATATTGATTCCCTTTCTTCTGACGAAAAAAAGGACGGAGGCCCTGCGTCTGGTCACACCATGACATCAAAGAAGAAAACCATCGACTTAGCGGAATCGCCAGGATTGTAACGATCAGCACCCGTTGCAGAATACCCCCCCAACCCCAGGGGTTCGGGCTTTCATCCGCCAGCATGAGGCTTGAGAGATAGACAAAGGCGTTGACAAAGATGTAGGCCAAGGCGGCAAGCGATGGTTGATGGTCCTCCTCACTCAGGGCAAATTTGGCCGACAAGCCCTTGATAATGAAAAAAACCAGGAGATAGGCCACAGCATAAAGGCCAAGAAAATAGCCGGAAAAGACCTCGACGCCGATGGCAAACAGCAAAGTCAGCAGGCCGCCAGTCACTGATCTACAGTGCAGGGCGAGAAAGACCACCAACAAAAAAAGCAGGTCAGGAATACCTATCCACTCGGGAAAGGCTTGAAAGACTGTGGATTGCAGGGCGATAAAGAAAATGCCCAGAAAGAAGAGAAGAAGAAATCGCATGGCGCAGTCAGCTCAATCAGCCAATGAACTCGCCTGGAGGATGATGGTCACATATTCAAGCTCACGGAAATCGACCGCTGGCCGCACCGTAATCGTATGGAACATCCCACGCCGGTCCTTGCCCACCTCCACCACCTGGCCGATGAGCAGCCCTTTTGGGAAAACCCCGCCCATGCCGGAGGTGACAACAAGATCGTCTTGGTTAACTACACTGTCCTTCAAGACATAATCAAGACGATAGCCATGGCCATCGCCCTTGACAATCCCCAGCGCCCGGCTGCTCTGGACAATGGCGTCTACTGCGGAATTGGGATCAGTCGCCAGGAGGACCTTGGCGTAGCGGGGCGAAACATTGATCACCTGGCCGACCACACCCTCCACCGTTACCACCGGCATCCCCTTCTGCACTCCGGCACTGATGCCCTTATCAATGGTCATGGTCTTAAACCACAAGGCAGGGTCCCGACCGATGACATGAGCGGTCAGGACAGGTTCGTCAAAGTTCTGCGCCAAATCAAGCAGTTGGTTCAACCTGACATTGGTGGCCACCGCCTCGCGGTATTCGGCGTTCAAGGCAATATAACGCTTGATTTCCTGGCGCAAGCGGTCGTTTTCACGACTGACGCCAACCAAATCCAAGTAATGATGCCAAATACCTGAAACAAACTGGGTCGCCCGTGTAAAAACCACCTGCGTCGAGCCCAAGGCCTCCAAGGCCAGGCGATGAGAAAGGCCAAACTCCTTACGACCAACCGTGGTGATAATGGCGGTCAAGGCCAAAGCAATCAGGATGGCCCAGAGTAAAATTCGACTGATGGGATTGGGTGTCTTTTTTCTGCGCTCATAGGCCATACGGGCTTAACCGATAAAAACTTCCCGCAGGACATTGATATTTTCTAAGGCCTTGCCAGAACCCAAAACAACTGAAGAGAGCGGGTCGTCGGCAATGATGATGGGCAGGCCGGTCTCCTTGTTCAAACGCTTGTCAAGGTTCCGCAACAAGGCGCCGCCGCCGGTCAGGATGATCCCTCGGTCGACAATGTCCGCCGACAACTCAGGGGGCGTCATTTCAAGGGCCATTTTGACCGCCTCGACAATGGCGTCAACCTGCTCGGATATGGCGGCCCGGATCTCCTCTGAGTCAATCAATAATGTCTTAGGCACCCCGGAGACCAAGTCACGGCCCTTAATATTCATAGTCGCATAGGGAGGCTCTGGCATGACATCGGCGATCGTGGTCTTGATCACCTCCGCCGTATGCTCACCGATCGCCAAATTATGGTGCCGCTTGATGTGATGGAGGATAGCTTCATCCATCTTATCGCCCGCCACCCGCACTGAACTGGAATAAACAATACCGGACAGGGAAATGACCGCAACTTCAGTGGTGCCGCCGCCTATATCGACAATCATGTTGGCACAGGGCTCGGTGATCGGCAGGCCGGAACCAATGGCCGCCGCCATGGCCTCTTCGATCAAGTAGACCTCGCGGGCGCCGGCTGACTCGGCAGATTCCTTCACCGCCCGTTTTTCTACCTGGGTGATGCCGGACGGCACACTGATGATAATCCGAGGATGGACAAACGAGCGCCGCCGATGCACCTTACTGATAAAGTAGCGCAGCATGGCCTCTGTCACCTCGAAATCGGCAATTACTCCATCCTTGATTGGCCGGATGGCCTTGATATTGCCTGGGGTCCGGCCTAACATCATCTTGGCCTCTTTGCCCACTGCCAGGACCTTATTGAAACGGACATCCTGCCGCACCGCCACCACCGATGGCTCGCGCAGGACAATGCCCTTGCCTTTGACATAGACTAATGTGTTGGCCGTGCCGAGATCAATGGCAAGGTCGTTGGACATCCAGCCGAACAGTTTATCAAACGGAGAAAACATCAGCAAAACCCCTTCATTTTGGTTAAAAGATAACGATAACGCATTTAAGCCCCAACAATTACACCAAGCACAAAAATAAATCAACTGAACAAACTGACATCTGTTTGATGTCTTGGCAGATAAACGGACCGTAGGACACCCAAAAGGCCGCCAGGGCCATTTGGGCCTTAGACCCATCATTGCCAACCGAAGGCTTTCCCCTGTCAAGAAAACCCTTGACGGAGCAAAAGCCCTTATGGTAAAAGTTCTGAAAATTGTGCAAGGGGCTATAGCTCAGCTGGGAGAG
>JANNQL010000180.1:0-3688 GCA_031400755.1 Pseudomonadota bacterium | reverse complement strand
CGAGCGTTCGGAACGGAGGAAGCCCTCCTTGTCGGCATCGAGGATCGCCACCAGCGAGACCTCGGGAATATCGAGTCCTTCCCTCAGCAGGTTAATGCCGATCAGGACATCGAATTGCCGATGGCGCAGCTCACGGATAATTTCTATCCGCTCCAGGGTCTTGATATCCGAATGGAGGTAACGGACCCGGACGCCCAGTTCCTCGTAATACTGGGTGAGATCCTCGGCCATGCGCTTGGTGAGCGTGGTTACCAGCACCGCCTCCTGGCGCTCGGCCCTTTGCCTAATCTCCTCCAAGAGGTCATCGACCTGAGTATCGGCCGGCCGCACCTCGATCACCGGGTCCATAAGACCGGTGGGCCGGATGATCTGCTGCACCACCCGCCCCGCAGCCTGGGCCAGCTCATAGTCGCCCGGCGTGGCCGAGACATAGATGGCCTGATGGATGCGGGGCTCAAACTCATCAAAACGCAGCGGCCGGTTGTCCAAGGCCGACGGCAGCCGGAAGCCGAAATCGACCAGGGTCTCCTTGCGGGAGCGATCGCCCCGGTACATGCCGCCGATCTGGGGCACGGTGATATGGCTCTCGTCGGCAAAGAGGATGAAATCATCGGCAAAATAATCGAGCAGGGTCGGCGGCGGCTCCCCGGGCTGGCGCCCGGTCAGGTGACGGCTGTAGTTCTCGATGCCGTTACAGTAACCCAGCTCACTCATCATCTCCAGGTCAAACTCGGTGCGGCTCTCCAGACGCTGGGCCTCGACCAGGCGGTTGGCCCGGCCCAGTTCGTCCAGGCGCGACTTCAGTTCTTCCTTGATATTGCGGGTGGCGATTTCCAGGCGCTCCTTGGAGGTGACAAAGTGGCTGCCGGGAAAGACCGTCACCTCGCTCATAGTAGCCAGGACCGCGCCGCGCAGGGGGTCGATCAGGCGGATGGCCTCGACCGTGTCGCCGAAGAATTCGACCCGCAGGGCCCGCTCGTCCTCGTAGGCCGGGAAGACCTCCAGGACATCGCCCCGCACCCGGAAGGTGCCCCGGTGAAAGGAGACCTCGTTGCGCTCATAGAGCATGGCCACCAGACGCCGCTGCACCTCCTCCAGGGGCTGATCCTGGCCGGTCTTCAACACCAGGTCCATGCTCCGGTATTCGTCAGGCGAGCCCAGGCCGTAGATGCAGGAGACCGAGGCGACAATGATGACGTCGTGGCGGGTGAGCAGGGAGCGGGTGGCGGAGTGACGCATGGTGTCGATGGCGTCGTTGATGGCCGAGTCTTTCTCGATATAGGTGTCGGACTGGGGGATGTAGGCCTCGGGCTGGTAATAGTCGTAATAGGAGACGAAATACTCGACGGCGTTAGCGGGAAAGAGGGCCTTGAACTCGGCGTAGAGCTGGGCGGCCAGGGTCTTGTTGGGGGCCATGATCAGGGCCGGCCGGTTGGTAGAGGCAATGACCTGGGCCATGGTGAAGGTCTTGCCGGAGCCGGTCACCCCGAGCAGGACCTGACTCCGTACCCCGGCCTTGAGGCCTTCGACCAGCTCGGCAATGGCGGCCGGCTGGTCGCCGGCCGGCGAGAAATCGCTCACCAGCTGGAAGAGCGCGCCGCCCTCCGCAGCCGGTGCCAATCTAGGAACGCCGCCGACCAGAAAGTCGATCTCGCGTGAGGCCAGCCCCTCGCCAACGTGGGCATGATCAGCAGCCATACCCAGCCGCAGATCAGCCTGTTTAGCCATCGAGTGCCCCACGCTTGCCGGCCACCGCCTGGACCGTGGCCAGGTCCAGCGGTCGCCCGGCGGCCATGGCCTCGATAAAACTGACATAGAGCAAGCGGTTGACCTCGCGCGGGATGCCACGGCTCAACTGATGTAGCAGGCCATAGATCTCAGGGGATAGCAGCGCGGCTGTGCCGCCGCATTTCAAGAGCCGGTATTTGACATACTGCTCCAGACCCTCCAGGGTCAAGGGCTGTAGGCTGACGGCAAAGGTGATCCGACTGCGCAACGAGGCATAGGAGGGGGCCGCCAGGCGGCGGGCCAGACCAGGCTCGGCGACCAGGAGGACGGTGACCAGTTTCTCCTGGTCAGTCTCAAGGTTGGAGAGGGTGCGCAGACTGTGCAGGGACTCGGCGGCCAAAAAATGGGCCTCGTCGATGATGACCACCAAACGCCGGCCCGCAGCCCGATAGGCCAAGGCCTGTTCCTGGAACTGGGCCAGTCGCTCATGGAAGAGGCGGGCCGGATGCACCTCAAGCTCGGCCAGGATCGCCCCTAAAAGCGCGCCCTTGCCCATGCCGGGAAAGACCGCGACAAAGACCGGCGCAAAGAAGTCCCGGTCGAGGGCGCGCAGCACCACCTGGGAGGCCAGGGTCTTGCCGGTGCCGGACGGCCCGTCCAACAAGATCAGAGCATGGTTGTCCTCAATGCCGATCTTGATCTTGACCGTTGCCTCCTCATGTTGCTTGGTCCGGAAAAAGAGCTTGGTGTCGATGGTATCTTTAAAGGGATTTTTCTGGAGGCCGAACTGGGCGGCCCAGGGGGCGGACTGGGGCATGTGGTAGCATCTGGGTGAAAGGGTTTATCATTATGAGGCTGTAGGTGTTTAGGCTGTAGGCTGTAGCAAAAGCAACGAACCGCATAAGGAAATCGACATCATGCCTCGCTTTTTCAGTTGCTACAGTCTAAACACCTACAGCCTAACAACCTGTTTTCTAACAACCTGCTTCTTGAATCATCTTCTGATAGCGCTTGAAGGCCGAGTGCAGCCGGATGTCCTCATTGCCGGCCCGCAGCAGGGCGTTGGCGATGGCGACCGTGTTGCGGCTGACCTTGGCCTGCGGATCAAAGACCAGGTAAGGACTGCGCCGGACAGTGGCCGCCCCCACCGTGGCGTCCCGCAGGATATAGCCGATATTGTCGACCTCGACCCCCAAGAACTGGCGGGCGCAGTTGGAGAAACGAATCGCCACGTCCGCCGCCTGCTTCATGGAGCTGGCCATATTGACGATCAGATAGAGCGGCCGGTCGAAATCCTTGGCGTGCAAGGCCTTCAGCAGGCCATAGGCATCGGCCAGCGAGGTGAGGTCCGGGGTCAGCACAAAGACCACCTCGTCGGCGGCCATCAAAAAATCCCGCACCCCAGCCCCCATGCCGGCGGCGGTATCGACCATGATGATTTCGGCATGGCGCTCCATCCGTTCCAGGGCACACAGGAGCGGCAAGCGCTGCGCGGCAGTGCTGTCGGCCAGGGCGATGACGCCGGAGCCGCCGGCGACAATGCCAATCCCCTCCGGCCCCTGGGTAATCAACTCCGAAATTTCCAGATCGGCGCGCAGCAGGTCCTTCAGACTGTAAGCCGGCTGGATGCCGGCCAGCAGATGGATATTGGCCATCCCCAGGTCGGCGTCCAGGACCAGGGCCATCTTGCCGAGCCGCTGAAAGGCAATGGCCAGATTCAAGGCGACATTGCTCTTGCCGACCCCGCCCTTGCCGGAGGTCACCGCAATCACCCGGGCGTAAGTCTGGCCGTCGTCAGCCGCAGCCGGGCCGTCGGCCACCGGGCAACTGGCGTGCTGATCGTGAATCTTCAGAAAGACCTCCACCGCCGGTTCGGTAAAAAACATGGTGTCACCGCGCAGGACCTTGTCGGGCAGACTCTGCCCATACTCAGATTCGTTTTTATGAGTCTGAGTATGGG
>JANNQL010000179.1:0-4330 GCA_031400755.1 Pseudomonadota bacterium | reverse complement strand
GGTCAGCGCCGGGCAGACCGACAGAGGTGTCTCCACGGTGGCGGTCTATTTTGGTCGCGGCCTGCTTTCTCGCCTGTTCGGGGAGAAGGCGGACCAGTCCCTGCTCCTCGATCGCTTGGAGGTGGATGTCGGCCGGGCCGTCACTCAGCAAGGGGAGCCAACCGTCGATGCCCGGGTAAAACTGGCCGATGGCCGGGGCAAGGCGGACACCTCTTTTTATTTGACCGGTGAAAAGGATATCTGGGATTATTATAATGGCGGGATGCGGGTGGTTTTCCATTTCCGGTGAGGCCGTAGTGGCACACTATAGCTCATAATTGTTTTGGTAAGTCCCCCCCCTCCCTTGACGGGAATAAGCGCTAACTTTACGATACTATTCCCTCTCCCTCTGGGACTCAGTTCAGTCCTCGCTTGACGAGGGGAGGGTCAGGGTGAGGGCAAACCAAGCACCATGCCAATTCCATCCATATCCTCAAGAATGCCCGCGAATTGCGGTCCAGGCTAACTGATTTAGTGCTTCGATTCTGGAACAGTGACGTACTGAAAAATCTGGAATTGATATTGGCGGCACTTTACCCCTCACCCGGCGCTTCGCGCCACCCTCTCCCTCGGGGAGAGGGGAAAATATAGGCTATGTTAGCGAAATGTTCCAAGGGACTGGGCGCACGGACGGGACTTAAGTCGATGAGAGTATTTAGACAAATCATAACGGGCGGTCTGCTGACGGTCCTGCTGGGCTTGGGCCTGCTTGGCGTCGCCCCGGCTGCTGGCTTGGCCGCGACCGCCAGCCCGGAGGCGAAGGCCGCCACGACCCAGAACTGGCGCTTTATTGTCTCAGGCAACCAGTCGATGTCGGAGGCCCAACTGTTGGCCGCAGCAGGAGAGGAGCTTGAGCTGTTCCTTAGCCAGAGTAATGCCGCCAGCGCCATTGACGATGCCGCCTTCCAGATGGAATTGCTCTACCGCCACAACGGTTATCCTGCCGCCGTCGTTGACTATGAAATTGCACCGGAGGCCCGGCAGGCCTCCTTTAAGGTCCAGGAAGGCCGGCAGCTCATGGTCTGGGACCTGGTCTTTCAGGGCAACCAAAGTCTGGACCGGGCCCGTCTGCTCGGGCTCGATCCCGCCATCACTGAGGCCTTGGGCCATGGCCAGACCTTCCCCTATGTCGCCGAGACGATCAATGCCCTGGCCGGCAATGTCCGCAACCTGTATGTGGCTGAAGGCTATGTGCAGGCCGAGGTGCGGGCCGCGACGGTCGAGTCGGCCGGTGAGCAGACCGGGCCGATCAGCCTGACCATATTTATTGAAGAAGGCCCCCGGTTCACGGTCGGTGAGGTTGCAGTACACGGCGATGTGCCGCCAGACCTCGGGCCGCAGATTGCGGGCATTGTCGATGCCATGCAAGGGGCAGTCTATCAGCGCCGCCAAAAACTGGTGCTGAAGACGCGGCTGCACGAATGTTACGAGAACGCCGGCTATGCCGCTGTCACGATCACGGTCAGCGAAGAACTTGACGACCAAAAGGGTGTAGTGCGCCTGTTTGCCAACGTCGTTAGCGGTAAGCCAGTGGTGGTCGATGGGGTGCGGATCACCGGCAATGAACGGACCACGCCTGACTTCATCCAGAGCCGTTTGCGACTGGAGCCGGGGGCGCAGTATCGGCTGGACAACAAGCGGGACAGCTTCAGCCGGCTCTATCAGACCGGTCTTTTTTCCTATGTCGATCTCACCCTGACGGATGGCCCTGATCCTGGCCACAAGACGGTGCAGCTCAAGGTCCAGGAGCGCAAGGCGAGAGAGGTCTATCTGGAACCGGGCTGGGGGTCGTACGAGCTTCTGCGGCTAAAGTCGGGCTACAAGGACAGTAATATCTTTGGCAGTGGCCGCATCCTGCGCTTTGACTCGGCGTTTTCAACCATGGGCCGCAGCCTGGAGGTCGGGGTGAGCGACCCCTGGTTTCTGGGCAGCGATATTACCGTGGGCCTGCCCTTTCATTATCGTTACCGCACCGAGCCTGCCTTCACCATGGAAAATAGCGGCGCCGACCTCTATCTGCTCAAGACCTTCCACAAGAACTTGACGGTGAATATGGGCTACCAGTACAGCAAGAATGTGGTCTCCGACGTCGGCCCTGAAGCCGACCTCCTGGGACTGGCCACCAATTACCACACCGCCTCCCTCACCGGCCAGTTGACCCGCGACACCAGAGACGATATGTTCTTCCCGACCAGCGGCTATCGGGGCAACGTCTCGCTGGCCATCGCCCGCCCTGATTTCGGCGGCACCATCGCCTACAACCGGCTGCTGACCGGGGTACGCTATTTTTATCCGCTCTCCGGTGGCGCCATTGTCGGACTCCGCTTCAACACCGGGGTCATCCTGCCAACCGGGGACCAGCAGTCGATTCCGGTGGCTGAGCGCTTTTTTAACGGCGGCGAGAGTTCGGTGCGCAGTTTTCAGGCCTCGCAGCTCGGCCCGCTGGACGCCAATGGCGATCCCTTAGGCGGCGCCGCCTTTTCCACCTACACCGTCGAATGGCGCAAGAAGTTCACCGAAGACCTGGCCTGGTCGCTCTTTTTTGACCTGGGCAATGTCTCGCCCAACAAGACCCTGGTGGCTGGCCTGTCGCCGCTGGCACTCGACGCCGACACCCTGATTGAGGCCACCTGGCAGGACTACTTCAGCGATTTCCGGAGCGGGGTCGGGGCCGGGGTACAGTACATGCTGCCGGTAGGTCCGGCCCGTCTCGACCTGGCCTTTAATCCGGACCGGGACGCAACCAGGAACGAGGCCGACTATGTGGTGCATTTCAGTATTGGTATGGCCTTCTGAAGGAGATTGGTACAATGCCCTGCCACGCAACTCCGGCAACAGCCTCCCAAGGCAAAACATCTCAAGGCCTGACAAATAAGTTTGTTGAATGGGCCCGATCCAGGTATAATGCCCGTCCGTTCGTCGGGCCCTGGCCCGGCAGTCAGGCCATTATATGGGAAAGGACGTCCTGCTATGATCGCGACTAATCAAGAAAAACTTGTCTGCCAATCGGTGATTGGTGAAATCACCTCGCCGCTCGGCGGCATCAACCCCTACCGGGTGTCACCGGACGGGGTGCCGGAGATCTATCCAGGCGTCGGCGGCATCACTTACAATCTGCGGATTGGCGACTTGGCCGGCGGCCTCTTTGCCGATCATGTCGAGCCTGGGGTCAGCATCAGTAACTTCAAGGACATCGGCGGCCAGCCGGGGCCGAACCGGGCCTTGAATATCTTCTCCTGCGCCGGCAACCTGGCCACCGTGGTCTCCGGCGACGCCAAGGGCAAGACCGGCCGGGTCACCGGCAAACACGGCGGCATCGAGCATGTGCTGATCGATTTCGAGCCCGAGGTTCTGGACCTCCTGGTGATTGGCGACAAGATCCAGATCAAGTCCCATGGCTGCGGCCTGCAGGCCTTAGATTTTCCGGACATCCGGCTGATGAACCTCGACCCCGCCCTCTTTCAGCTCTTAAAACTCAAGAAGACCAGGGATGGGCACCTGGAGGTGCCGGTGACCCACACCATCCCGGCCCGGATCATGGGCTCGGGGATCGGCGCGAGCCACAGCCACAGCGGCGACTACGACATTCAACTCTTCGACCGGCCCACGGTGCTTGAATACGGACTGGACGACCTGCGCTTGGGCGACCTGGTGGCCATCATCGACGCCGATGCCTCCTATGGCCGCATCTACAAGACCGGCGGGGTGGTGATCGCCATTATCGTCCATTCCGACTGCGTGCTGGCCGGCCATGGCCCCGGCGCCATGGTGGTGATGAGTTCGAGAGACGGTCGCATCACCCCGAAACTTGAGGCGCGGGCCAATCTGCGCCATTATTTCCGCAAATTAAAATAACTGCAAATTGTAACTGCTCTGGACCCCGGCTTCCGCCGGGGTGACGATTTTTGCAAGAGGCTCAATTTATAAACCCTTACCCTTCATCTACCCATATGCCACAGGACAAACAGCGCTTAAAAGAGATTCTGTTACAGAAATCATACCGTAAAGGGTCCTTCAAACTGACCTCGGGTCGTGAGTCGGATTTTTACGTCGACGGTAAACAGACCACCCTCGATGCCGAGGGCGCCTACCTCTGCGGGAAATTAATACTTGAGGTAATCCGTAACAGCGATAACAAGATCGGCGCGGTAGGCGGCATGACACTGGGCGCCGACCCCTTGGTCACCGCCACCTCCCTGGTCAGCTTTCTGGAAAGAGAGTCGATACCTGCCTTTATCGTCCGCAAGGAATCGAAGAAACACGGGACCGAGGCCTATATCGAGGGCCAGAG